>NZ_VOSK01000274.1 GCF_009296175.1 Microvirga tunisiensis | reverse complement strand
TGAACTGGCTCAGGCTTTTTGTTGCCTGGATCATGGCAGCTCTGATGGATTCATCCGCCATCGGATACGGCCCACGAGCCCTGGAATGCAATTGCCGCCTGATCAAACGGCATTGTTCAGGGCCGACTACTTCGCCATGTTTGCGAACTGCGAGCAACTCTCCCTCTCCGACACCGAAGAGGCTAATGTCTTATCCCTGACGGACATCACCCATATCGGCGGCACTGGTCTCGACCTTGTCGAGAAGCTTCAGGACAAGCTGAAGACCGAAGCTCAGGTCCCGGCCCCCGTGTTGAGATCCGAGGAGAGCGATCCTCTCGCCGGCCTTAAGGAACTGCCGCTCGACCGCGCCGTGACCCTTTATCTGACCTCGGGCCACTCGCTCACAGGTGCAATGGCGGAGAGCCCGGACAACCAGATTGGGCTCTTCGAGCCTCGGAACAGGAGTTCCTCGCATTACCATTTCATTCCGCTGTCCAGCATTGCTGCATGGTCGGATATGCGAGGTGAAGACGCTGACCCTCTGTTTCTCTACGATCGGCAGTACCTGAGCGAGCGTCAGATCCGGGAGAAGGAGAAGTCCCGGGCTGCCGGCTGAGCGGAAACCATATTGCCGGGTTCTGGGTTGCCCTGCCTCTCCTGCGCCGTGTACCTTAGAACCCATCCTCAATTCCTTTCATTGCTTGGATTTCATGACCATTCGTCGCCGCTTTCTCCTCACCCCCTCGTTCGCCCGTCTCATCCAGCGGGAGAGGGGTGGCTTGCGCCAGGTTGAAGGCTTCTTCCCGGAGCAACGGGACCGAACCTCCTGGGTCCGCCTTGAGGAAAGCCGAGGGCTCCTCATCCTCAGGTCGGCAGGACCCGATGGCGACGTCGAGGAGGAGACCGAGGTTCCGGTGGGCCACGTCCACGCGCTGCTCGATGTCTGCGCCGGTGAGGTCGACTATTCGCGAACAGCCCTGCCGATCAGCGACCGCCACGCCCTGATCGACCAGATTGTTCGTCCCCGTCCCCTGCATCTCGTCACGGTGGAATTTGACACCGAGGTCGAGGCGCAGGCTTTCCAGCCTCTGGAATGGTTTGGTCCTGAGGTGACCGGAGATCCTCGCTACACCCACCACTCCATCGCCCTGAGAGGGCTCGATGAGGTTCCGGAGATCACCTTGTCCGATGCGGCGCTCAACAGCCTCATCGATACCCTGGAGGGCCGCTTCCCCACCCAGACCCGGATGGCCATTAACCGCCCAAAAGCCAGGCAGGTCCCGGTGACCAAGGCCAAGGCACAGACCGGCGATCCGGCCATCAAGGTCGATCTCGACGAGATCGAGAAGGCGATGATGCGCGAGATGGAGAGAGCGCTCCAGAAGGGCAAACCTGAATAAGAGGTGCCCCGCCGATGCCCGACGCCCGGTCACCCATACGGCACCACCTGGTGCTCTATCGGCGTGACCCGGAGCAGGGCAGGGCACGGTTCTTCAGCCTGATGATTGAGCGCGACTTGTTCGGCACGATCCGGCTGGTCCGGAATTGGGGCTTCGTTGGCGCCAAGGGCAGGAAAAGGTCGACATCTACCCTGATGAGGCGGCAGCTGCACAGGCGCTAGAGGGCTGGGCTGACACCCAGCGGCAGAAGGGCTACACGGACCTATGATCCGACTGATGGATCGCCCATCTGAATACGTCGTGTGTCGTCAGAAGTCGCCGAGATGCCCCTTAATCCAATCGATAATCAGCCCCGATGCCACCCGTTGGATGACGGCGCCAGTGAAGCGGAAAAGAGCGCGGGCGGCAGCGTAGAGTTTGGCTTTCTTCATGGATACTCCACAACGCAAAAAGGCCGCCCGAGCAGGGGCGGCCTTTGGCAAGGTTTCAATTTTCAGATTTTGGATATGAAAAAGCCCGCCGATGCGGCGGGCGAACGTAGCGTCGAATGCTAACGCAGATCAGGTGATTCCACCTAACCTGCCCGAGCCGGGATTCCGACTCATGTAAATTACGGTAGCAGGACGCGGCGGGCGTGTAAAGCCATAACGTTTAAACGCCCGCCATGCCAGGTTAAGCGGATCGGGCTTCAGTGCCCGCCATGGCCTTCATCGCCTCGAAGCTCCTTGTGAGCGCCCGCCAGAGGCTGCCGATCTCCTCCGATCCAGCCGATCCGGCGCTGAACTCGCTCACACCGGCTCCATGGGCCAGAGAGAGCGACAATTCAGGGCGATGCGTGATCTGACCCGACCATGTCGGAACGTCGAGCGCCTGCATGGCCCCGCGTGCATCCGCAACACTCGGATCCTCCGAGCCATTTTTGGCCGGGGCAGCGTTGATCACCACCGCATAAGGCTTCTTGAGGTCACGGCACATTTTGATCGTGGCCTGAACGGCATCGACATCGAACAGGCCCGGGCGCATGGGGATCACGACAAGATCCGCGTGCCAGATCGCCTCGGCCACAGGGGCTTCCGCGTTCGGCGGCGTGTCGATCAGAACCCATTCAGCTCCAGCGCGCCGCGCCTTCGCCAGCGTGGCCGCGAGATGCTTGGTGCCAAGGTGGAGCGGCAGATCCCGTGAGCCCCGAACCCGGTGCCAGAGGGCCAGAGACCCCTGCGGGTCCGCGTCAATCAGGAGCGTCGGTCGAGAGTGCTCGGCCATATAGCTCCCCAGATGCGCGGCAAGGGTGCTCTTGCCAGAACCTCCCTTGCGGGACGCAAAAACCACCACATTCATGCCAATTCCCCCATCTTGATCAGGCCGTCTATCGTCCGCGAGGATGGTTAACGGAGCCTTATCGCCGGGAGGACAGCAAAGCGCCCTCACCGAGGGGTCTTGTCAGACCTCCGGCTGAGGGCGGCTGGAGCCCTGGCCAAGGAGATCGGGTGGATCCTCAGCCAGGGCGTATGCGGTTCAAGGAGGCTGAAACGACACAAGCCGACCTTGGCCGTTCAACCGTGGCAATTTTATGGGCCGCGTTCCCGAGATATACCGGGCATAACTTTTTATGCGAATTGTCTTTTTGCCGACAGACAGCGTCGAGCGAACCTGATTTTCTGACCGAAGCCGGTCTAGTTGCCCCTACGGCCGGAATCCTTAAAGCGCCCGCTGAAACGACGGGCGCTTCTCTTTTTCCGCCCTTGCACCCTGTCCCTGGATCGTCACCACGCCATCTGCCACGAAATCCAGCCTGACACGGTCGGTTCGCTCCAGGACGACCGATAGGATACCGGGCTTCAGGAAGGCAGGCTTCTGGCCCGTCGGACCGGGCACAACCCTCGGGCCATTGTCATTGGATGGCGCGGGCGGCGTCTGCCGCCTGTCGATCTGTCGCTTGCACATAACCTTCCCCCTCAACCCTGCAGGAACATTGTCAGACGAAGATTGCGTGAGGGTTTCACATTCTGTGCAGCAGCCCTTTTGTCAGAGCCGCACCGCCGGGGTGAGTTTCAGAAACAAATGGGCTGCCAATAGGGCATCGTTCAACGCATCATGCGCGTCACGCAGGTGAGCAACGCTGATGCCTGCTTGTGAACAAGCATGGCGAAGTTTGCCGGGCAAACCCGAACGCTTTGCCAGAGCCATGGTGCAGAAGAAGCGCTCTCGCGGATAACTCGGTTGTGATGCACGCTCGAACTCTCGTTTGAGAGTGTTGTATTCGTAGGCATAGTTGTGAGCGACAATCGTATCATCACCCACAAACTCCATGAGATCGTGAACAACTTCCTCAAAGTGAGGCTCATGTTCTAGATCAGCCAGCGAAATGCGATGCACCGCATAGCAGAACGGGCTCATGGCTGAGCGTGGCTTGACCCTCCGGATGAACGAGCGCGGGGAGATCGTCCCGCCGATGACCTCAACAGCGGCGATTTCAATGACGTGATCGTATGATTGGGCAGTTTCGACGTCGATGACGACGTGTCGGTGTAATGGATTCATTGTTCAATATCAGATGTGGTTCTTAGCTGACCGGAGGAGCGCCACCGCCAGACAAATGATTTGCGGCAATGCTAGAGCGCGTTGACATTCAGGATTCCCGCGGGCTCGCAAATCTGATTCAAGCTCCTTTTGGGCGCGGAGGCTTGGGTGAGCGGAGTTCGTCTGATGTTGAAAGATCACCAGTGGGATCGGATGGAGCCGCATTTGCCGGGCAAGCGCATGGATCCCGGCAGAACGGCGGCCGATAGCCGGCTGTTCGTGGAAGCGGTGCTCTGGCTGGCTCGAACGGGGTCGCCGTGGCGAGATCTGCCGGAACTCTTCGGCAACTGGAACAGCGCCTTTGTTCGCTTCTCGCGCTGGTCCAAGAGCGGCGTCTGGGATCGGCTTTTTGCCACCATGGCGGATGAGCCCGACTTCGAATACGTCATGATCGACTCAACCATTGTCCGGGCGCACCAGCATGCGGCGGGCAAAAAGGGGGGTGTGAGGCTCGTGCGATCGGACGCTCACGCGGCGGGCTGACGACCAAGATCCATGCCGTCGTTGATGCTTTGGGCAATCCGCTCCGCTTCATCCTGACGCCGGGACAGGTGAGCGATATCACTCAGGCCGAAGCCTTGATCGCTGATCTTCCCGCCGACCATGTCTTGGGGGACAAGGGCTACGATGCCAAGCCCTTGCGGGAGGCCATCGAAGGCCAGGATGCCGTGCCGGTCATCCCGCCCAGAACAACATCGCCGCAAGTCCCCTGCGACTACGCCCTCTACTGCGAGCGCAACCTCGTCGAGCGCTTCTTCCTGAAAATCAAGCACTTCAGACGCATCGCCACGCGCTACGAACAGACCCCACGGGCGTTTATGTCAATCCTTTGCCTCGTCAGCGCGTTCATCTGGACCAAATGAATGTCAACGCGCTCTAATGGCCCCGGCTCTGATTAAGACTGTTCGCAACTAGCCATCCCCACCTTGGGAGATCCGTTCCACATCCTGTCGCGTGATGAAGTCGTCAGCGGTGACCGGGGAATACAAACCTTCCGATGCTTCGATAAGGGTCCTACGATGCTGAATTTGAACCTCCTGAAGCAGGCGCTCGATGAACTGCTCAGGCTCAAGTCTCGTGACCATGGCTCCTCTCTCCTCCTTGGCCAGCTCTACGCCTCGGCGTTGGAGGAGTGGGCGGACCGGTTGAGCATGGAACCACCCGAGCTCAACAAGCTCGTTCTCATGAAAGAAGCAATCTCAATCGAACGTCGGCATTGAAGCGGCCAACAGGCTTCTGATCCGCTACGCAACCTTGGACCAACCGGCAGCACACCTGCTTGGACGCAGATCATACCGGGATTGAGAGAGCCCAGGCGCACAAGCTGATACCCGCGATCAGGCCGCCCCATTCCAGAAGACGGGCGAGGGCATCATTGGCTTGTGTCTTTGTGGCTTTCAGGAAGGGATCATCACCCATCATCGCACGACCTCAAAGCGGGCCGGCAGTCACCGATTGCCAAAAGCTCGATCGGTGGGCTGGCATCTCTCATGCCCCTGCCAGCCCACCCTCGTCGGCCGCCTTCTGGAGGGCGGTTTAGAGCACCAAGTCGCTGTTTGTGGCCATCGGCTGGATCTCAAAGACCGGCTGCGTCGGACCGTCCGTGCCCTCGACCGGGTACGGATAGGGCAGAATGGTCATCTCGTCCTCACCCGGAAGTGGGTAGGGCAGGATGGTCATGACATCGTCGGCGCCCTCGATCGGGTACGGATACGGCAGAATGGTCACCTCGCCGGGCTCAGCGGCCGCGAAGGTAAACGCTGCGTCGTTCGAGACGACCGGCGTAGCCTCAGTGGAGGGTGCAGGGCACTCGCCAACAAGGTCGCTAAACTCCTCGCGGATATCCTTGGCGAAGTCGCGGACCTCTTCACGGATTCCCGAGAACTCCTCGCGGACCTCAGCAAGCTTCTCCTGCACGCCTTCCGGGAGCGTCTCAACCCAATCCTTGACCGCTTCGCGGACCTCTTCGCGCACTTCCTTGATCACCTCGATGGCCTTCTCGGCCTCGGGAAGCTCGGCACGGAGTTCCGCAATCTTCTCACGCACGTTGTCAAAGTTCACGCTGTTCACAACTTCAGTCATCGTCAAACTGCCTTTCTGGTTGACTTAGGATGAGGAGGATGCCGCAACCTGGGCCTGCTGGCTTATCGGCATTTCCCCAAAGTGCTCTCGTCTTTTGCAAATGTTGGCGGCCTGCCGCTGCCCTGCGGACCAAGAAAACCCCGCCGGTGAGGCGGGGTCAGCAACGGGCGCTGAAAGTTAGGACAGGCCATGGGAGTGAACCTGCCTTCAGAGGGAATGAGGTGCCTCGCCAGCACGCTCAGCGGCTTCCTAGTCCAGGTCATCCGCGAGCACATGCAATTAGATTAAGATCATCACCGGCATTGCTCGAGGGGCTTGGCGGCACTGAGATCCCTTGTCCTCATCCAAAGCTGCTTGCATCCGGATCGTGTAGCGATGGCATCCTCGGCAATCAGGCGCACGTCCTCAAGGCGCCATTCCTCGGAAAGCCATGTGCGCCTGATCACACGCAAGATTTCTTCAAGAACGGCGCTAGGATCCGGGGAAATGGAATGCCGTGGCCTGGGTGGCGTCGTCAGTGTCTTGCGTCCAGACTCGCGGGGAGCGCGGCTCATTGTTGCGGTTACCATCGGAAGCGCTCACCATGTCCCATGGCTGGGATGCTGATCCGGTTCGAGATTGTGTGCCGGGCGCGATCAAGCTGGCCCACGTGATATTCACGATCGTTGAGGCCGCCTGCTTCGCTGGAACTGCGCCGCTCAAGTTCTTGTCAAGCGACACCCAGATTTACGAGATAAGGCGACATCCAGTTCTACGACGGCTCAAGCGTGAGCCCGCTGGAGAGCTTCCTCCAGATCCCGGAGGCGATAGCTGCGCCCCTTGATATTGAGAACATGGGCCCGGTGCAGCAGGCGATCGAGAATGGCGGTGGCCAGCACCTCGTCGCCGGCGAGCAGTTCAGTCCACTCCCGGATGCTCTTGTTCGTCGTAATCAGGATCGCGCCGCGGCCATAGCGGTAGGTCACCAGCCGGAAGAACAAGCTCGCTTCCTCGCGGGTCATGGGCTCGAAGCCGAGCTCGTCCACAATCAACAGAGCCATGTTCATGTAGCGGCGCCGTTTCAACTGCGCAGGCGGCAGGCCGGCATCGACCTTCAGCGCCGTCATCAGCTCGTCAAAGCGGTAGTACAGGACCGAGAACCCCATCTCGACCGCCCGGGTCCCGAGCGCCACGGAAAGATGCGTCTTGCCCACTCCCGGAGGGCCCTGCATCAGGACGGTTTCGGCATTGCGGATCCACGCGCCCGTGGCCAGGGTGTCGATCCGGGAGCGCTCGATCGCCGGCTGGAAAGCGAAGTCAAAGTTCTCGAACGTCTGGCCGATCGGCAGCCCCGACATTTTCAACGAGGTTTTCACCCGTCGCTCTTCGCGCCCCGAGTGCTCCACTTCCAGCAGCCGGTCCAGGAAGACGTGCGGCGCCATCGCCTCGCCCACTGCCTCGGTCAGAAGATGATCGAGGTGCTCGGCTGCATAAGGGCAGCCCAACGCCAGCAGCCGATCGCGCGTCGTGTCGATATCCAGTCGCAGTCTGCCCGGGGTCATCGCGCCACCTCCGCCAGAGCCGCATACAAGTCGATCGAACGGTGCGCTACGGGAGCCTGGGACAAGTCCTGAATGCGGGCGCCCAGGCGCCCGAGAGGTGGCGGCGCCAGCACGTGTTCGGTACTGGGCCCATCATAATGCGCCTGATCGATCACGAGCCGGGCCGGGGTGGCGCGCGGATGCCTCGCCACCACATCGCAGTCCTTCAGGATCTGCACCTGTCCGGCGGTCCCGCGCACCTCGACGCGTTGCCCAATGAGCTGGAAGGGAACACTGTATTGGCGCCCCTCGAACGATACCAGCCCGTCGAGACCGACTTGCCGGGTGGCCACCAGATCGAACGGCTCCGGCAATGTCTCAGGCACGTGGGTCAGCCGCGCCCGCTCTTCAGCCCAGGCTTGGGCGACCGTCGAACCGGTGGCGGGGCAACGCCGCTCGTGGGACAGGATCTCGATGCGCGCATCGGTCCACTGCTGCAGCTCGGCCAGGCTCGCATAGGGGCGGCCATAGGGATTGATGGCCAGACGCTGATCGCGCACCCGCCGTTCCACTTTCCCCTTGCATTGGGGTTGGCGCGGAGGACCGCATTGCATCGCCTGAATTGCTCCCTGATTTTGGATCGTTGCCTCATCTGATTTGCTCCCGAGCTCTGGCGAGCTGCGGGGGCGATGATGAGGCAGGTGAGCATGACAACACGCAATGAGCTGATC
>NZ_VOSK01000273.1 GCF_009296175.1 Microvirga tunisiensis | reverse complement strand
CACCCATCCGCCCCGAACGCCACGTCGCCCAGTCGATCGCCACCATCCGGGCTGAACTCATCTGCACTCTCGTGCGAAGGCTCCCACGATGTCCCTGCTGCCACACAAAGTTTATGACACAGTAGTACTAGAGGACATCGAGAGAAAGGCGGGCCTTTCGCATGACCTTACCGGTGCCTGGAGCCCGTTAAGCGCGCCAGGCTATTTTGGTCGCATCAAAGGCTTCCCGGCTAGGCTGAGCGGTTAAACCAGCCACGCCAACCAATTGGCCGCGGCCTCTGGTCAGTCAGCAGCCGTTCTGTCTGAGATTTCCAAGAGTCCCGCTCCCCCTGAAGCGCCTCGCGCTCCCGGCGGTGAGCCTCCTCCATCCGGCCCAGCATCTCCCGCAACATCCGGACCTCGACTTCAAGGGCTGCCTGAGATGCCGAAGCCGAAACAGGAGCCGTTTCGGCCGTCTCACCCGTCTCAGAGGCTATTTCGGTTTGTTTCAAACCGGCGTCCGCGACACGTTTCGGATACACCCGAAAGAGCTCCGCTGGGTCGATCGAGTAGGTTCCGTCGTCTCGCCTGGTCGCAGATAGCCGTCCGCTTTTGATTGCTCTCCAAATGGAGGCTTTCGACGTTCCGGCCTCCTTGGCCGCTTCGAGCATGGAAAACATGGGTGTCTCAATTAGTTCAAACGGGCGTCTCGGATTGTTTCAGAGGCCCGTTTCGAAATGGTTCACGCCGAGACAGCCAAACAAAAAGAGGGCCAGCTGGTCCTGGCCCTCTCTGCTCGCAAGGTCAGATGGTCCTGACCCTTCGGTTCTTGATCAACTAAGCAAAAGGGGGCGGAGGGTAACCCACGACCACTTCGAGGTTCCATCATACCCCTGTTTTGGTCTCTGAGAACACCATGGAATCTCCCCTGATAAGCGTGAAATCTGTCAGGGCTTGCGCCAAGGGAGATCGTGTACAGGGCTGTTTCCAGGGCGACCGGACCCCGGAATCACAGAAAACACGACAGGAACGGGGGCTTGAGGGCGCAATCCGGTTGCGTTCGGAGTCCTGCCGCGGCTACCTTTGCCATTGGACGTTGAATCGCGTCCGGAAAACATAAAGCCCGCCTTGGGGGCGGGCCTCATGACCGGCCAAGAAGCCGGGGAAATCATCAGTCTGACAACGATGATATTCCCCAAAAACTTGGCCGGACGCAAGCCGAAAATGATCATTTTCGGCAACGGCGGAGCTTTGCTCACATGAAGCTTCCCCTGTGGTGGGTTTAGCGCCCCAAAGGGAAACTCATGCCTGCCCTTCAGCAGCGGCTAACGCTCATCCTGCCCGCTCCAAAGCCGCGGATGCGCGTCGCACGCCGCCCGTTTCACCCGTCTCAGTCTCAAGGACCATATCGCCTGCCGTTCGCCGTCCGGGACCAGCTCGCGGCGGACCTGGCGCCGTTCCGGAACCGTCGTGCTGCCTATGCCCTAGCCACCTTCCTAGCCCGCTTCTGGTCTGCACCTGGTCGCGTTGCCGGCATCTTCCCGATCGACCGACGCGACCTCGCCGATCATCCGGAGCTCGGCCTCACAGAGGCTCAGGTTCGGGGCGCGATCAAAACCCTCGAGGAGATCGGCTTCCTGGTCCGGGCGATCCCGCCGGCCGCCAAGCATCGCCGCACTGAAGAGGGCTGGATGAAAAAAGCCGTGCTCTATGCCTTCGGCAGCGCCTATGTGCCGTTCTTCATCAAGGCCAATGAGCGGGCCAAAGCCGCCCGGCAGCAGAAGGGGGCGCAACAAAATTCCGTGAGACGCCCTGCGATCGCTCCGCTTAAGTCGCCCATAATCAAGAGCGTAGCGGTTCCCCATATGATTATGGGTGACTTAAGAAAAATCGGCCTTCCGCCAAAGGCCTTTGAGCCAAACCCCAAACTCGAATCCGCCTTGGAACGGCTGCGGAGAGGGGTTTTCGGCTTTGCCGAAGGCGGGTGAGGACAGGGGAGAGCCAGATTCTGGACAGGTCATTATTGCCTGTGAAAGCCTTTCACGTGACAGGCAGCAAGGCCCAGTGAGGCAGACTGATGAAAAGACGATCTTTGCCGCCGTTCCGATTTGAGAATCCCCGCACAGACGATGAGATGCTGGCTCAGCTCGCAGCGCATGTGGGAAGGCTCGTGCTGGAAAGCAAAACCGAGAAAAAGCAGGATCGAGCGCTGAAGAAACTTGAGGAAGAGGAGTTGCCTACGGCACTCGTGGCAATCAACAAGCCCGCCTTCCTCGCTGGTCATATCCTGAGCCAGGCCATGAACCTGTTCGCCGCCGTCGCGGCCGACGAACTCGGCGTGGAGCCACCTCCTTGGCTGTAGACATTCAGGTGCGGGTCAAACCTACTGCGTGCGAATTTCGGGTAAGGCCGTTATGGAACTCGACAAAAAAGAAGCGCCCCAGTCGCGATCCGGGGCGCTTAAGTTTGAGAGAGCAACGTCCTACGAGAGGACAGTTTAAACTTAACCCCTTTGTCGCCCGAGAACCGTGAGCCAGGTCACACAGGCGCTTTTTCGCCGAAAGTTTTTGGACGCTGCGCTTGGGATGCGTGAATCCGTCCGTGTCGCCGTGCAATGGAAAAACCGCCCTCCCGAGGATTGGGAGAGCGGTTCTATGGAGCGCCATGTGCACGTAGCGGATGGCGCTATACGAGATGAAGGTTACGCGAAGGCGTGAGCGAAAGCGTCCTGGTCGGTAAAGTTGTGCTGGCTCTGATCAATGTCAACATGACTGACATCATTGCCGGTCCCAATACCAATAAGGTTGGTGTTGGCATTAACCTGAATAGTCGGGTTTACATTGATGGCGTCGGCTATGTTGTCGCCCAAATGATATTCAGGACCCTGATAGCCACCGGCATCAGCGTCTGCTGATTGCTGGGTAAAGTTGTGCTGGCTCTGATCAATGAAGATATCATCGACCGTATTGCCGACACCCACACCAATGACGTTGGTGTTGGCATTAACCTGAATAGTCGGGTTTACATTGATGGCGTCGGCTATGTTGTCGAGGCCCTTAGAGAAGTCTTCCATCCAAGCATCGTAATCAAGCATGTGAGGTATCCTCTTGTATTACAGTCAATATCGTCTGGGCCTAACCCGTTAGCGATGATTAGACTTTGAATGATTTGGCCCATTGGTGCTGTGAACTACGTCACGCCTCAATTTTCTGATTGAAAGAACTTCGTCTCTGATTTCGCAGAAGGCGTCTATGGACCCGACAAAAAAGAAGCGCCCCAGTCGCGATCCGGGGCGCTTAAGTTTGAGAGAGCAACGTCCTACGAGAGGACAGTTTGAACTTAACCCCTTTGTCGCCCGAGAACCGTGAGCCAGGTCACACAGGCGCTTTTTCGCCGAAAGTTTTTGGACGCTGCGCTTGGGATGCGTGAATCCGTCCGTGTCGCCGTGCAATGGAAAAACCGCCCTCCCGAGGATTGGGAGAGCGGTTCTATGGAGCGCCATGTGCACGTAGCGGATGGCGCTATACGAGATGAAGGTTACGCGAAGGCGTGAGCGAAAGCGTCCTGGTCGGTAAAGTTGTGCTGGCTCTGATCAATGTCAACATGACTGACATCATTGCCGGTCCCAATACCAATAAGGTTGGTGTTGGCATTAACCTGCAGCGTATCATTGGAATTGTCAGCGGAGGCGGAGGCGGAGCTGTAATCAGAGCCATACCCACTATACCCACCATAGCTGGAAGCATCGGCAGAAGCGTCCTGGTCGGTAAAGTTGTGCTGGCTCTGATCAATGTCAACATTTTTGACATCATTGCCGGTCCCAACACCAATAAGGTTGGTGTTGGCATTAACTTGGTCAGTGCTATTCGAATTCGTAGCAGTAGCAGACGCCACGCTTTCAGAGAAACTATTATACCAAGTGCTGTAATCGGGCATATCGTACATAAGACTTCCTCTTGTGTTGTGAGTGTTGCCGTTCAGTATCGCCTAGACCTAACCCCGGTAGCGATGATTAGACTTTGAATGATTTGGCCTATTGGCGCTGTGAACTACGTCACACCTCAATTTTTTGATTGAAAGAACCTCATCTCTGATAGGTCTGATGAACGGGGCACGACGCATCCACGGCTCCTCCCATCCCTAGCCTGTGCGAGGAATGGCCTTTGGCTGGAGGCCATAATTTCGCAGAAGCGCCTTTATGGAATGGACCCCAAAGAAGGAACGCTTCGGTTCGATGCCGAGGCGCTTGAGGTAGGGAGGACCACAAGGGAGGTTTTAGATAGCCGATGTCCCCGCCCGAGCTGCTGTAAGCCAGATCATACTGCGCGTGTGGTGCAGGTCACAGAAGGACAAGCAGTTTCGCGATAACAGGATCCATATCGTGCGGAACTGGCAGACCGGAACGCGCGTCAGTTGGGAGCGTCCAATGCCTCGTTTTTATGATACCTGCGCGGGACCCATCCGCGGTCTCTATCTGCCTTCCGTTGCCTGGGGCATACTCCAGCAGGAGGAGATCCAGACGCTTGAGCAACTCGTGGACATTGCTGACCGGCTTGAGCAGTTCGACGGGATCGAGCCCAGGATGGCGGAAGTGATCCGGGAGGCTCTCGCCCGTGTCGCCCCGCCTGAAGAGCAGATGATAGGCGAGATGCAGCTAGCCCCATGGTGCGCGTAATTTCGCATAACGCCCAGTATGGAACGCGTTTTGAAGGTTTCGGAAAGTGTTCGTGCGGGCTTATGGAACCCTGCGCCGGCTATTCAGTAAAACCCGCGCTGAAGCAGGCCTCGGTAGGGCCGTGAATACTCGCGAATGCTTGGCGAGGGAGAGGCCAAGAGGAGCACGTTTCCCCGGTCTCTCCCCGCCTGGCTGAGGAGCCGTTGGGGGCGATGCTCCAGACCCAAGCCAAGAGATCATAGCCGCCTTCGCACTGTCCTACCGCAGGAACGTCGCCCTATGCAGTCGAGGGCTGGTGCAGAGCGGTTTCGCAGAGGACTGCAAATCCTTGCACCCTGACGAGGCAAAGGGGCGGACTGTAAATTCGCTGGCTATGAACCCGAGGGATTTTAAGTCCCTTGCGTCTACCAGCTCCGACACGTCCGCACGCTCAGCCCAAGGTCTCTTCGACAATCCTCGGATTCCGGTCGAGCAGGGCCAGCAGGATGCGCGCCGGCCCCTGCGGCGAACGCCGGCCCTGCTCCCAATTGCGGATCGTGCCCACCGGCACTCCGATCCGACGAGCAAAGGCGACTTGGGACAGACCGGTTTTGTTCCTGATGGCAGCTACGTCAATGGCGTAGGGGATGTTGAGGCCATTGCCGAGGTTCTGGCCATCGTCCGTTAGGGCGAGCACCGCGCCCAGATTGGCGATCAGCTGGTCGAAGTCGTCATCCTGCTTGCCCATCGAGAGCCTCCACCAAGTGGTGGAGATGCGTCAGCGGCGCAGTGCGTCAATGGCGGACACCTGTCATCACCCGCGGCCCTGTCCTCGCTTGGCGGCTTCGATCTCCTGCTGGCGCTTCCGGCGCGCCTCGCGGGCTGCGGTCAGGCGCTCCAGGAGACGTTCAGCGCCTTCGCGCAGGATCGCAAGCCAGAGCTGCGCGAAACTCTGGAGTGTGAGCAGGGACAGCACCCCCGTCACGCTGGCCGTTGGAATAGCCTGCTTTTGGGCCTCCTGTGCCAGGGGCTGGCGGTGGGCCCGGCTCCAATCGTCATCGCGATAGGCGAGCACCAGAGAGGCCTGATCGGCCTTGGCCCGGGTCATCAGCCGGGTGTGATGCTCCTGACCGGTCCAGCCTGTCGCGACATAGACCGTGCGCTGGATATTGTCCTGCTCGAGCTGCGGCAGAAAGCCTTGCTCCAGGCGGGCGATGTTCCACAAGGCCAGGGCCTCGCTCGGGGTCGAGGTGAAGACGTGAACGAGCCGGTCCGCGCCCTCGTAGCCGGAGCGATGGGTAAAGCGCCAGATGCCCGGCGCTCCAAACCGTCGTGGCCGCGCCTGCGGTTGGCTGAGATCCTCGACGACATAGCCAACCGGCTGCTCATTCGGATCGGTGTGGTGGTCCTGAAACAGCGGAAACGCGACATGCAGGCGTTGTCCGAACCGGGCGGCGCCGACGAGCCCCAATCCCTGGAGTTTGCTCGCCTCCGTCGGCTCGAGGCCGACGGCCTCGAGCTTCTGCAGAACCTGAGCACGATCGGCGGCATCCGGCGACAGCATGAGCACCGGTTCTGGTGCCGTTCGGACTTTATCCATGAGCTCCCGGGCACTGGCGGTGGCCTCTGCGGCGGCATCGGCCACGAGCGCGTCTTCCGTGACGAAGCGGGCGAGCCAGCCCAGGGCGCCGGCATAATCCACCCCCATCACCGCTTTGACGAGATCAATCGCCCCGCGGCCGCCCTGGCCGGCATCCTGGAGGAAGAACTTGTTCGGCTTGCCCTTAGCGACCTCGGTGGTCAGGGGACCCGCCGGCCCGATCCATTCGCTGTCCTGATCCTTGTGGCGGCGGCTGTAGCCCAGAAAGGGCAGGATCTGTGCGAGCGGAAGCTCCCGGACCTGGCTGGCAAGCGTCCCCTTGGCCTGTTTCGCCTGGTCCAGGGCCACGTCGCGGGCTGTTTCGGCCGCTAGCCGCAGGTCCTGCTCGCGATTGGCCCGGTCCTCGGACGCCCGGAGCCGGCTCTGAGCCTTCTCGAGCTCGTCCCGGACCATGCGGCTGTCGGCGGCCTGAGCCAGGAGCTGCTCGACCGTCTCCGTGGTCCGGCCGACGGTGAGGGCAGCCTTGTCGCGCAGGGACAGCTCCGGCGGCTCCTGGGCGGCGTTGACGAGACCGTAGTAGCGCTGGACGTCCTGGTGCTTGGCCTGTGAGCCCTCGACGCCGCGCCGGATGCCGAGGGGCTTGAGGGCCTTGGCATAGTCGGTCTGGAAGCGGCGCAGCTCGGCGCGGCCGAACTGGGTCTTGGCGTCGAGGCGGCCGGTGGTGCGGTCGAGCGGCACGATGGCGACCTGGATGTGCGGGGTGGCCTCGTCGAGATGGAGCACCGCCGAGGCGAGGCGATCGCCGAACTCCTTCCTGAGCCAAGCCATGGAGGCTTTGACCCAGGCCTCGGTGCGTTTGGGATCGTAGACGCCGGCCTGGCTCGGGTTGTCCGGCCGGAAGTATTCCGGCGAGGCGGAGAGCAGCCCCTCCATGCACAGGACGGCGTCCTTGCGGCGTTTCTCGGGTAGGCGCCGTTCGACCTCGGCGACCGGATCCTGGCCATGCAGGAACTGCACCGCCTCGGGGTGGGGCTTGGGGTCGGCGTTCGGGGTCAGGCGGGAGCGGTCCCAATGGGAGGTCATGCCCTTGAGGTCGCTCAGGGACTTGATCTTCTCGAAGCGCAGAATGGCGAAACTCATCGGGCCTACCGAATTGCGGAAAGTCTATAGTCTTCTCGATACGGCACGACAGCTTGGCTGTAAAGTATATACCTTGGGGATCGGGCGCCACAGGTGTGGAAGCGGAGCGGGTAGGACTTCTGTCGGAAGAAGTATACTCACTAGACTTTGCCGCTGGCAAAGTCTGCTCGCCTCGGCCTCTGGCCGAGGGAGACAAGGTCAAACTGCTCCGCAGCTTTGCCCCTGTCGATCGCTCTCAGGCGATCTATGCCGCACTCAAGGTGCGGAGGTCCGCACCCTGCGCCAAGTGCTCGGAGGCGTCCAGGATCTCGACGGCCACGATCCGGCCGCTCTCATCAAAATCAAACACGATACCGGGACGCACCTCCTCACTTTCGCTCACCTTAGCCTCGGTGAAGCGAACGTAGAGCGCATCGGCCTCTGCATCGTAATGAGTTCTCATGATCTCCGGCCCCGATCGAGGAAGAGAGTGATGATCCGATAGGTCTCACCCTCAGGCACGTATACCACACGCAGAACCCTGCCGTCGCGTTCCGGTACTGTGCAGAAGACACGCACCCGTTCCGGGTGCTTGGGATCGGGCTCCGTCGCCTCTGGTTCGAGCACTGTCCGCTCCACCCACTCCGGTACGATCTCGCGCTCAGCAAGCATGTCACGGGCGTGGTTGGTGTAGGTGAAACGGGTCATCGCTGGGCCTTCATCGAGGAACACCCGTCCTATTCATACCATCCCTATGAAAGGGGCAATGCACAGGCCGGACTGGAGCCGTGACCCGCCTAATAATCACCTCGCGCTGCCCTTGTCTGTATCTGTTTTGGAAACATCCTAGTACTACTGTGTCATAAACTCACGAGGCGAGCTATAGTCGGGAGATCCATCATGCGGAGGCGTGTGATGAACCTTCCTATCCCATCAGAGACGCGCGAGGCGCGGTTTGCCGCCTATGTTGATG
>NZ_VOSK01000272.1 GCF_009296175.1 Microvirga tunisiensis | reverse complement strand
ACTTCGCATCTGGTACCGAGGCCCCGTCCAATGGGGATCAATCCACTTGCAGATCCCGCACCGCTTCGAAGTGCCGTCACAAGAGACGGCAGGCCAACCGGTCAAAATCACTGTGTCGAGGATCTAGCATGTTACTGATGATAATGGGCCCGCCAAGGGCCATGCTACTCTCGTCCAATGCGGCTCCCTCTTAGGAGGCGATCTTGTCTGATGCTGAGAAAAGAGAAGATCAGATCGATCCTTCTGTCAGCGCCTTGGTCATGCAAGGGGTAAGCAAGACATTTAGTAAAATCGACGTGCTTCGGAGCGTTGATTTTGACCTTCGAGCCGGCGAAATCCACGCCCTTATGGGTGAGAATGGGGCTGGAAAATCCACACTCATGAAGATCGCCGGCGGGATTTATCATAACTACCGCGGCGAGATGGCGGTCTTCGGTGAACCAGTGCGGTTTGCCAGCCCGCGGGATGCCTCCAAGGCTGGAATCGCCGTGATCCACCAAGAACTCAATCTTGTCCCTGCCATGACAGTTGCGGAGAACATTTTCCTCGGGCACGAGAAGGTGCGCGGGCTATCCTTTCTCGTTGACAGGAAGGCCCAGGCATGCGCCGCAGCGGGCATCCTCAACACACTCAACTTTCAGGCCTCTCCCCACGCCCTCGTGAGCAATCTGCGTATCGGCGAGCAGCAACTCGTCGAGATAGCGAAGGCACTGGCGCAGAATGCACGCATCCTCGTCATGGATGAGCCGACCTCCGCGCTGTCGGTACCGGAGGCGAAGCGCTTGCATGCCATCATTCGCCGTCTCTCATCGCAAGGGGTCAGCATCGTCTATATCTCACATCGGATGGAAGAGGTGTTCGACCTCGTACAGACCATTACCGTCCTGCGTGACGGAGCGGTCGCAGGTCGCCTCCCCGCCACCAGCGTTTCACGTCGCGATCTGATCCGCCTCATGGTGGGTCGTGACGTTCAGGAATTTCTGAGTCTCCGCACCAAGGAAGTGACGCAAGAGCCGGATCTAGGCCCGAAGCCTCCCGTCCTATCGGTGCGCAATCTCTGGCTTACCCATCCGAAACCCACGGTGAGCCGCCCGCGTCTCATCGATGGGGTTTCCTTCGATGTCGCCGAAGGCGAGGTGCTGGGACTTGCCGGGCTGATGGGTGCTGGACGCAGCGAGGTGCTTGAAACAATCTTCGGCGCGCAGACGACGCCTTCCGGTGGCCAGTTCAGGATCAACGGACATTTGGTCACGATCGGCTCCCCGGCTGAGGCAAAGCAAGCTGGACTTGCGCTCGTGACGGAGGATCGAAAGCGGGACGGGCTTGTGCTCGACGCCGGGGTTGATTTCAACCTTACCCTTCCAGTGTTGAAGCAGCTTGCCGCGGCGATGTTCGTCTCTCGAAAAGCTGAGAATGACCTCGCAGTGCGGCAGATTCGATCTCTCGGAATCCGGGTCCAAGGCCCACGGCAGGCCGCCGGAACATTGAGTGGTGGCAACCAGCAGAAAGTGGTCCTAGGCAAATGGCTCGAAACCGGTCCACGCGTTCTGCTGCTCGATGAGCCTACACGCGGCATCGACGTGGGCGCGAAGGCGGAGATCTACCGCCTAATCCAGGATCTGAAGGAACGCGGGCTCGCGGTGGTCTTGGCAAGTTCGGAGCTGCCGGAGCTGATGGCTTTGAGTGACCACATCCTGGTGCTGCGGGAGGGGCGACCCACCGCTCTGTTGAAGAAGAACGAATTCTCACCTGACCTCATCATGGACTACTCGTCGCCGGGTGGCGCGGTGCAGTTGGTGTTCCAGAGAGTCGTAGGAAACGTTCCTGAAGCTGAATCCGTAGCTAGAATTACGGCCGGTCGCAGAGCTGGCGTCTAGAAGAACGACGATTGGAGGAGCCCGTGGCATCCCGAGTTCCCGCGGAAGCGGTTAGCGCTTTCCTGCTCCGAACGAAGCTGTACTGGAGCCTGCTGATCCTGCTCGCCATAGGCATCATCACATCTCCCGTGTCTTCCAAGGGAGGCAACATTTTTCTGAGTACCGGAAACCTGTCAGATGTGCTGCGGCAGGTGTCGAACAATGGGATCGTTGCAGTGGGCATGACGCTCGTGATCCTCACTGGTGGCATTGATCTCTCTGTCGGCTCGATCATGGCGCTTGGCTCAGTAATCTGCGCCATGCTGCTCACACACGATGAGAGAACGAGCGCCACCCTCCTGTCATTTCCGATCCTTGCCGTAGTTTGCGCCTTTTGCGCGGCCTGGGGGGCCTCCCATTTGATGAGCTTGCGCGATCGCGCAACTGGCATAAAGTTGTCAAGCACCCACCGTGCACTCGCCAAGGGGCTCACAGGGTTGGTGGCTGCGCTTGCAGCTTGGTGGCTTGCAGCCGCGCAGGTACCGAGCAAGTTCGGTGTCATCGGCGTCCTCATTGTGGTACCGGTGGTGGGCCTCGCCGTTGGGTGGCTTAACGGGCTCATCATCACCAAAGGCCGCCTGCAACCATTCATCGTGACGCTTGCAATGATGGTGGGCGTGCTCGGGATTGCCCGGGTCGTGGCCGGTCAGGACGCAGCGGTGCATCCGGTTTACACAGGCACCAATGCAACGGAAGACTTCGACATTCTCCGCTCCCTGCTCTACCGCATTGTGCCAGTCCCAGGCCTGTTCTTTCTTGCCGTTGTCGTCCTGTCTGCGACGCTACTGCGAGCCACCACCTTCGGTCGGTATGTCTACGCCATCGGCGGCAACGAGCAAGCGGCACGCCTCGGGGGTGGAAGTCGACCGGGTGAAAATCGCGGCCTACGCAATCTCTGGCTTCCTCGCGAGTCTAGCCGGCGTCCTGTACACGGCCCAATACAGGCAGGGAAAGCCTGATGCTGGCGTTGGAATGGAGCTTGATGCTATCGCGGCCGTAGTGATCGGTGGTACGAGTCTGATGGGTGGTAAGGGTTCGATCGCCGGTACCTTCGTCGGCGTGCTCATCTTTGGATTCCTGAGCAACATTCTCCAGCTCAACAACATCGACAGCAACACACAACTTGTCTTGAAGGGCGGCATCATCCTTGCCGCAGTACTCGTGCAGGAACGATCTCTCGGCGATCTTTTCAGCCTCAAGTATCTGTTCAGCCGGCGATCAGACCTCCCCATAGCCACAGAAGCCCACTATGACTTCTCACCGCAGCAAACCGGAACGTCGGCATCAGCAACCGAGAGGCGGTTGGCGGACCATCCATGATATAAAGGGGGATCAGGACAGCATCTACAGCAAACAAATGCAAAACCAAGGCTCGAACTAAGTGATGGGAGGAAACCATGGAACGCAGGACTTTTCTCAAGACCACTGCCAGCGGTCTTATCATGGCCGCTTCGCCGCTTCGCTCTGCATTCGCGCAGGAGAAGAGATTCCGCCTCGGCTTCTCGCAATCGACAACGCTCGAGCCGTGGCGCGTTCAGTTCAACAAGGACATGAAGCGGGAGGCCGATATGCATCCTGAGGTCGATCTTCTGATCTCGGATGGTCAGGATAAGACCGAGAAGCAGGTCGCAGACGTCGAGAATTTCATCCGGCAGGGTGTGGATGTACTTCTGGTCTCACCCAAGGAGTCAGCTGGTCTTACGGGTGTGACCTTGAAGGCAATCGAAGCTGGCATTCCAGTCATTGTGCTCGACCGGAACGTGAATACTGACAAGTTCACCCAGTTCATTGGTGGTGATAACGTGGTGATTGGGCGCGCGGTTGGCGAATATGCGGTAAAGGCGCTCGGAGGTTCCGGTCAAGCGAAGGGCAATATGGTGGAAATCTGGGGTGGCTTTGGCACCCAAGCCTCACATGACCGCTCGAATGGCTTTCATGAGATTGCCGACAAGGAAAAAGGCATCAATCTCGTCAACGAGAAGATCGACTGCGACTGGAAGCAGAACAAGGCCTACGATCTAATGGCTAACCTGCTCAAGGCTCACGAAGAGATTGACTTAGTTTATGGCCACAATGATCCCATGGCGTACGGTGCCTACCTCGCTGCGAAGGATGCCGGTCGGGAAAAGGACATCAAGTTCCTCGGTATTGACGCAATTCCAAACGAGGGCGTTCAATGGGTGAACAAAGGCCAGCTAACGGCAACATTCCTCTATGCAACCCCCGGGGCGGAGGGCGTTCGTCAGGCGCTCAAGATTCTTAGAGGCGAGAAGGTGCCGAAGACCATAACCCTACCGACAGCCACGGTCGACAAGAGCAATGCTATGCAGATCCTCAAGGAGAATGGCCTCGGCTAGGCACCTCTCACCGGTGCGGGCGTTGCCCGCACCACGCTTTTCTTTGCATTAGAGACTGATCATGCACTGGCTCAATGAGCCGCCCTGCTGGCGGACTGATGGCAACACGCTACACGTCACCACGGGCGAGAAGACGGACTTCTGGCGCGAGACTCACTATGGCTTCATCCGCGATGGCGGGCATCTCTACTTCGAACGTGCCGGAGGTGATTTTACTGCGGAAGTGACCGTCGCAGGATCCTATCAGACGCTCTACGACCAAGCTGGGCTCATGTTGCGCATTGATGAACGCAACTGGATCAAAGCCGGACTAGAATTCGTGGGCGGCAAGCGCCTGTTAAGCTGTGTCGTCACGAGAGAGGCGTCCGACTGGTCTATCGTCTCAGGGTTTGACGCTCCGGAGGTGCTTACTATCAGATTGACCCGGCAGGGTACTGCTGCGCGCGTAGAGTGGACTTCAGGGCACGGCGCGGCCTTCGAGACCTTTAGGCTTGCCTATTTCCCTCTTTCCGACGAAGCTCTGATCGGCCCAATGTGCTGCTCGCCGCAACGAGCCGGCTTCCAAGTCCGCTTTGATGGCTTCAATATTGAACCTTCGGCAGTCGATGAGTTTGACGATTGATCGCCGGGTTGTGGGAAGAGCTGCATCGTACAATTGTTAAGCGTAGGTTTGAACGGAGGACTTTAGCCGCTCGATTCGCGAGTATTCTCCCTGCAGAACACCGCACGCGCTTACACTGTTGTAAAGCCTCTGAAATATCCCCGCCCCTGGCATTCCCTGGTGACCTCTTCCTGCGTGCAGGGTGCGCCGGATTAACGGAGCGCTTACTCCGGTGCCGGATAGTGCCAGCCTACGTACGGCAAAGGAGATGCTATGAGTGACATCGTTGGAGTTCCCGGCAACCGGATCCGCTCGTTCGTGGAGCGTATCGAGCAGATCGAGAACGAAATCAAGGAGCTGAATGAGGCCAAGAAGGAAGTCTTCTCCGAGGCCAAGGGCGAAGGCTTCGACGTGAAGATCCTCAAGGAGATCATCAAGCTGCGCAAGCAGGATCAGGACGAGCGTGACGAGTACGACAGTCTCCTCGATGTCTACATGCGCGCTATGGACGAAGCCGACCCCGCTCCTGTCGCCGAGGCGGCTTGATAACGATTTAGACACCTCAGCTTACGAGAAGGCCGCCTACAAAGAGGCGGCCTTTTTACTTGTCCGTATAACGCAGGGCCATCTGACGCGCAGGGAGAGGGATTCTGCTTCAGGTGTTATGCTCAGGCTGCATCCTCCGATACACCCACATCATCGTTGCCTTGCAGCTCCGCGATCAGCAGACCGGCATTCTGGCGGATCTTGCCTTCGATCTCGGCCGCGATCTCGGGATTGTCCTTCAGGAAGGTCTTGGCGTTTTCACGACCTTGGCCGAGGCGCTGGCTGTCATAGGAGAACCAAGCGCCCGACTTCTCGACCACGTTGGCCTTCACCCCAAGGTCGATCAGCTCACCCATCTTGGAGATACCCTCGCCGAACATGATGTCAAACTCAACCTGCTTGAAAGGTGGAGCAACCTTGTTCTTGACCACTTTCACCCGCACCTGGTTGCCGATCGGCTCATCCCGGTCTTTCAGGGTCGAGGTCCGGCGGATATCGAGGCGCACGGAGGCGTAGAACTTGAGTGCGTTGCCGCCCGTCGTCGTCTCCGGCGAGCCGTACATGACGCCGATCTTCATGCGGATCTGGTTGATGAAGATCACCATCGTCTTGGTGCGGCTGATCGAACCGGTGAGCTTGCGCAGGGCCTGGCTCATGAGGCGGGCCTGAAGACCAGGACGGCTCTCACCCATCTCGCCTTCAATCTCAGCCTTCGGCGTCAGAGCCGCGACCGAGTCGATGACGAGAATGTCTACGGAGCTTGAGCGAACGAGCGTATCGGCAATCTCAAGCGCCTGCTCGCCATTGTCAGGCTGAGAGATCAGGAGATCATCCAGATTTACACCGAGTTTGCGGGCATAGACGGGATCAAGGGCATGTTCGGCGTCGATAAAGCCGCAGATGCCACCCATTTTCTGAGCCTCGGCGATAGTTTGGAGCGCGAGCGTCGTCTTACCCGAAGACTCCGGCCCATAGACCTCGATGATTCGGCCGCGCGGCAGACCACCGACGCCGAGTGCGATGTCGAGGCCCAGCGATCCGGTGGAGACCGTCTCCACTTTGACAACCTGATCGCCGCCCAAGCGCATGATCGCGCCTTTGCCGAACGCCCGTTCAATCTGACTGACGGCAGCCTCGATCGCCTTTGTCTTATCCATACTCATCCTAAATCCAGTGCTTAACGGAAGAGCCGGATCCTAAGGATTTATGTGGCGAAGGAAAGAACAAATAACGAACATATTGTCGCGAATATGCGCGAAGAGGTAAGCTCAGCCATTGCGAACAAACCGGGAGAAAGCATCTATAGTGAGCCAACAGGAATGATTCGACCGTGCCCGCGAACCCTACCTATCTGGAACAATTGAACTCGCGGCAGCATCAGACAGTGGAGCACGGTGTCCTGGCCAGCCACCATTCTGGGCCGCTGGAGGTGAAGCTGACCCGGCGCAACATCCCATTCGTGAAGTTCGGCGGCCTCAAGTTCCTCCTCACGATGCTCCGGTTTGTCCAGAACCCGCGTGATCGTGTCGCCGGCTTCCGGCTGATGCAACTCCTGCCGGGCGTTGGCCCGACTTCGGCTCATCGCGTGCTGGACCGCATGCATAATGCTGTGGATCCGATCCAGGCTCTGATGGAAGCCCCTGCCCCGCCCCGAGCGGGAGATGGCTGGCACTCCTTCGTGAATGCGATCGCGCAGGTTCGCGCCGGTACAGAGGATGGCCGGCCGAGCTTGAGCAGGTCCGGACATGGTATGAGCGCACCTCAAACGCATCCATGAGGATGCCGAAACCCGTAAATCCGACCTTGTCCAGTTGGAACAGATCGCGGCCGGCTATCGCTCCCGCGAGCGCTTCCTCACCGAACTCACGCTCGATCCACCGGATGCCACAAGCGATCAGGCTGGTGTACCCCTGCTCGATGAGGACTACCTGATCCTGTCGACAATCCATTCAGCCAAGGTCCAGGAGTGGAAGTCAGTGTTCGTCCTGAACGTGGTTGATGGTTGCTTCCCATCGGATCTCGGCACTGGCACCACGGCGAAGGTCGAGGAGGAACGCCGGCTGTTGTACGTCGCCGTGACCCGGGCTAAGGACCATCTGCATCTCATCGTGCCGCAGCGGTTTTTCACGCACCAGCAATCCGCCACGGGCGATCGCCATGTCTATGCCGCCCGTACCTGCTTCATCACCAGTGCGCTCCTGAAGCTGTTTGAGCGGGTATCATGGCCCGTGGCTTTGTCGGATCCGGCAACTTCACCAACTGCGACAAAGGGAGTTCGCATAGATGTCGGCGCGAAGATGCGGGGCATGTGGCGACAGCCAGGGCTACCGGCTCGGTTCTCTTATTCCGAGTCTCCTGGTCAAGCCCGTTGAGCGGCCCTTTGCGTTCGTTCGGCTGATATCACCTATCGGGTCATGGTTCTCTGCGCGGTCGGAAGACATCGCCGCAACAGTGCCCGCGCGATGGCTGCTGCCTCGTCCCGACATGGGACGTCGTCCCGCCCGATCGGGTGGATCTCTTAGGGGGTCTATCTCATGCGGGCTGCCCTTCCTGGCGGGACCACCGGAAGTCCGTACTTGGAGATCCGACCGCTTCGGTCGATCTCGCCCGACTGATACCGTCGTGGATTCAGGCTAAGGTAAGCCCCTACGCTGATGACACTGATATAGGCCAACGCGACCAGAGAGCCGACACCGGGAGCCGTCATCAGGCGTCGGACCGCCTGATCCTGGCGCGCCAGCCCCATGAGGCGACGGGTGAGGATGCCGATTTGCCGGCTGACCTCCTCCAACGCTGTCAGGAGGGCCTCAACAGCATCCTTCAGCGGCCCATTGCCACTAGATCCTCGGCCCAGAGGATTTGACGAGTTGGGGATGGCGGAGGAGGGGCAGGCCTTCAGGGGCGACCAACACCTCGATGCTTCGCGCCACTCCGGGCTGACGGCGGATCAAGCCGGCGCGTTCC
>NZ_VOSK01000271.1 GCF_009296175.1 Microvirga tunisiensis | reverse complement strand
GACCAGTTGGCGCATCGCCTTCTGGGACAGGGGCTTGGCGGAATCAGAGGATGGCGCCGACATGCATCTGTTGAATCACAGATACTCTTCTGAGGGAATCGCTCGCCCCCCAAACTGCCCCGATCACCCCTCTGCGTCCCGAACTATGACAATGCCTCATAAGCTAAGCTTTTGATAGAAAACAGCATAGCTGTAAAAACAGAAGCAAACCAAGCCATCACTACGATGTAGGGGATGAATTCAGGCTGCATCTCAAAGCTGCATCAGCACCGGTCTGAAATGGTCGCTTGCTCCACTTGGATCAACCCCGGTCAGGAGCCCCAATGAGTGGCAGCCGAGCCGCTAAGATCCTCGTGTTTAAGCCATTTTTGCAGGTCTGAGAGAAGCCCTCCCCTCCACATCTGGTTAACGAAATGGCTTGAGAAACGTTTTCAAACGATCCTTTTCTCGCGATCGGAAAGTATGTACAAAGAGCCAAAATCTCATCAGAAATTGACACATGGCTCCCTCCCCTACTCGGCAACGCCTAATTGGTTACGCCCGCGTCTCGACCGAGGAGCAGGCAACAGACGCTCAGCTCGATGAGCTCAAGGCTGCCGGTTGCGCGGTCATCCACCAGGAACACGGATCCGGCGCCTCCCGAACTCGGCCGGTTCTCTCCCGGCTCATCCGCGAGATCTCGAAGGGCGAAGTCCTCGTGGTCGTCCGGCTCGATCGCTTGGCCCGGTCGGTCAGCCACCTGCTCGAAGTCATCGAGACGCTTGAGGAGAAAGGCGCCCACTTCAAATCCCTCAGGGATCCGATCGACACGTCGACCCCGCAAGGCGTGTTCTCTCTGCAGGTCCTGGGCGCCGTCGCTCAGCTGGAGCGATCGCTGATCTCGGAGCGCACGAAGGCTGGCATGAAGGCGGCAGTGGCCAAGGGGAAGAGGCCGGGGAACCCCGGATTGCGTGAGGGACAGCCGGAGGCAATCCGCAAGACCGCCCTCGCCCGCGATCGCGTCTATCTGGGCGACCTTTTGACTGCAGCCGATTCCTTCCTTCCCGTTGTCCGTCAGATGCGGCCGGACCATAGCTGGCGAGATGTCGTGCAGGTGCTGAATGCACGAGGCCAGCGGTGGACGGATCAAAGCCTCAGGAGGGCGGTCAAGCGATTGGTCGCTGAGCGGATGGCTGAGCCGGTGTTGTTACGGAAAGCCGGACGACGGCCGCCGGACGATCGCATCATGACCCTGATTGCCGGCATTGCGATCTCTAACCCGAACCTCACCCTGCGTGAGATCGGCGCGCAGCTAGAAGGAATGCGAGAGCGGACGCCACGAGGCGGGAGAGAATGGAAGGCCAGCTCGGTCAAGTTCCAACTCGACCGGGCCCGCAAATTTGGCCTCGCAGTCCCTGACATCCAGTGATCGCGCTGCTGTCACCAGATTTTGCGTTCGAAGTGCGACACTTGGATAGCTTGTGCCACCCTTGGTAGATCATGATGACCTGCCAGCAGGTCGTGGACAGGTCGCCGGTAGGTCAAACTGACCTACAAGCCTCGGATTCCATAGCCGCGACGGCGCTTCCGCTGGAGCCAGTTCTCCATAGCTTCGAGCGCCCTGCCCTGAACCTCGTGGACTTCCGCAGGTTGGCGGCGAGGCTTCCCAATATCGCCCTACTCGCCGACCCATACCGCTTAAGGATGCTACCTGCTCCCATTCGCTCACCACGTCTCGCCCGGGTTCTCAAACTCCATCAGCTCGCCCCCAATCCGAACGAGGGCATCATCAAGAGGCGACCTGCCTCTGCCGGTGCCTTTTGGCCGGAGCCCCCTCCCCTGCCCTCGGACGAGCCTGCGCTTCACGAGCCGCGTAGCCTCTAGCGCGAGATAGGCCAGTTCCTGATCCGGCATGCCATCCAGGAGTTCGTCGATCTCGGGCCTGATTGCCTTCGCGCCGAGCGTGCCCAACGACACTGGCTCCGGCGCCCGGGTCTCCTCACGCACCGGCCTCGGCGGGGAGGTCCGGCGGACCGGTTTGGCAGGTGGCGGAGGTGCCCCGAACAGGTCCCCTTGTCGCTCATCGCGAACCGGGTTTCGCGCCATTCCCCCTCCAGACTGTTTTCCTCTCATTAACCATAGTGGCCGCTACGCCTTCGTCCTTCAACCAAACGGTGACGGTACTGATGGCTTCGCGAGAGAATGGCCCCTCCCCTACAAAAGATCACTCTGTTCATCGGAAGGTGCCGCACGGTCAGCTTCAAGATGATTAGACCCATCATCCGCCGCCGCATCAGACGTCGTCCCGGTCTCCTTAGCAGGCAGACGCATGAGTAGGCTGCACAGGCGCGCCAAGGTTGGGCGCAGGTCATGGCGGTGGACCACCATGTCGACCATGCCGTGTTCCTTCAGGAACTCGGCCCGCTGGAACCCGTCGGGTAAGTGCTCGCGGATCGTCTGCTCGATCACCCGTGGTCCGGCAAACCCGATCAGGGCCCCGGGCTCGGCCATATGGACATCACCCAGCATCGCATAAGACGCCGTCACCCCGCCCGTGGTCGGATTGGTGAGAACGACGATATACGGGAGCTTTCTCTCGCGCAGCCGCTGGATCAGAACCGTGGTTCGTGCCATCTGCATCAGGGACAGGATGCCCTCCTGCATCCGGGCTCCACCCGAGGCGGTGAACGCCACATAGGGCGTGGTTCGCTCGATTGCCGTTTCGGCGCCCCTGATGAATGCCTCCCCGGCAGCCACCCCAAGCGAGCCGCCGATAAAATCGGGGTCGTGGGCTGCCACGGTCATTGGCAGGCCTTCGACGGTTCCTGTGCCGACTTTGATGGCATCCGCTAACCCGGTTTTCGTCCGGGCATCTTTCAGGCGGTCGGTGTAGCGCTTGGTGTCTCGGAACTTCAGCGGGTCGGAGTCCACGTCTGGGACTGGCACGTCCGTCCACTGGCCCTCGTCGAAGGTCAGCGTCAGGCGCTGGATCGCTGACAGGCGCATGTGGTGGCCAGAGCCTGGGATCACCCATTGGTTGGCCTCAACGTCCTTATGGAACACCACTTGCCCGGAATCCGGGCACTTGATCCAGAGGTTGTCAGGCGCATCCCGCTTGAACAGGGTTTTGATCTTTGGCGCGACATCGGTAATCCAGCTCATGCGGCGTTCCTTCGCTACCTGCCGGCGCAGCACAGACCACGGGAATGTAGCAGGAGTGCGACTCTACGCTGGACGGGCCCTCGCCCGGCTGCTCAGTCACAGTTCACAAATCAGAGGGGCTCGACCATTGACTGGCCAAAGCATATCCGAAGACGGCGCATTATGGTGAGGGGGCAAAGAGTGTTGTCCAGTCCGGCAAACCAGCTCAAGCGGGCAAGACAACTCGACGCGTTGGCGGCCATCATCCCAATGTCCTCGGCCGACCGCTATGCCGAGGTCCTGACCGATGCCGACGTCGCCACTCTGAAGCACTAAGCCAATACGGGAATGGGCACCAACACGCTGCGTGCCCTCGCCTCTGATCTCGCCTACCGCGAGGCTTAGTGCCGCACCGCGACCGGAGGCCCCCTCCCATGGCCAGTCGACCCGGAGCTCGTCCTGAAGTTCATTGCTCATCACATGTGGGACCCGGATCAGAAGGCTGTCGATCCGGCTCACGGGATGCCCGGCGACGTGATTGAGGACCTCAGGCAGCGCAAGATTCTGAAAGTCAACGGACCACACGCGCACAAGACTGTATCCCGACGGCTGTCCAACTGGTCGACCCTGCACCAGTGGAAAGGCGTTGACGCCCCGTTTGACCACCCGGCATCAAGAAGGCCGGTCGTTTGGCGATGAGGGTCTCAAATCGCGAACCCCAGCGCAAGAGTCGCGAGCCCGTTACCCGAGATGTTCTCGAGCGGCTCCTTGCTTCCTGCGGCAGATCGAAGGCACTCGACATCCGCGACCGGGCAATTCTGCTGGTTGCCTTCGCGGCCGGCGCGGCGGCGCAGAGAGGTTGCGACGCTGAGGCACTCCCAAATCACGGTGGTTGATCCGGTCGAGCTCCGACCAGCCGATCCAGCGTCTCCAACCGTGACCTGCATTCGCATTGCACTGGGGCGAACGAAAACGACCACCGCAGGGCAGGGGGCTTTCATTTTCGCCGCAGGCCGCGCTGCTGTAGCCCCCCATGGCTGGATGCCTTTTGCGGAGAACACATCGGGCCCAATCTCCCGGGAAATCCAAAAGGATGGTTCTATCAGGGCGAACCAGCTGACCCCGCAATCGGTCAATCTCATCCTTAAGAAGCGCTGCCGGATGGCCGGGCTGGACCCGGCAGATTTCAGCGCCCACGGACTACGTTCCGGCTTCATGATCCAAGCGGGACGTGATGGCATCCCACTGGTAGATGCTATGCGCCAGTCAGCTCACAAGTCAGTCCAGCAGGCCGCTGGGTACTACGACGAGCAGGAACATGCTCAGAGCATGTCGGTCCGGGTCGGACTTTGACCTCAGCCAACCACCGCATCGCTTGGCCCCAGGCTGATGTGGTGGTCAGCTGACCACAGAACGGATCTCCCAAACCAAGCACCTCGTAGAGGCTGGCGGACAATCATGGAAGGCAGGCCGGTTGCCTATGCGGCGGCCCCTTGCTCGATCACTCAGGTTCCAGTCGCACAGCCGTCCACGTACCAAATTCGTCTCGTGCTCATCATGGCCTGGTAGCTCCAAGTTGAGAGCTCCAAGTTGAGCTACCGGTCGTGGTCAGCTGACCACAAACCCCGGATCGATCCACCAGCGGTAAGCTGGGCGCGCTATCGCCTTCCAGATCCAGTAGCCAGCAGGAGGAATCGTAAGGTGATATCACTGCAAATGCTGGCATAGATGCTCTTGTTGTGGTCAGCTGACCACAGGATCCCTTGTGAGCCGGCATATAGAAAGCCGGCCTCCACCATTTTGTTTTGGTTGGGCTCCCCACCCGTTCTGAGAGCACGATTGTCCTCCTGAAATTCCTGGGCTGTCGCGGTTTTGAAGTCAGCTGACCACCAAATCCACAGGTGCCGGCGACATTTCCAAACTATCGGGCCAGATACCCTCCCTCGCTCGTAGCGTCGGTGAGAACGATGCGGAGCAGGAGGTTTAAGTGGTCAGCTGACCACGACCTGAGTATCCGTGAACGCATTAACAGGTTTTTAACGTCTCTACGGCCTACTCACGGACGAAAGCAGTTCTTCGCGCTGCAGACCGTTACTACGAGAGGCGAACCGTGGCCCAGGCGTTATTGAAATCAGATCTGAAGACCGTACTTGAAGACCTGATCGCTGAGCATGCCAGCGGTCTATCAGAGAAGCTGAATGAACAGCGCCTAATGCTGTACCCCCCAACTGCGCGTAAAACATTGCGGAAATTTACGTCGGGTGAAGTGGCTCGCCTCGTCGGCATCAACGACAGCTATCTTCGGCGCCTTTCCTTAGAAGGGAAGGGGCCTGAGCCTGAAATGGCACCTAACGGCCGCAGACTCTACAGTCTTGGGGAAATCAATGCACTGCGGGCCTATCTCGACGAAAGCGGCAAGTCTGAACGCGGCTACGTCAAGCATCGCTCAGGAAGCGAGCACCTTCAGGTCATCTCCGTTGTGAATTTCAAAGGTGGAAGCGCCAAGACGACGACGGCCGCTCACCTGGCACAGCACTTGGCTCTCAGCGGATACAGAGTCCTGGCGATCGACCTAGATCCGCAAGCAAGCCTATCCGCTCTCCATGGATTCCAACCAGAATTCGACGTTGGTGAGAACCAAACCCTCTACGGCGCAATCCGTTACGATGACGAGGTCAGGGAGATCAGCGAGGTGATCCAGGAAACATACTTCCCTGGACTGCACATCATTCCAGGCAACCTCGAGCTCATGGAATTTGAGCACGAGACACCCAAGGCCCTAACGAGCCGAGATCCGAACCAACCGCTCTTCTTTGCGCGGATGGGTATTGCACTTGGCCCTGTCGCTGAAAATTACGACGTCGTGATCATCGACTGTCCTCCGCAGCTCGGATACCTCACCCTATCAGCCCTATGCGCCAGCACCGCGATGCTCGTCACAGTGCATCCGCAAATGCTGGACGTCATGTCTATGTGCCAGTTCCTAACTATGACCTCAGACCTGCTGAGCGTCGTCAGAAACGCCGGCGCCACTCTCGAGTACGACTGGTTGAAGTACCTCATTACCCGCTATGAGCCGGGCGATGGACCACAGAACCAAATGGTCTCGTTCATGCGAGAGCGATTCGGGGAACATGTCCTGAACTATCCGGTACTCAAGAGCACAGCGATTTCGGATGCCGGGATCACCAAGCAAACCCTCTACGAGGTTTCGCGCGAGCAGTTCACGAAGTCGACTTACGACCGGGCGTTTGAATCCCTGAACAACGTAAACTCTGAGATCGAGAGCCTCATCACAAAAGCTTGGGGGAGAGCATAATGACCCGTAAAATCATCGCCAGCATGCTTTCGGGAGCGATTGACCCTGCTGCCCCCACCGAAAAGCCCACCCTCGCTGACAATGTACAGCCGCATCCCGCGTCACTGGCCCCTCGCAAGCGATCTCCCCTTGCACAGGGAGGGAGCATCGGCGGGAACAGCGCCGTTGGCGCGATCAACAAGGCCCTTGAGACTGTACTGTCCGCGCAAGGGGACGTAAGTGAGCTACGTGCGCAGCTCGCCTCTGGCCAAGCGATCGTCGAACTCGACCCTGAGATCATTGAAGGATCCTTCGTTCGAGATCGAATGGACGGGTCTGATGCTGCCCACGATTCACTCGTTGAGGCTATCAGAGCCCGTGGTCAGCAGGTTCCTATCCTCGTCCGTCCTCATCCGACCAAGCTTGGTCACTACCAAGTTGCCTATGGTCACCGCCGACTGAGAGCAGTTACGCAACTTGGAATTAAGGTCCGGGCTGTCGTCAAGCAAATGAGTGACGACGAACTCGTCGTTGCCCAAGGTCAAGAAAATAACGCACGCCTCGATTTGACCTATATCGAGCAGGCAATGTTCGCGTTCCGCCTTGAGCAACGCGGGTTCCCGCGCGCTACAATCACCGAAGCTCTCTCGATCGATAAATCCAATCTCGCCAAACTGATCAGTGTTCCCAACAAGGTTCCTCATACAGTTATTGAGGCGATCGGCCATGCGCCCGGTATCGGACGGGGACGATGGCTGGAACTCACAGATCTCCTTCAAGAGCAGGCTAATCTGGAGCGGGCGCAATCAATCATCAGCCGTGATGAATTTGGGAACATAGAGAGCGCGGATCGTTTCCAGCGCTTACTGACAGACCTCTCCGAGAGTGCAGCATCCACTAGCTCAAATGGTGCGACAGGTCCTTCCACGGACAGCCAGGATGCTCCCGCCTCACAGATACCGGCTTCTAAGTCCACGCCAATTTACTGGAACGACCCTACCGGCCGAAAGATTGCTCGAATCGTCAAGGATCACAAGAGCTTCACTCTAAAGGTTGATCGGAAGCTTGCCCCTGAGTTTGGTGATTACCTCGTCTCAAAGCTCGACGAACTCTACGGCAGCTTCCAAGCTCAACACCAGCAGGACAGTACTCACGAATGATGGTAGCAGAGGGCAGGGCTCATGGTTCTGCCCTCACGATATTTTCTCCAGATGCTCTGACCCGGCCGGCTTGTCAGATTTTTTCCCTTCCACAACGATCTCAAGGAGCTCGTCGGGAAGGGGTCTCTGAAGCTTCAGAGCATCTTCAGTCGGCGCGTTGAGCCAGATGTCATACTCCTCAGGCGTGGTGAGGGTTACCCGCATCGCTTTCGGATGGATTGGTCCGACCGCGCCGTTGGGCTCTGACGTGAGAAGCGAATAGAGCAGGTGTTCACCTTCAACGGAATCAGCCTTCGGTTCACGCACGCCGGTCCAAGAGCGCCAAATACCAGCAAAGGCGGAGTAGGGGAGGGTACGAGCTGGTAAGAACTGCTATGCGCAGGCGATATTCTGTACATAGTTAGACGCTGCGTTCAATTGATCGTTTGCAAACGTCTCTCAAGCCAGTTTGTTAACCAGCGGGGCAGAGGAGGGCTTTCCTACAGGCCCCCTGAAATGGCTTAGAATAAGGGCTTCTTGGATCCATCTGCTGGCCAAACCACCGCTGAGAACCTCAAAGCGGCTCACCTTGAACGACTAAGGAGAGTGCCGCGTGGGAACGATCTTGAAGGACCACAATCGGCCTCATATCAGATCATAGAATATCCCATATTTAGTACGCGCAAATGATTGTGGCCCTAACTTTGTCAACAGCTTAGCCTTGCCAAGGGAGCGTAGCTTTGCAGTGATCGGGGCAGTTTGGGGGGCGAGCGATTCCCTCAGAAGAGTATCTGTGATTCAACAGATGCATGTCGGCGCCATCCTCTGATTCCGCCAAGCCCCTGTCCCAGAAGGCGATGCGCCAACTGGTC
>NZ_VOSK01000270.1 GCF_009296175.1 Microvirga tunisiensis | reverse complement strand
CGGCGAAGCGGGCGGGCAGGTGCAGCATGGCGGCGTCTCTTGGCGGAAACTCTGCCAGTCTACCGCATCGTTCGCTTCGCCGCCCCTCGCTCTCACATCACCCGTCAGAAATGGCTAAACTCAAGCTTAGAACAAGCTCCCCTGCTCGTCCTCGTCGCTGGACAGCGGCTTTTTCGCCTGACGCTTGCTTTCCTTGACCGGCGCCGGCTCGGGCTGAGAGAGAGATTCCATCAGGCCCGGATCGTCGTTCTCGACCTTGTTCACGCGGCTCGAAACGGGCACCATGTCGAGCCAGTCGTCGGGACAGGGGCGCACGAGGCGCATCACGTCGGCACGCTCGTCGCGCACATCGAGCCATGCAGCGATGTCGTCGTCTGAGAGGATCACCGGCATGCGGTCGTGCACGGCGGAGAGGGTGCCGTTGGCATCGGTGGTCACGATGGCGGCGGTGTCGATCTCGGCTCCGTCCGGGCTGCTGTAGGTCTCCCACAAGCCCGCCAGCGGCATGGGCTTGCGGCTGCGCGGGCGGATCAGAAATGGCGTCTTCTCCCGTCCCTCTCGCCGCCATTCATAAAACCCGTCGGCGAGAAAGATGCAGCGCCGGCGCTTCAACGCCGCCTTGAAGGTCGGTTTGGTTTGCAGCGTCTCGCCGCGTGCGTTGATGACGAGGGGAAAATCCTTCGGGTCCTTCACCCAGGACGGCAGGAAGCCCCAGCGCACCAGCATGAAGTGCCGCTCGCCCCGGTCCTCCAGCACGATCGGGACGGGCTGCGTGGGAGCCACGTTGTAGCGCGCAGGAAAGTTCGGCTGTTCGGAATAGCCGAAGAAGTCCCGATAGGTGTCGGGAGGGAGTGTGATCGCATAGCGCCCGCACATGATGATTTCCTCTCGCTTCTGTTATTCGCCACTGTCATTCCGGGGCGGCCCATTGGAGCCGAGCCCGGAATCCATAAACATGACGTTCACCGAGTAAGATACCTGGGATGCCGCCGTGATCCATTCCGAACCGTTAGCGGTTGTGGATTCCGGGCTCTCGCTCCGCTCGCCGCGGAATGACAGTCTTGCGCACTTACAGCCACCGCTTCCAGCGGAAGAAGAGATAGGGCAGCACGGCGGCGAGCACCATGAGGGTGATCGCCCAGGGATAGCCGAATTTCCAGTCGAGCTCCGGCATGATCTTGAAGTTCATACCGTAGAGCGACGAGACCAGGGTCGGCGGCAGAAAGATCACCGACATGACCGAGAAGATCTTGATGATGTCATTCTGCTCCATGGTGACGAAGCCGAGCGTTGCATCGAGCAGGAACTGAACCTTGCTGGAAAGAAAGGTCGCATGCTCCTCGATGGATTGCACGTCGCGAAGTGCCGTGCGCCATTCGGACTGGTAGCCCGCCGTCTTCTGCGGCCGCGGCATGCTGGCGGACAGGAAGAGCAGCATGCGTTCCACCGACACCATGCTCTCGCGCACGTTGGAGATGATGTCGCCCTTGCGGCCGATGGATCTCAAGGCAACCCGGTAGGAGGCCGCCCGGCGCGCGCCCTGCTTCTCGTTCTCGAAGATCGCCTGCGACAGGCGATCGATGCGCGAGCCGACGGTTCCGAGAATTTCGGCCGCGCGATCGATGATCGTCTCGATGAGGCCGTCGAGCACGGCCTCGGGTCGATGCCGGCATCCGCCCGGCTTCACGGCGCGCGCCATGAACATGCTGAACGAGCGCGGCTCGCCGTAGCGAACGGTCACGAGGGCCCGCTCGGTGAGAATGAACGAGACATCGATGAGTTTCGGATTATCCGTATCCGAACTGCACAGAACGCGCGCCGTCATGTAGCGCGCGTTGTTCTCGTTGTAGAGGATCTCCGACGGCTCGATATCCGCCATCTCTTCCTTGGTCGGGATCTCGATATTGAGATGAGCCTCGACGAGCCTGTCCTCCTCCTTGGTCGGATCGATCAGGTCGATCCACAGGGCATCATGGGAGATCGGCTCACCCGGCGGGAGAACATGGCGGTCGAGGGATTCACCTATCGGGCCTTTCACCTGCGCCGGCCTGTGGATCAAAATCATCTGCGTTCTCGCCCCTTGGAAGTCACATCATTTCAGGTCGATGCAGATCTTGTAATCCCACGGAACCTCCATGTCATTCCCAGCCGCAGCGCAGCGGAAGGAAAGAGAATCCACGACCGAGCACAACGTCATGATCCCCTGACCAACCTATGGCTGGACAACATCTGCCACGTCATCACCGGCCTCGTGCCGGTGATCTCGGTCCGTTGGGCGCGGCGCTTCACAGAAGCGGGATAGCCGGCACAAGGCCGGCCATGACGTGGGAGAGTATCATTCCCGGCCGAAGTGAAGACGATCCACTTAACGCAGGGATGACAGGGGCGGCGTGTCGTCCGGCACGAAGAAATCGGGCGCGAGGGGCTGGCTCGGGTCGACCCGGTATTTTTCGAAATCGGTCACGCCCTCGCCATGCAGAAAGACATCGTCGATAAGGAAGTGGCCCGAGAAGCTCCGCGCGGGCTTCCGGAAAACGGCATAGGCCGCATCGGCCAGGATCTCCGGAGTCCGGCTCGCCTGCACGAGCGCATCGCCGCCGAGCAGGTTCCTGACCGCGCTGGTGGCGATGGTCGTGCGCGGCCAGAGCGCGTTGACGGCAATCCCTCTGCCCCGCAACTCGCCGGCGAGTCCCAGAACGCAGAGGCTCATGCCGTATTTGGCCAGCGAATAGGCCAGATGCGGCGCAAACCACTTCTCGCTCATGTCGAGGGGCGGCGAGAGCATGAGGATGTGCGGATTCTCGGCCTTCTCCAGATGCGGAATGGCATATTTCGAGACCATGTAGGTGCCGCGCGTGTTGATCTGGTGCATCAGATCGAAGCGCTTCATGTCGGTCTGCGGCGTCGGCGTGAGATTGATGGCGCTCGCGTTGTTGACCACGACGTCGAGGCCGCCGAAGGTCGCGACCGTTTTTTCGATCGCGCCCTTCACCGCCTCCTCGTCGCGCACGTCGACCACGAGCGGCAGCGCCTTGCCGCCTGCCGCCTCGATTTCTTCCGCCGCCGTGTAGATCGTGCCGGGCAGCTTCGGATGGGGCTCGGCGGTCTTGGCCGCGATGACCACGTTCGCGCCGTCCTTGGCGGCGCGAAGGCCGATGGCGAGGCCGATGCCGCGCGAGGCGCCGGTGATGAAGAGGGTTTTACCTTTGAGACTCATGGGATCAGCTCGCCAGCGCCAGGGTTGCATCCTGCAGGAAACCTGCACCGCTCATGACCGTATCCTCCAGGCCTTTCGCCCCTACGGCGATGTTCTCGGCAAAGAAGCGGCAGAGCGCGATGCGGCCGGCATGGGCCGGATCCGCATCGCCGGCGGCTGCCTGCGCGTTCGCCGCGAGCGCCATCTCGGCGAGGGCAGCGCCGCCCTGCGCCAGCGCGAAGAGCCTCAAGTATGGCGTTGCGCCGGCCAGCGCCTCGCCCTGCACATTGGACGAGACCGCTTGCAGCAGGAAGCCCGTCGCCCGGTCGAGGCTCTCGATGGCATCGCGCAGGCGCGGCGCAGTGGCGCCGAAGGCGGGTGTGCTCTCCTTCAGCAGGCGCGCGACCGTAGCGCGCATGGAAGCGATCTGCGCCCGAACGGTTTCACCGCCGGAGAGCGGCAGCTTGCGAACGACGAGGTCGATGGCCTGGATGCCGTTGGTGCCCTCGTAGATCGGCGCGATGCGCGCATCGCGGAAGTGCTGCGCGGCGCCCGTCTCCTCGATGAAGCCCATGCCGCCATGGACCTGCACGCCGAGCGAGGCGACCTCCACGCCGATATCGGTCGAGAAGGCCTTTGCGACGGGAGTCAAAAGGGAGGCACGCTCGTTGGCCTTCTTGCGGCGCGCGGGATCTTCTTCGAGATGAGCGCGGTCGATGGCCTCCGCCGTCATGTAACAGATCGCGCGCGCCGCAGCGGTCAGCGCTTTCATGGTGAGCAGGTTGCGCTGCACGTCCGGATGCACGGCAATCGGGCTCATGCCCTCCGCCGCCCCGATAGCACGGCCCTGCCTGCGCTCGTTCGCGTAGGCCAGTGCCTGCTGATAGGCGCGCTCGGCGATCGCCACGCCCTGCAGGCCGACCGCGAGGCGGGCGTTGTTCATCATCGTGAACATGCAGGCGAGACCGCGATTCTCCTCGCCGACGAGCCAGCCGATGGCGCCGCCGTTGTCGCCGAAGATCATCGTGCAGGTGGGCGAGGCATGGATGCCGAGCTTGTGCTCGATGGAATGGCAGCGCACGTCGTTGCGCGTGCCGTCGCTCAAGAACTTCGGCACCAGGAACAGCGAGATGCCGCGCGTGCCGGCCGGCGCATCGGGCAGGCGCGCGAGCACGAGGTGGACGATGTTGTCGGTGAGATCGTGCTCGCCGTAGGTGATGAAGATCTTCTGGCCCGTGATGCGATAGATGCCGTCACCCGAGGGCTCGGCACGGGAGCGGATCGCCGCGAGATCCGAGCCGGCCTGCGGCTCCGTGAGATTCATGGTCGCCGTCCATTCGCCGGAGACGAGCTTTTCGAGATAGCGGCTCTTCAGGTCGTCCGACGCGTGAGCGATGAGCGCTTCAATGGCCCCCATGGTCAGGATTGGGCCGATGCCGAAGGCCATGGAGGCGGAGTTCCACATCTCGACGCAGGCGGAATTGAGCAGGGTCGGCAGGCCCTGCCCGCCATAATCCACCGGGCCGGGCAACGCGTTCCATCCGGCCCCGGTCCAGGCCTTGTAGGCCTGTTTCCAGCCTGGCGCGGTGGTCACCACGCCGTCCTTGAGGGTCGCGCCGTGCTTGTCGCCCTCGCGGTTGAGGGGAGCGATCACGTCGTTGGCGAAGCGGCCCGCCTCTTCCAGGATCGTCTGGCTCAGATCGGCGGAGAGGTCGCCATAGACACCATCGGCCATGGCACGGTCGAGGCCTGCCACATGGCGCATGGTAAAGACGATATCCGAGACAGGCGCACGGTAGGTCATCAGCGTTTCCTCTCAAATACGGAGCTTTTCATGTTGACGCGTGTTCTCGCGCCGTTAAACCCGCCCGGCAAGGGCAAATGCAGACAGGCAAATGCCCATTGGTCAGAGGATAGTTTAGACGTGAACGATCACGGGTCAATGCGCCAAACGGAGCGTCTGGCGGCCGATGCGACGGGCCTTGCCCAGGCGGCGGCCGTCCTGCTGCGCGGCGGCCTCGTGGCTTTTCCGACCGAGACGGTCTACGGCCTCGGCGCCGATGCGACCGATGCGGAAGCGGTGGCCCGGATCTATGCCGCCAAGGAGCGCCCGAGCTTCAACCCCCTGATCGCTCATGTGGACAGCTTCCGGACGGCTCGAAACCAGGGCCTGTTCGATGAGACGGCCACGCGTCTGGCGGAGGCCTTTTGGCCCGGTCCCCTGACCCTCGTGGTGCCGGTTGCTCCCACTTGCACGATCTCCGATCTCGCCCGCGCCGGCCTCGACAGCATCGGCCTGCGGGTCCCGGCTCATCCCCTTGCCCATGCGCTTCTCGAACGGACCGGCCGGCCGGTGGCCGCACCCTCGGCCAACCGCTCGGGGCGCGTGAGCCCGACCGATGCGGACCATGTTCTGGGGGATCTCGATGGACGCATCGATGCGGTACTCGACGGGGGCGCATCACAGGTCGGCGTCGAATCGACCATCGTCTCCTGTCTCGGCGGCACGCCACGCCTGCTCCGGCCGGGCGGCGTGGCGCGTGAAGCTATCGAAGCGCTGATCGGTGCAAAGCTCGAAACAGCCTCGGAGACAGGGTCCAACCCGCTGGCTCCCGGCATGCTGGCCTCCCACTACGCGCCGCGGGCGCAGGTGCGCTTGGACGCGACGAGAGTCCAGTCGAGCGAGGCCGTGCTCTTATTCGGCGCCGCGTCTCTTCCGGGAGCGGAAACGGCACGCCTCACACTGAACCTCAGCAACAACGGCGACCTCGTGGAGGCCGCCGCTCATCTGTTTTCCTATCTCAGGCAACTCGACGCGTCGGGCGCTGCGACCATTGCGGTGAGCCCCATTCCGGAAACCGGCCTGGGAGAAGCCATCAACGACCGCCTGAGGCGCGCCGCAGCGGAGCGGTGATCCGCCCTAGAGTCCAGCATTAAACGACACTGACCTCATCCTGGGGAGCTCGCGCCGCGACCCCTCCTCGGAGTCTGGCTCATAAAGCGCGGGCAGGCTCCGCGGGCCTCGGGCTTGCCAGAGACCTGCTTTAATCTGCCGCCGGTCGAAAAGGCAGAAGCACAGCGCGAACTCTCCTCCCCTTGTGGGGAGGAGTGGGAGGTGGGGGTATCGGCGCCGGATCTTGATAGGCTATCGCTCGCACCCCCACCCAGGCCCTCCCCACAAGGGGGAGGGGAAAACCCGCGCCTTACGAGCCAGCCTCTGAGGAGAGCTCTTCGGATTTGGGTTCTTTTGGATCTCTTACTTCGCAGCGAGCTTCGCGGCGATCTGGGCGACATGCCTGCCCTGGAAGCGGGCGCCGTCGAGATCGATCTCGCTCGGCTGGCGCGAGCCGTCGCCGGCCGCGATGGTCGAGGCGCCGTAGGGCGAGCCGCCACGGATCTGGTCGACACCCATCTGGCCCTGGAAGGAGTAAGGCAGGCCGACGACCACCATGCCGTGATGCAGGAGCACCGGCAGCGTGGTGAGGATGGTGGCCTCCTGGCCGCCGTGCTGGGTGGCCGTGGAGGTGAAGACCGAGCCGACCTTGCCGATGAGCTTTCCCTGCGCCCACAGACCGCCGGTCTGGTCGAGGAAGTTCTTCATCTGCGCCGTCATGGTGCCGTAGCGGGTCGGCGTGCCGATGATGATGGCGTCGTATTCAGGCAGCTCCTCGACGGTCGCGATGGGAGCCTTCTGGTCGGTCTTGTAATGGGCGGCCTGAGCCACCTCGGTCGGGACGAGTTCCGGCACGCGCTTCACCACGACCTCGGCGCCGGTCTCGCGGGCCCCTTCGGCAGCGGCGTAAGCCATCTGCTCGATGTGCCCCCAGGACGAATAATACAGAACCAGAACCTTGGTCATGTGAACTCCGATCAGTTGAAAATGGGACGCAGAGCGGCCGACTTCCGGCCTCGCATTGCCTCGGGCTGGAAGAGCGTCGCTTGCTGTTGTTGGACGTGGTGGAGGATAATCTTTCCCTACTGCAAAACCAGTGTTAGATTTGCAGGGCCTCTCTTGCGCGAATGCAAACCAATGACCAGACAGCAGCATCTCGACTGGGACGATTTCAGGCTGGTGAAGATCATCGCCGAGGCCCACGGCCTTGCCGGTGCCGCCGAGCGGCTTGGCGTCAATCATTCGACGGTTTTCCGCAGGCTTGGCCAGATGGAGGACAATCTCGGAGTCAAGCTCTTCGAACGGCACCGGACGGGATATGTCCTCACGCCTGCCGGAGAAGAGATGTCGGCGCTCGCCGAGCAGATGGACGAGAACGTCACCACCTTCACGCGCAAGCTCGCCGGCCAGGCCGTGGCTCCCACCGGGGAGTTGCGCGTCACGACCAATGACACGCTCCTCGTCCACCTTCTGACCCCGATCTTCGCCCGCTTCATCACGGCCTGTCCCGAGATGCGGCTCGACGTGGTGCTCGCCAATCAGGCGCTCAATCTGTCAAAGCGCGACGCGGACGTGGCGATCCGCGCGACCGACGATCCGCCCGAGACCCTCGTCGGACGCCGTGTTGCGACGATTGCCTGGGCGATCTACGGCCGGGTGGCGGATTTTCCCGCTGTTCGGGCCCCAGGCGACATCAGCCTCGCCGATCTGTTCGACCGTCATTGGGTCGCGCTCGGCGACAATCTGGCGACCATGAAGGTCTCCCGTTTCGTGCGCGAGCACGTGACGCCGGAGAATGTCGTCTACAAGGTCAACACAGTGCTCGGCCTCTCCGAGGCCGTTCAGGCCGGAACCGGTATCGGTCCCCTGCCCTGTTTCATCGCGGATACGAATCCCGATCTCGTCCGACTGTCGGACATCAACCCGGATTTCTCGGCGGGCCTCTGGCTCCTGACGCATCCGGACCTGCGCCAGTCGGCGCGCGTGCGCGCCTTCATGGATTTCATGGCAGCCGAGATCGCCAAGCAGAAGAAATGGATCGAGGGAGCCGGGAAGAAAATTCCGGTCCTGGCTCCGGCGGTCTAGCGCATCGTGCGGAACCGGAGGTCTGCACCGGCGAAAAGTGGATCCAGTTTTCCGCGCGGGCGATGCGCCGACTCAGACGATGAGCATCGGATGAATCCCAAAAAGCGCAGCCTTTGTTGGGTCCGATGCTCTAGAGCGCGTTGACATTCATTTGGTCCAGATGAACGCGCTGACGAGGCAAAGGATTGACATAAACGCCCGTGGGGTCTGTTCGTAGCGCGTGGCGATGCGTCTGAAGTGCTTGATTTTCAGGAAGAAG
>NZ_VOSK01000026.1 GCF_009296175.1 Microvirga tunisiensis | reverse complement strand
ATCCGCGCTTCCACCTGCACTTCACGCCGACCTCGGCCTCATGGCTCAACCAGGTTGAGCGCTTCTTTGCCCTGATCACCCAGGAGCGCATTCGGCGGGGCGCCTTCACGAGCGTGCCCGATCTGGAGAGTGCTATCATGGACTACCTGGAGCACCACAATGCCGACCCGAGACCCTTTGTCTGGACCGCCTCGGCCTCAGCTATCCTGGAAAAGGTCGCCCGTGCGAAACAAGCGTTAGAGTCACAACACTAGCTATGCCAAAGGGAGTTAAGACCGCTAGGCACGAAGGATAACGCCATTCTTGTGCATCCGGTTCGCTAAACCCCTAAGGACCTTGAAGATTTATCAAGGAACGGCTCCCGCAAGAGGTTAAATCGGGCCTCTTGGATAATCATGCCAGTAGTCCCTCATCTCCTGCTGACGCTTGCGGTCAGGCCATACCTCATCGTCACCCTCAATGCAGAACGATGATGCGCCTTGCACCTGCTCCTTGGTGATGTCAGTGCGGTAGCCCTCAAGGTCTCTGACATATGAAAGCTTACCCCATGGGATCGTGCGATGGTGAACACCAATGCCGAGAAAGCCGCCGAAGGTCACATCGACATAGACCACCCGCCCACTGACCTTCTCGATCAGCAACCGCTTGATGGTGCCGATCCGGTGCCCTTGCATGTTGAACACCGCCGTGCCCTCGACACGATCGCTTTCGATGACGGGCTTGGATGAGGCGTGCCTGGGAATTGGGCCCGAGAGATAAAAACCATTCTCCAGGGTCCCGAACTCCACGACGGCCTGATTGACATCCAGGGACCAAGGCTCATTCGGAGCAATCTGCCGCTCCAGGCTCCACGGTCCGTCCGTCGCCGGGAGCCTCGCACCGTCTGGATCGCCGGTGATGCCGCGCAGGTCAGGGACCGTTGCCGATTGGAACACGTAGTACGTTGTTCTTCGCATGAGCACCTCCCTCTCGCCGGGATGGATAGCTCCTTGCCCCATGATCAGGATGAAAACGCACTGGCTGGTCTCATGGATCCGGTCCCCGAAACACGAAGGCAAACCCGGAAGCCAGCCCTTGGCTCAAGCCGCAGCGAACCTCACCGCAGCCGCCGGAGGCGATACGCACGATTTCGGGGCTGCGCAGACGGCGCGGAATGATCGGCAGGCTCTCCGCGTTTGACCGGATTGACCTTGCACGCGTGGCTGGTCCCAGCCATCTAAGCATCAGGCCAGTCGCGATCCGAGGTTGATCGGACGCAGCCACGGGCGACAGAATATCGCCGAGCGAGGTGCTCTCATGGTGTGGCGGTTGCTGAATGTCCAAGCCCTCGTGTGCGGCATAATCTTCGACCCATGACTCGTCTGACGACCACGGAGCCGTCTCCGCATCATCACACCCTGTTCCTGGAAGTCCGCGCGTTCCAGTGCCGCTTCATCATCTCCGAGGACACACGTGACGCACTTCCGCACACGACAAAGAACATGCTGCCTCCACGCGGTTGCTTGGTGTTCGCTATGATGGATGACCGGCTCATAGTCATCACGGATGCCAATGCCGGCCCGGCGCAATGCAATGGACAGTCTCGTGCCTGCTGCCTCCCGGCAGGAAGCCTCGTCTTGGTGGCACAATCTTGCAGATCACGAATCTTGGCTCAGTGTCTGCCTCAATCCTGGACCAACGCCCCGGCCATGGACGGGTTCGCGCGCAGAGTGCGGCATAGACGCGCCATGGACCGCAGGATTGTTGAGGGCAGGAGTAGAGCGGCACGGGGCTGTGTTGCATGGATCCGCTGGTGGACGTACTGAGCCCGCCCCAAGCCTGTTCAAGGCATGAACTGCGATGGCGATTTCGGTCGCGCGACGCCGATCTGTCCGCGAGCGCAAGCCGTTCCCAATCACTCGTTTAAGCCGGCTGATAGCGGCCTCCACCAGCGCCCGACGCGTGTACTCGGACTGCTTCTGCCAACCCATGCGGCCATGCTCATGGACACTTTGGAGATGCCGATCGCGCTGGGTTGGGGCGATCTCTGCCGTCTCGCTCAGCACCGCCGTTGATCGTGGTGGCACGATCACGTCAGCGTCAGGATGGCGCTTGCCGACGGTGCCGTCGATACCAGCTTGATCGTAGGCTCCATCACCGATGAAGGAGGCGAGTGGAGCTGCAATCTGGTCGAGCAAGGGCTCGACCTGGGAGTCATCATCGACATCATGGGTCGTCAGCTCTGATGCGAGGATCTGCCCGGTCTCGGCATTGACCCCGATGTGCAGCTTGCGCCAGGATCGGCGTCTTCGGGTGCCATGCTTCTCGATCAACCACTCGCCGGGTCCGCACAGTCGCAGGCCGGTGCTGTCGACCAGCAGGTGAACGGGTCCTCTGGAGCGTGAACATGGCTTTGGGACCTCCAGAGTCTCGGCACGCCGGCTCAAGGTCGAGTAATCCGGCACCGCCAGATCCAGACCCAGGAGGTGGAGGATCGAGCCAATCAGACCCTCCGTCTGACGCAAGGCCAAGCGGAACACCGCTCGGAGCGTTAGCGCCGTCCTGATCGCCAAGGCTGAGTAATGCGGCTGACCGCCTCGGGTTCGGCGCGGCTCAGCCCGTCAGGCCGCGATGGCTTCCGCAGTGAACCAGACGGTCAGGCTTCCCCGCTGGCGCAGGGCGGCGTCATACTCGGCCCAATTCGTGACCCGGGACTGCTGCTTGGGGATGCGGTGACGGCGAGCGGCATTGATCTTGAAGGGCACGGTCGAATCCGCAATCAGGAGGGCCCAACTCTCCTATCCATCCCGCTCCGGCCACCAAATCGCCTATTCGTGCAACATGGCGGCGTCGCATGTCTTAATAGGCGACGCGTCTCTCTGTGACCATGGATGCGAGATCGACAACCGCCTCAAAGGCCTGCGCGACCCGCGCGACTGCCAGATAGATGCGGACTTTTGGGGTTCCTTGCGAAACTTCCTCAATAGCAGCCGAAATAGCAGACGAGACCTTCGCTTCGGATACACGCTGATCCCAAGCATAGCGTAAGTTATCCCTTACGATACGGATATCGGATTTCGCCAGTAACGGTACCCCTGCCGAATTCAGGATTCTGCGGACGTACGCCAGAGCGACAATGAACATGGTCGAACGGAACAAATCGTCCCCATAGCCAAGTAGCGCGAATGCTCGGCCCGACAGGAACTCCGCCAGGATCGCATCTGCGCCCTTGAAGTCGTCACTCAGGCGAAGATCGTCATGAACCGCGACGATAAAGTCAGACGGCCTTGTCATCTCCCATTCACCGTCTAGCGGATCTTCCCAATCCCGATCCGGATCGGCGCAGGTAGCAAGATGATCGAGGAGGGACTCATCCTCCTCAGATAGACGGTCCCCAAAGACCGCGTCGTATGCGTCTGCATTGAGGAATACTGTCTCTATGGGAGCAACCTTTATGTTTGCATGGCTGAAGAGCCGTTCGGCAGCTTCCCTCAGCTTCGCCACTCCCTTAGGTGATAGAGCAACTGTCTTCACTGCTTGGGGTAGTGAAGCCAGTGTGTGGCTGAAGTTGGCCACCAGCTCCTGCGGGTACCATTCTCCGCCGTCGATGTTGCGACCTGAAACGGTCGAATAGACCACGGGCTGAGCCATTCCGCCGACCCAAGTCCGTAGAAGCCAGAACGGCTCGTCGGTCTCATCCTCCTCCAGTTCCTCTAGATGCACCCACTCCGCTTTACCGTCCCGGCATCTGAGAACTTCGAGGTCATCGACATCGTCTTCCACCTCGTCGGAAGCAGCCTCGAGAATGGAATTCGGATCGATACTGACGCCTGTCGGAAGCTGTTGGAATAGCACTTCGGGAACATGTGGCTCTTCGTGATCCGGCCAGACATCCTCCTCGATAGTGACCGGTTCTCGCACCCTATGATGGGAGCCCTCGTACCCGATGGCATCGAGCGACTCCTTCCAATCTTGAGAGATCACTTGCCTGAAATGAGCCGCGAGGGCAGACGGAACCCGGAAGCGGACGAGGATATCACCACTGAAGGCCGAGAGGCTGCTCTGTAAAGAAAAGACGTCGGAGATCGCCTGGTCCAAGAAAACTTCCGCGATGCGGTCGGCGATCATAGGCTCCTGGATTTCCCCCAGCATGTGACCGAGCTTGAGATCCAGCGTCAGAGGCATCATCACGCCAGCCTCAAGGGTCAGGCTCAACGTCCTCTCAATGCCGACATAGGCCGACAAGGCCCGGTTGGTAACTTCGAAGATGTAGAGCAGTCCGGTTTTGACGTCCTCCCCAAACGATCCGAAGACGGAGCGCGGATCCTTGACATCTAACCCCAGTGCGAAGCCCCCGGCGGCCAAGGCTTCAAGCGAAGCATACTCGGAAACGATCGTCTCTACCCTTCGGCCGGGCACAAAGTCTGGCGTCTCAGCCGGGGTCACGCGCCGCAGATTTGAGTGCGCGATGAGGCTCGCGCTCCGCAGGATCTCTCGCGCTCGCAAGCTCTCCCTGGTATCGCGTCCACTGGATGATTGCTTTGCAGTGAACCAGCTTCCTGGATAGTATGGACCCACGAAATACGCAGGACCAGGCGTATGGTTCGGATCCCGGATCCCGGCCCAATGTCCGGAATAGGTCTCGATCAGGGTTCCGATCGCGTGAACCGCATAGTCGTTATCCCCCACACTGCCCTTCACATGGCTCTCAACCCTCAGCGCTGGCTCCAACATGAAGGGCAGTTGCTGCTCCAGCCCGTGATAGGGGACCTCCTGCGCATCCAGATGAGTGGCGATCTCGGCAATATCGAGATGAAGCTTAACCAGGTCTGCCAGAACGGCTGCTCCGCACGCCTGCATCAGGTCATCAGTATGGAGGGATCCTTTGTAATGTGCTGCCGCAACATCATGGATCATGCGGACGACAAGGGGAGTGCCGTCCTGGCCCGCGACATATTCGATGCTCCGCCGCAAAACAACAAAGCGCAACAGACCCTGTGAGGTGAATTCAACGACGACGGCGTGATTGATAGGATCCCGGGATACGTGTTCCAGAACGTCGATATTCCGTTCTTTCACGTCGTCTGGATCAGCCGATTGCCGGTAAGCCTCGATGAGCCGCAGGACCGTGTCGCTCTCTTGGGCAACATGGACGTGGGATCCTGCTTCCAAATCTGAGAGGTCGAAGGCCGCCGGCACCTGAATTTGGGCGACAATCGCCTCCTGCATGTCCTTCACATCTTCGGATTGAGGTCCAAAGGGAAGGATAACCGACACTGGAAGAAACCCACCGAGCGGCACGTGCTCATTGTTCATCATCCGGGTCCTCCTACCAAGGCTAGCCTCTATCCGCCGAAGACGGATCCTAAAGAGATTCTCTTCTAACTCCCTAACACCAGCTTGCTCCTGACAATCTACCAAACCCCAGCGTCCCCGTCTTCTTTGGGCTTGACGGGGACGCCAAAATGCCTTGCTGCACGAATGGGCGATTTGGCGGGCGAAGCTGGATGGATAGGAGAGTTGGGCCCTCCTGATTGCGGATTCGACCGTGCCCTTCAAGATCAATGCCGCTCGCCGTCACCGCATCCCCAAGCAGCAGTCCCGGGTCACGAATTGGGCCGAGTATGACGCCGCCCTGCGCCAGCGGGGAAGCCTGACCGTCTGGTTCACTGCGGAAGCCATCGCGGCCTGACGGGCTGAGCCGCGCCGAACCCGAGGCGGTCAGCCGCATTACTCAGCCTTGGCGATCAGGACGGCGCTAACGCTCCGAGCGGTGTTCCGCTTGGCCTTGCGTCAGACGGAGGGTCTGATTGGCTCGATCCTCCACCTCCTGGGTCTGGATCTGGCGGTGCCGGATTACTCGACCTTGAGCCGGCGTGCCGAGACTCTGGAGGTCCCAAAGCCATGTTCACGCTCCAGAGGACCCGTTCACCTGCTGGTCGACAGCACCGGCCTGCGACTGTGCGGACCCGGCGAGTGGTTGATCGAGAAGCATGGCACCCGAAGACGCCGATCCTGGCGCAAGCTGCACATCGGGGTCAATGCCGAGACCGGGCAGATCCTCGCATCAGAGCTGACGACCCATGATGTCGATGATGACTCCCAGGTCGAGCCCTTGCTCGACCAGATTGCAGCTCCACTCGCCTCCTTCATCGGTGATGGAGCCTACGATCAAGCTGGTATCGACGGCACCGTCGGCAAGCGCCATCCTGACGCTGACGTGATCGTGCCACCACGATCAACGGCGGTGCTGAGCGAGGATGGGGAGAGCACTCCGACCCAGCGCGACCGACACCTCCAAAGCATCCAAGAGCATGGACGCATGGGCTGGCAGAAGCGGTCCGGGTACACGCGTCGGGCTCTGGTGGAGGCGTCTATAAGCCGTTTCAAGCGAGTGATTGGAGATGCGCTGCGTTCGCGGACCGACCAACGTCGCGGCACTGAGGTCGCCATTGCAGTTCATGCCTTGAACCGCATGCTTGAGCTTGGACGCCCGAAGTCTGTCCGCACTGCTTAAACGAAAGCCATAGAGTGGGCTGAGTGCGGTTCCCAGTCGATCTGTGCAACACGGTCCTCCCACCATCGAATGGTGGCCTCCCAGCCTGACCTCTGTCAATCAGACAATGTGCCTTCAAAGGCGGCTCCCGATCAGGTCCGGCGCTGATCAAGGTCTTACCTACTGCTCGGTGAAGACCGCCACCCCGAACACGAAGCACCAGCGCAGGCGGCCCGTCAGACCAGCGGCCACACGAGCAGGATGAGCGGCACCCCCAGCACCAGGACGAGGATCGACAACGGCAGTCCCAACCGCCAATAATCGCCGAACCGATAACCACCCGGCCCCATCACCAAGGTATTGCACTGATGCCCAATCGGCGTGAGGAAATCGCAGGCCGCGCCAACCGCTACCGCCATCAGGAATGCATCGGGCCGGTAGCCCAGCTGCTGGGCGAAGCTCACCGCCACCGGGGCCATCACCAGAACGGTGGCGGCGTTGTTGAGGAACGGCGTGACCGCCATCGCCGCCAGCATCACGAGCGCCAGCGCGCCGTAAGGCGGCAAGGTCCCGGCCAGGTCCGACAGCCCCCTGGCGATCAGATCGGCACCGCCCGTGGTGCGGATCGCCTCACTCACCGGAATCAGAGCCCCGAGCATCACCAGGATTGGTGGGTCGATGGCGGCGTAAGCCTCGCGCAGGGAGAGCGCTCCCAGCAAGACCATCAACACCGCGGCGGTCAGGAAGGCGGAGGCAACCGGCAGCGCACCGACGGCCGTGAGCGCCATGGCGCTGCCCAGGACCGCAACCGGAACGAGACCCTGACGCACATTGCCCAGGCGGATCGCCCGTTCGGCCAGCGGCAGACAGCCGAGTTCCCGCAGCGTCCCGGGCAGGCGGGTAAGGTCGCCCTTCAGCACCAGGACGTCACCGGCCTGCAGAACGATGTCCCGCAGCCGTTCGGTGAAGTGCTGGCCGCTGCGGCTGACGGCGAGCAGGTTGATGTTGAAGTGCTCATGCAGCGTCATGCGCTTGGCGGTTTGGCCGATCAGGATCGATCGCGGCCCGACCACGGCCTCGATCCCGGCGATCTCGTCGGCCGCTCGCGCGGTGCGGGTGGGGCGGTCCCCGCCTTCAAGTTCCAGGCGCGCCCGCGCCACGGCCCGTTCGAGCGCTTCAGGATCCCCTTCCAGAAGAAGGATGTCGCCTTCAAGCAGGATGGCATCCGGCAGAAGCGGCATGCGGACGGTCTTGTGCCGAACGATGCCGGTTACCATGACCTTATCGTTGCAGAACCGCACCAGGTCGCCGACCGTCCGGCCAGTGACCACCGAGGCCGCAGTGACGCGGGCCTCCGTCATGTAGTCGGGGATGTCGAGGGCTTCGTCCATGGTGCCCTTGGCCTTGCGCCTGCCCGGCAGCAGCCGAAAGCCGAACACCAGAAACACGACACCCGCCACGGCGAGGCCGAGCCCGACCGGGGCAAAGTCGATCATGCCGAAGGGCTGCCCCGTCAACTCGCCGCGCACGCGCGAGACGATGATGTTGGGCGAGGTGCCAACCAGGGTGACCAGGCCGCCGAGCAGAGATCCGAAGGCCATCGGCATCAGAAAGCAGGAAGGGGAGGCCTTCAGGCGCCGGGCCACCAGGAGTGCCACCGGGATCATCATGGCGAGCGCGCCGATGTTCTTGACGAAGGCCGACAGGATGGTCACCGCCGTGACCAGCAGCACGATCTGGCCTTGCACCGAGGTCACATGCGACGAGACCCTATGCAGGACCGCCTCCATCACCCCGGAGCGGGCCACCGCCGCGCTGACGACCAGGGCGCTTGCCACGATGATGACGATGTCGTCGCCGAAACCTCTGAACGCTTCCCCGTGCGGCACGACGCCGGTGAACACCGCCGCCAGGAGCGCGAGAATGGCCACGAGATCGTAGCGCAGCCGACCCCAGATAAAGAGGATCATAGCCGCGGCGAGGATGGCGAAGGCAAGGGCCTGATCGAGAGCCATCGATCCACCATGGGACAACGTCTGCAAGGCTAACACGTGGCCGCGACCAGAGGCCACTGAGAGCCGCGAACCATGACTCGCCCACGCTGGGCTTCGGCATCGTCAACGCGTTACTTCAGCTCGGTCTCGTAGATGTAGAGCACCGACTTGTCGTCCTCGGGCATGAAGTAGCCCCGAACGCCTGCATCGCTCGCTTCCTTCCAGACCGGATCATGGCGGTGGCGGCCGGCCATCGGTGAGGCTGACCAGATAGAGACCGCCAAGCCGAAACAGGGGAGTGTCAGAGGTCACCCGCATTTCGGTCACGCCGGAGCACAGCATGCGGTGGCCGCCGACGTACTTGCAGTCCTGGTCATCGAGATAGTGCGAGGTGTTCAGCCGCCGGAGTTGCTCCAGCCCGATCTGAGGCACGGCATTGGTGAGCTCGTAGACTGCCAGAGCAGCCGCCTGCTTCGGCATACCCATGCTGCGCCCACTCAAGGTCTCTGCAGACTGGGGTGAGAGCCTTCAGAAGCGAGACAACGGCGATCCTATTGGTCATCTCTTTCATACATGGACATTGCCGAAGGCCAGTTCGCCCTCCCCTTTCGGCCGGTGCAGCGAGGCATACAGGATCCAGGCATAGAAGAGCGTGACCGCAAGGATCGCGGCCCAGCCTGGCACCGGGCCGATGGCGGCGTTGCGCACCCACTCTCCGACCGAGCCGACCAGATGGGCTTCGGCAGCATTCTCCTGCATTCGGATGAAGGTGGTCTTCACCAGCCAGGCGAACAGCAGGATCAGGAACAGCCAGCAGTAGTTGCGCCGCAGGCGGCGGGAGAGGGCCTGACTGGTGCTGGTCAGGAACATGGGCCGTCTGAGATCATCCCCCAGTTTGAGGATCCAGTCGTCCGTCGTCCCCTCCTCAGGGGCAAAGATCTGGGCGAAGTAGTTACGTTCCATCCGGCGCACCCGGTTGCGGTAGACGTCGAAGAAGCGGTACCGGCGCGCCTCGATCACCAGGAGCAGCAGAACCAGGACCATGGCGAACAGCAGCACGCCATGGTGAGCGGTCGGCGTGGAGAGCGAGACTGAGAGCATTGCCGCCACTACGGTAATGGCCCAGTTGGTGGTCCGGTCGATCCGATCGCGCCAGCCCGCCATGCGGGCGATCTCGGCGCGATGATAATGCGCCAGGACAGTGATGAACTCGGTCGAGGTGCTGGGAAAGACGGGTGCCGCGATAGTGGGGCGCAGAACCTGGACAGTGCTCTGATCGGTTTTCGATAGCATGGTGTCCCTCCCTCCACTCTGGACGGCGTTCGGACACTCTCGGTCAGCGCGGAAGGCGCATCCTAGTCAGGACCTGATAAGGCATTATAGCACTGGTCGACGACGTTCGCAGATCAATCCGTCACACCTCGGTCGAGCGGCATTGCGAACGGTGAGATGCCTCGCCTGGACCGGCCAAGTCATACGTTTCCGGCGCCAGCGGCTCTCTATCGTCGAAGTCCGCCCCCACTGGCCGAAGGGTAAGCGGGGCATTTTGCTTTCAATTACCCACAAGCCTCATGCCGAGGGAGGCGCCGAGTTCGATATCGGTGAGGCGCGAGAGGCCGCGCCACATGACCATGTTGCCGGGCGGTGGATCCTTGGCGCGGGCGAGGTGGCCGCCGAGCCGGGCGATCTTGGTCAGATAGTGTGCCAGCGTTGGCGACGGTGACGACGTCTTGTTCTTGACCAGCTGATCGAGCAGGCGGATCTCGAGCGCGGTGAGGACCAGGCGTGGGGATGCTTGGGGTGCTGTCCGATTGAGCATCGTCAGCCAGAACACCCGCCACGCCAGGATGCAGAACAGCGCCAGCAGATTGACCAGCCGCTCGGCCGACCGAAGCTTCGCATCCTCAGCCCGGCAGCCCGATTTCAGGATTTTATGGAACAGCTCGATAGTCTGAATGCAAATGACAAAAGCGGGTCGCTTCGCCATTGGGGCTGGTTGGAATGGCATAGCGGATCTCGACCTCTCCGTCGGTGACGATCACCCGCACCACCAGCCACTCGATGAGCTGCCGTTTCTGCTCCCAGGTTGCCTGCTCGAGCCCCTTCTGCACCCGGCGGCAGAACTCGCCGATGCTCAGGCTCACCCGTGCGATCTCGCTCTGACGGTCGACCTGCGCCTCCAACTGCTGCCTCTGGGCCCCAAGGCTTTGGACCTTCTGCTCCAAGTCGTGACGGCGACGGCGATATTCCTCCAGGCCCACAACCTCGCTCAAATAAGCCTCGGTCAGGCGCTCGATTTGCTGCTCCACGCGGACTTGCCCCCGCTTCAAGGCATCACGCCGGACTTGGAGATCCTGAGGCAGCCAATGCCCGCCGTGCGCCCGCTCCAGCGCATAGCCGATGGCCTCCGGATGGGTCAGCAACCGGCACAGATCCTCCCAGACCAGGCTCTCAATCGGCTCGGCCGGAATATAGCGCGAGCGGCACTTCCCTTCCCGGTGGGATTGGAGGGCTGGCAGCTTGCCGCGACAGCAATAATAGCGATGCTGCGATCGCAAGCAGCGGCCGAAGCAGGCCAACCCACACACGCCACAGCTGACCAGGCCCCGTAACAGATAGCTCTGAGCCGTGTTGTTGCGGCCTGCGAATTGCCGGTTCTGGGCGAGTTTGGCCTGCACGCGATCAAACTGCTCCTGGGTGACAATGGCCAGGATCGATGCCACGGCCATCCAGTCCTCCCGCGGTCGGATGCACCGGGTCGTGACCGCAGCCCCTGGGCGGCAGGCAGCCTGGATCCGCCCCGCATACACCTCGCCGGTGTAGACGGGATTGGTCAGGATGCCCCGCAAGCTCGGCACGCCCCAGCGTCCCCGGGCGCGCGGAGGCCTCACCGCGTCCTGATGCAGCTTCTTGGCCAAGCCATACAAGCTGCGGCCCTCATCAGCATACCAGGCGAACATCTCGGCCACCACCGCGGCCTCGGCTTGATCCTGACGCACGCCGGCGGGATCGCGGGGACGATCCGGATTGACGCGATAGCCGTACGGCACCCGGATCCACGGCAACAGGACGCCGGCCTGCAGCTTGCGCAGCCGTCCCCGGCGCATCCGCTCCGCGATCAGGGTGCGCTCGTATTCGGCCACGGCCCCACGGATTTGCAGCAGAAGCTGATCATGCGGATCCTGGCTCATCGGCCGGTCGAGAAAGTCGACCTGGCACCCGGTGGCCGTGATCTCCTCGAGCAGGAGGACTTGATGCACATAATTGCGCGCGAGCCGGTCTGGTGCCGTGATCAGAACCCGGTCGAGTTCGCGCAGAGCCGCACGGTCGCGCAGTCGCTCCAGACCTGGCCGCGTGAGTTTGGCGCCGCTATAGCCATCATCGCGGAAGATGTGCTCCGGGGCGACGCTCCAGCCCTGCTGAAGGGCGTGAGCCTGCAGGCGATCAATCTGCTGAGCAAGCCCGTCGGCCTGTGCCTGGCGCTGGGTGGAGACCCGTGCATAGATCCCGGTCCTCATGGTTCACCTCCCGTGCGGGAGGCTCGGCGCCGGTCGGGACCGCAGCGTCTTGTGACAGCTTTGTCCACGCCATCAATTGCTGATAGGTCCGATCCCACCGGCGCTGCCCGTCCGGATGAGGCTGGCATGTCCGGTGCATCCGCCACTCCCGCATCGTTGCCTCCTGCCGCAGACAAGTTCGGCAACGAAGGGCAACCCGACGGACAGGTCTCGCGCAAGCGCAACGGCAATCGCCACCAGCTCAGCTTAAGCTGTCTGAAGCGGCTCAGGCAGAATTTGTCATTTGTGATTAGACCATCTCGATCTTCCAGCGCAGGGCGTACCAGCCGATCTTCTCGATCGCCTCATCGACGCACGTGACGGGCAGATCGGTGATGAGGCGCCAGTGGATGGGCTGGCGGTTCTCGGGTGTTCCTTGCTCATCAGCGCAGATCACGGTGAGCGCGAGCGCGGGATAGCGCTTCCGCTTGGCGAGAGGCGGCAGCACCTGGAGGCGATGATACTTGATGGTGAGGTGCGCCTGGCTCTCCTTGCCTTTGTCGTCCCGCACCGCGATCGGGTGCTCGCCTTGGCCAGGCTGCTGGTCCATGGCTGCGAGGATCGTCTGGGTGCCGTCATCCGCCCGCCGGTCGACACAGCTGCGGACGAGAAAGTGCGTGCCGAGCTCGTGCGCCGTGACGAACAGCTCATAGATGTCGCTCTCGCGATCGCCGATGTGGATGCACCGTGCCGGATCAGCGACAAGCGCCGAGGACTGGCGCATGTTCTCGAGCCAGCGGAGGCTCTCCTTGTCCTCGATCGGCACCCGCGTCGGGTTGATATGCCGCTTGAGCTCTGTCGTGCCCTTGAAGCTGGCGCGCGTCCAGAACTTGATCGCACACAGCCCCAGCGGCAGCCCATCCGGCGTGACGCCAAGGCTTGAGTGCATCAGAAGGCCGCAAACGGTATAGAGCTGGCGTCGATCATAACTGGTGTTGCGGCAGGGATATTGCCCGATCACGCCAACTGGCTCAGGCCGGACCCGGTGATAGGTGAACTCGGTGGTGTCGTGAAGGATGAGGATCGGCCCCTCGGTCGCGGCCACGCGGCTGGCGGTTGCCGCGAAGCGGCCGGCCAGGATCTGAGCCTCGCTGACGCGATCATTGTCGAAGAAGCGATAAGCGGCCTTGGTGGCGGCCCAATCCTGGCAGGCCAGCGGCAGGCTCGCTCCCATCGCCCCGCCGAGCTGCTCCAAGAGCCGCCGCAGCCGCCGGCCCAGCCGTGCATCGGCAAAGGTTGATCCGGCCAATTCCTCATCGAGCCACGAGGCACCCTCGAGCATCGGATCCATGGCAGCACTCCATCCGAATGGGTGCCCAACAAGGAATCACGCCCGAGTCATCTCGCGCAAGCTGAAGTGGCGCGGCTCCGGAGATGTGGGTAATTGAAAGCAATCTGCCCCACTTACGAACGCCCCTCAACGGAGCACTGGCACCGCAGAGCATCACCGCCCGATCCACCGTGGCCTCGTCAGTCGCTTGACTTAAAAATTTGATGCATCATAATCGTTCCGCAAGGGAACTTAGAGGTCACTTAAAGTTCAAAACGCATCGATGTATGTGTTCGCTGGTCAAATGCTCCATAAGGCGAAGAGTGTTGCGCAATTTTAGCTGTCTGCCTGAAAGATAGTTAAGTAATCAACTTACGTTTTCAGGACAGTTTGGGCTTCGATCTCGAGCTAGTGTGCTTCGTTCTGTGATTCTAGGGGCTTTCTTCGGATTTGGGACTTCTGTCCCCTCCCAATACGAAGGTTTGTTGCGTGAATGTCATTCGACCTGAATAACCAGAGGAAGATCACAATGAAAATGAGGCTTAGCGTGCTGGCCGCCCTCGCCGGATGGCTTTGTGCCGGTGCATCCGGAGCGGTCGCGCAGGAGGCGCCAGTCAAGGGTGGAACGCTCAACATGATCGCCCAACCCGAACCCCCCGTGTTGATGGTCGGGCTGAACACGCAAGGGCCGACATTGTACGTGGGCGGGCAGATCTACCAGAGCCTGCTGACCTACGGCACCGACCTAAAGCCTCTTCCTTCGCTCGCGAAATCGTGGGTCATCTCGGACGATGGGCTGACCTACACATTCACCCTCCAGGACAATGTCAAATGGCACGACGGCAAGCCGTTCAGTGCCGATGACGTCGTGTTCACAGCCGATAAGTTCCTCCGCGAGGCTCATCCGCGCTGGCGCCTTATCGCCACGACCTACGTGGACAGCATCACCGCACCGGCCCCCAATCAGGTAGTGTTCAAGCTGAAGACGCCGTTCTCCGCTTTCATCAGCGCGTTCGAACTCAGCTCCTTTCCGATCATTCCGAAGCACCTCTATGAGGGCACGGATTACCGCACCAATCCCGCCAACCAGACGCCTATCGGGACCGGCCCGTTCAAGCTGAAGGAATGGAAGCGCGGCTCCTACATCCATCTCGTGCGCAACGAGGATTACTGGAAGCCCGGCAAGCCTTATCTGGACGAGCTCTATTTCCGCATCATTCCGGATTCCGCCTCGCGCGCAGTGGCTTTCGAGAAGGGCACTGTCGACGTTCTTCGCGGCGGCGACGTCGAGGGCTTCGAGGTTCGCCGGCTCGTGAAGCTGCCTGAGGTGGAGAACACCACAAGTGGCTGGGAAAACTACGCACCTCTCGTGTTCATGCAGATGAACCAGCGCACATTGCCGTTCTCGGACAAGCGCGTTCGCCAAGCCATCATGCATGCGATCGATCGCGAGTTCATTGTCAAGAACGTGTTCTTCGGTCTTGGTAAGGTTGCGACCGGTCCATTTGCGTCCTCGACCATGTACTATACGCCCGACGTTCCGGCCTATCCGTTCGATCTGCCCAAGGCTAAGAAGCTCCTGGCCGATGCAGGCATCAAGCCGGGCGACTACACCATCCGGTTGATGCCGCTCCCCTACGGCGCCGCGTGGGACCGCATGTCGGAATACATTAAGCAGCAGATCGAGCAACTCGGGTTCAAGGTCGTAATTCAAGGCGTCGATGCCGGTGGCTGGTCGCAGAAGCTCGCCGACTTCGATTTCGACCTCACGTTCAACTTCACCTATCAGTATGGCGATCCGGCGCTTGGTGTTGCCCGCCACTACCTGTCGAACAACGTCGTCAAGGGGACGCCTTACGGCAACAACCAGAACTACCTGAACCCCAAGGTCGACGAACTCTTCGCAACCGCCGCCGGCGCGGTCAGCAAGGACGTGGCGACCAAGGCCTACACCGAAGCGCAGAAGATCCTCGTTGACGATGTGGCATTGGGCTGGCTCTACGAGATGCAGAACGTCACCATCAACCGCAAGAAGGTGAAGAACCTCGTGAGGACCGGCATCGGTCTCAACGAATCCATGGACGAGGCCTGGATCTCCAAGTAACCGCCGCATTGGGCTGGGCCGGCATGTAGATGCCGTCCCATCTCACGCCATGCCGCCGTCGGGAGGAACAGTTGAAAACGCTCGATTTTCTATTTCAGCGCCTCGTCAAGGCGATTCTGGTCGTGCTCGGGGTTGTGATCCTGAACTTCGTGCTGATCCACATGGCGCCGGGCGATCCCGCCTCCGTCCTTGCCGGTGAAGCAGGAGCCGGTGACGCCAAGTTTATCGCTCAGTTGCGCGCTCAGTTCGGCCTTGATCAACCGCTCTACTGGCAGCTTTGGACGTATCTCAAGGGCGTTTTGACCGGCGATCTCGGCTATTCCTACCGCAATCAGGTCCCGGTCATGACGCTGATTCTGGACCGTCTGCCGGCCACGTTGCTGCTGACGGGATGCGCCTTCGTGTTTTCTCTCGTGCTCGGAATTCTGCTAGGCGTCATCGCCGCCTATCGCCGGGGCAGCATTGCCGACAGCGTGGTCATGACGAGCGCCCTCGTGTTCTACGCGACGCCTTTGTTCTGGATCGCCCTGATGTCGGTGCTGGTGTTTTCTCTGCACCTCGACTGGCTGCCGCCCTTCGACATGGAGAGCATCGGCGCCAACTATACCGGTTGGGCGCGTGTTGCTGATATCGCCCACCATCTTGTCCTGCCGACCGTGACCCTCGGCCTGTTTTTCACCGCCGTCTATACGCGCCTCACGCGTGCCTCCATGCTGGAGGTGATGGCGCTCGATTTCGTCAAGACTGCCCGTGCAAAAGGAGTGCCGAAGGCGCAGATCATCCGCCGCCACGTCCTGCGCAACGCCATCCTGCCGGTCTTCACCTTCGCCAGCATGCAGGCCGGCCAGCTTGTCGGCGGCGCCGTGCTGACCGAGACGGTGTTTGCGTGGCCAGGCATTGGTCGGTTGATGTTCGATGCGCTGTTGCAGCGCGACTATCCGGTTCTGCTCGGCGTGTTTCTCGTGACCGCGGCCGTCGTGGTACTGGTTAATCTGATCGCGGATCTACTCTACCGGTTCGTCGATCCGCGCATCGAAGCGGCTGCCTGAGGAGACGCGACATGAATTTCTTCAAGCGCTACGCGCGCAATTACGGCGCTCTCATCGGACTCGCGATTCTGCTCGTGGTGATGGTGCTGGCCTTCACCGCGCCTTTGTTGTTCCCGATCAGCCCCTGGCAGAGCGTCGGCGACCCGCTGCTGCCGCCTTCTGAAGATCCGGCCTTTCCCTTTGGCACCGACATGCTGGGACGGGATATCGCGGCGGGCCTCGCCTATGGAGCTCGCGTCTCCCTTCTCATCGGCGTCATTTCGACTGCCGTAGCCGTCGTGATCGGCGTCACCATCGGGGCGCTGGCAGGCTTTTATGGCGGACGGGTAGACGATCTCCTGATGCGCTTCACCGAGTTCTTTCAAACGATTCCGGCCTTCGCCATGGCCGTCGTGCTAGTAGCGATCTTCAATCCCGACATCGTGTCCATCACGCTCGCGATCGCGGTGGTGTCGTGGCCGCCGGTCGCGCGGCTCGTGCGCGGCGAGTTCCTGAGCCTGCGTTCCCGTGAGTTCGTGCAGGCTGCCATCGTGATCGGCCAGAGCGGGCCTCGTATCATGTTCACGCAGATCCTGCCCAACGCGATTTCGCCCATCATCGTCACGGCGTCACTGATGGTCGCGACTGCCATCCTGACCGAAAGCTCGCTTTCATTCCTCGGTCTTGGCGACCGCAACATGATGAGCTGGGGCTTCATGATCGGCGCGGCACGCACGATGCTGCGCGAGGCCTGGTGGATGAGCGTGTTCCCCGGCGTTGCCATCCTGTTGACGGTTCTGGCCATTAACTTGATCGGCGAGGGGCTTAATGACGCAATGAACCCGCACCTTCGCGGTCGGAAGGGCTGAGATGAACGCGCAAGCCACACCTCTTCTTCGAGTCGAAAATCTCTCGATCCCGCTTCCGGCCGGGCTCGATCGCGAATTCGCCGTCGAGAAAATCTCCTACAATCTCCACGCGGGCGAAATTCTCTGCATCGTGGGCGAATCCGGGTCCGGCAAATCCATGACCGCCAATGCCATCATGGGACTGCTTCCGGAGTATCTAACGCCTTCCGGTGGGCGCATTCTGTTCCGCGGCAAGGACCTGCTCGCCATGCGGGAATCCGAACTTGAGCAAGAGCGCGGACGGTCGATGGCAATGGTGTTCCAGGAGCCGCTCTCGGCACTCAACCCGCTGATGAAAGTGCGTGACCAGATTGCCGAAGTCATGGAGGTGCATGGAGAACGTAACGCCGAAGTGCGGGACCGGCGCGTGCTCGACCTGCTCGAATATGTCGGGCTTCCCGACCCAGCAAATTTGCGAGACGCCTATCCTTTCCGGTTGTCGGGTGGGCAGCGGCAACGCGTCATGATCGCGATGGCGCTAGCTCTCGAGCCAGCCCTCCTCATCGCCGACGAACCCACCACCGCCCTCGATGTGACGACCCAGGCGCAAATTCTCGATCTGATCCGCCGCATCCAGAAGGCCCAGGGCATGGGCGTGATGTTCGTGACCCACGATTTCGGCGTCGTCGCCGATATCGCCGACCGCGTCGTCGTCATGGAGCGGGGCGTCATTGTGGAGCAAGGTCTTGCGGCTGACGCGCTGAACCGTCCGCAGCATCCCTACACAAGGCGGTTGATTGCCGCGGTGCCGCATCGCGAGGTGCACGACGCGAAGGCGGCCGCGGAGGGCGATCTCCTGCTCGACGTAAAGAACCTTCGCAAGACCTATCGAAGCGGGGGTGGATTTTTCTCGAAGCCGCGCGTTGTCAAGGCCGTTAACGATATCAGCTTTACGCTTCGCCGTGGCGAGACCCTCGGGGTCGTGGGTGAATCAGGTTCCGGCAAATCGACGCTTGGCCGCTGCCTGTTGAAACTGACGGAAGTCGATGGCGGGCAGGTTCTGTTTCGCGGACGCGATGTCGTGCCGCTGTCAGCGAGTGCTTTTCGTTCAATGCGGCGTCACATGCAGATGGTCTTTCAGGATCCCTTCGCGTCCCTGAACCCGCGCCAGACCGTGGGGCGCATTCTCACAGACGGGCCTGTTGCAAACGGCATCTCTTATGCCGAGGCGGAGCGCAAGGCGCGCGAACTTCTGGAACTCGTCGGCCTCGAATCCTCGGCGTTCGACCGATACCCGCAGGAATTTTCCGGTGGGCAGCGCCAGCGCGTTGGTATCGCGCGTGCGCTCGCTCTCGATCCTGAATTGCTTGTGGCCGACGAAAGCGTCTCGGCCCTCGACGTGTCGGTTCAGGCGCAGGTTCTCGAGTTGCTGCAGGACCTGCAACGCCGGCTTAACATCGCCATCATCTTTATCACGCACGACCTTCGCATCGCGGCCCAGATCTGCGACCGTATCGCCGTGATGTATCGCGGCGAGATTGTCGAATCGGGCCCGCCCGAACAGGTGTTCGATGCGCCCCAACACGCCTATACGCAACAACTGATTACCGCTATTCCGGGCCTTCGCTGGAACCCGCGCCTCGCGGTGCTGTAATGATCCCCGCAGGAGATAACACGATGAACCCCTCAGCTGTCCGCTCCGGCGGTGAGATTCTTGTCCGCCAACTGATGATCAACGGCGTGCGCCGGGTCTTCATGGTCGCCGGCGAAAGCTTCCTGCCCTGCATCGACTCGCTTTATGCGCACCGCGACGAGATTTCCACCGTGTCGTTCCGGCAGGAGGGCGGTGCCGCATACGCGGCGGAAGCCCACGGAAAGCTGACGGGCGAACCCGGCATCTGCTTCGTCACCCGCGGGCCGGGCGCGACCAATGCGAGCATCGGCGTGCATACGGCCTATCAGGACGGCACGCCGATGATCCTCTTCGTCGGCCAGATCGGGTCAGACACGGTAGAGCGCGACTGTTTCCAGGAAGTCGATTATCGCCGTATGTTCGGCTCCATGTCCAAATGGGTCGCGAGCATCGACCGCACGGACCGTATCCCCGAATATATCGCCCGCGCGTTCCAGGTCGCCCGCAGTGGAAGACCCGGACCGGTGGTGCTGGCGCTCCCCGAGGACGTTCTGTGGGGACAGGCCTCGGTGCCGGACGTCTTGCCGGGAGCACGCGCACACGCCCACCCGGCGCCTGCTGAAATCACCCGCCTGGCGGAGCTTCTCGCACAGGCCGAGCGGCCTTTCATGATCGTTGGCGGCGCCGGCTGGACCGACGAGGCGCTGGCTAAGATGCGCGGCTTCGCAGAGCGTTTCGATCTGCCGGTCGGTGTCTCCTGGCGGCGCCTGGAATGCTTCGACAATCGCCACCCCAATTTTGCCGGGCATGTCGGCTACGGAATGGACCGCAAGCTTGCGAAGCGTATGGAGGATTCAGATCTCCTCCTGGCCGTCTGCACACGTCTCGACGAGCCTACCACAGAAGGCTACGTCCATGTGACGAGCCCCGTTCCACGCCAGACTTTAGTCCACATTCATCCTGATCCGAACGAGCTTGGTCGGGTTTACCGGGCTGAACTCGCCATGGTGGCCGATCCGACCGGGTTCAGCACCGCGGTTACGTCGCTCTCGCCGAAAGCAACGCCTCGCTGGGCTGGCGCCGCGAGGACGGCCAATGGGGAGTATCAAGCGACGCTGAAGCCGGGACCGATGCCTGGCGAAACGAATCTCGCGGAGATTTCCGCCTCGCTCCGCGACCGCCTGCCGAAGGATGCGTGCATCACTCTCGGCGCAGGCAACTTTGCCCTGTTTCCACACCGGTTTCTACAATTCTCCGGGCTGGGCACGCAGGCCTCGCCGGTCTGCGGCGCGATGGGATACGGGCTCCCGGGCGCCATCGCCGCGAAGCTTGCTTTTCCTGAACGTGTCGTCATCTGCTACGCGGGCGACGGCTGTTTCCAGATGACCATGCAGGAGCTCGGCACCGCGGCGCAAAGCAAGCTGGGGATCGTCATTCTCGTCTTCAACAACGGGATGTGGGGCACCATCCGGCAGCATCAGGAGCGCGAATATCCGGCGCGCGTGTTCGGTCTCTCGCTGACCAACCCCGATTTCGCCACGCTTGTGCGTGCTTATGGTGGACATGGGGAGACGGTCGCCCAGACGCCAGATTTCATGCCCGCATTCGAACGTGCGCTCGCCTTCGCCGAGCGTGAATCGATGCCGGCGCTGATCGAGGTGCAGTACGATCCGAACGGTATCACGCCCGACACCACATTGGCCGCGGTGCGGGATGCGGCGCTGGCGCGGGCCAGCGCCTAATATCAAGACCATTCAACAGGAGCGAAGCTCGATGCGAGCGTTCTTTCATCCCGACCAGGGTCTGCACGACCCCCAGCAATTCATGCAGGTCGGCCGCATTCGCGATCCCAAGGACTTGCCGAGCCGCACCGAGGCTTTGCTGGGCGCGCTCGCGAAACGCGGCGTTTCGCCGGAGAAGCCTGCCGATTATGGCGTGGGCCCGGCCCTGACGGTCCACACACAACCCTTCGTGGATTTTCTGCAAAGCGCCTACGAGCGATGGCGCGCGGTGCCGGAAGCGGGGCCGGAAGTCCTGCCCAATGTCTCTCCCTATTGGAACGGGCGCCCGGAATGGCAGAGCCGCCCCCCCTGCCGCTCCAACTGGATCGTAGCCGAAGCAGGCTACTATCTCGGTGATCTCGCGGTGCCGATCGGACCCAACACGTGGACCTCCACAATCAGGTCCAGTCATACCGCGACGGCTGCGGCGGATGCGATCCTCCGCGGGGAGGCCGTGGCCTATGCGCTGTGCCGTCCCTCCGGCCACCACGCGCGCAGCGATCGGGCCTCCGGCTTCTGTTATCTCAACAATTCAGCGATCGCGGCGCAGCGCCTACGCAGCCGCTATGCCAAGGTAGCTGTGCTTGACGTGGACGCGCATCATGGCGACGGCACGCAAGAGATCTTCTATCGCCGCGCCGATGTGCTGACCGTCTCGGTCCATGTCGACCCCAATTCCTACTACCCGTATTACATCGGGTACGCCGATGAACGCGGGCATGGCGATGGCGAGGGATACAACATCAACGTTCCGCTTCCGCCCAAAGCCAATGACGCAACTTTCCACGCAGCCGTCGAAGAGGCGGCTATGAAAGTCCGCGATTTCGGCGCCGAGGCGCTCGTTGTGGCGCTCGGCTACGATAGCCATCGGGAGGATCCGATTGGCCTGCTCGATGTTTCGACGGAAGGATTTCGCGGCATCGGGGAACGCATCCGCGCCATCGGCCTGCCCACGGTAGTGGTGCAGGAGGGCGGATACCAGATTTCGGTGATTGGCGATTGTCTCGGGCAGTTCCTTGACGGGCTTCTCGAAAAGAAACCTTATAGTGGCTAAGCGGTATCGCTCCAGTTCGGAAGGAAACAAGCAATGACACAGGCTCTCCAGTTCTACATCGACGGATCGTGGGTTTCTCCGGTCGGGAGCGCGACGCTCGAAGTCGTGAACCCTGCCACAGAGGAAGCCTATGCGCGCATTGCGATGGGTGAAAAGGCGGATGTCGACAAGGCGGTCGCAGCCGCGAAGCGTGCGTTTGGTTCATTCTCGCGCAGCACACGCAAGGAACGGGTGGAGCTGCTGGAAAGCGTGATCGCCACCTACAAAAAGCATTACGACGAGATGGCGGCCGCAATTTCCGACGAGATGGGCGCTCCGCTGGGCTTTGCCAAAGAGGCCCAGGCTGCCGCGGGCCTCGGGCACCTGTCGCAGGTTCTCGAAGTTCTCAGGACTTTCGAGTTCGACGAGATGATCAACAACACGCTGATCACCCGTGAGCCGATTGGGGTCTGCGGTTTCATCACGCCGTGGAACTGGCCCATGAACCAGATCGCCTGCAAGGTCGGTCCGGCGCTCGCCACCGGCTGCACCATGGTGCTTAAACCCAGCGAAGTGGCGCCCATGTCAGGTGTGCTGTTCAGCCAGATCATGCACGAAGCGGGCGTTCCGGCCGGCGTCTACAACATGGTCAACGGGGACGGTCCGACAGTCGGCCAGGCGCTCTCAACGCATCCCGATATCGACATGGTATCGTTCACCGGATCGACCCGGGCAGGCATCGCGGTTGCGCGCGCGGCCGCCGACACGGTGAAGCGGGTGTCACAGGAACTCGGTGGAAAATCGCCTAATATCATCCTTCCGGACGCGGATTTCCTCCAGGCGGTCACGCATGGCACCCGCCAGTGCTTCAGCAATAGCGGCCAGTCCTGCAACGCGCCTACCCGCTTGCTGGTGCCGGCAGACCGTCAGGAGGAAGTCATAGAGATCGCTCGCAAGATCGCCGAACAGACGGTGGTGGGCGATCCCCGTGCGGCAACGACCACCATCGGGCCGGTGGTCAGCAAGGTGCAGTTCGACAAGATTCAGGCCCTGATCGAGGCGGGCATTGCCGAAGGCGCGCGCCTTGTGACGGGCGGACCGGGCCGCCCGGAAACTGTCAACCGCGGCTATTACATCCGCCCGACGGTCTTTGCCGACGTGCGCAACGACATGACGATTGCCCGCGAAGAGATTTTTGGCCCCGTGCTGTCGATCCTGCCCTATGGCAGCGAGGAGGAAGCCATCGTAATCGCCAACGACACGGTGTACGGCCTTTCCAGCTACGTTACCTCGGGTGATCTCGATCACGCCCGCAACGTGGGTCGGCAGATGCGCGCAGGCATGGTGCATCTCAACGGGTCGCCCGGTGACCTCGCGGGCGCCTTCGGCGGCTACAAGCAGTCCGGCAACGGCCGCGAATGGGGTAAGTTCGGCTTCGAGGATTTCCTCGAGGTCAAATCGATGTTCGGCTACCAGGCCGCATGACCATCGAACGGGATCGAGGCCCGGCTCGCGGTCTCGGTCCCCGACAAAAAGAGAGCGCAATGCCAACGCAGGCGGGACGCTGTCGTGGATTATGAATTCCAAACCATCGACCACAGCAAGCTGGGCGAAATCGTCTATCAGCATATCGCCGGGGCGTTGACCAAGGGCGCCCTGAAGCCGGGCGAACGACTCAAGATCCGGGACCTGGCGCACGAAATGGGAACCAGCGTAACACCTGTGCGAGATGCCATCCTTCGTCTCGTCCATGAAGGCGCCCTCTTGCTGAAGAGCCCCCGCGACATCCGCGTACCGGTCCTGCACCAGGATCGGTATCTGGAGATCCGCACCATCCGCCTGAAGCTGGAAGGGCTGGCGGCGGAGCGTGCTGCCAGCAACGCGTCAGCCGCCGATATCGCACGCCTGGAAAGGCTCATCGACGACAACGAGCGCGCGCTGTCACGAAACGAATTCGCGCGGGCCACGGAAAGCAACCAGATCTTCCATTTCGAACTCGCGAACATCGCCGCCATGCCGGTTCTGCGGGGCATATTGCAGAACCTCTGGCTTCAGATGGGCCCGGTGATCGCCGCGGCCTATGAAGGCGGCGGGCGGACCATGATCGAACATCACTACGCCGTGCTCGATGCCATCCGCCGGCATGATTCCGTGACGGCCAAGAACGCCATTCGGGAAGACATCCTGGGCGGTGGCGACGTGATTCTTCACAGCAACATCCTGAGCAGCGACGACGCGTGAGCGGTCCGCATTTACCAAGGGTTTTTAACGTCATGGCTTTTTCCTCTTCCACCCGCGTCAATCTCGAGCGCTTCTGGTCGACGATTGAGCGTTCGGCTGAGATCGGCCGGGGTCGAGAGGGCGGTCTATCGCGCCTTGCGCTCAGCGATGCCGACAAGGCAATTCGCGACGTGTTCGTGGAATGGTGCCGGGAGGCGGGGCTCGCCATCACTATTGATAGGGTCGGTAATATCTTCGCACGGCGGTCCGGGCTGGACGACACATTGCCGCCTGTGCTGATGGGGAGCCATCTCGATACCCAGGCGAATGGCGGGCGGTTCGACGGTATCGTGGGTGTTCTTGGCGCACTCGAAGCTATCCGCACGCTGAACGACCTGGGGCACCAGACGCAGCGGCCGATCGAGATCGTCAATTGGACGAACGAGGAAGGCGCGCGTTTCTCTCCGCCGATGACTGCCTCCGGATGCTTCGCCGGCGCATACGAACTCGATTGGGTTCACCAGCGTCCGAGTGACGACGCTGCGACGTTTGGGGAGGAGTTGCGACGCATCGGTTACCTCGGTGATGCGCCCGTCGGCGGCCGGGAGCTGGATGCCTATTTCGAGCTGCATATCGAGCAGGGCCCCATCCTCGATGCGGAGAAGACGCAGGTTGGCATCGTCACCCACGCGTACAGCTCCCGCGGGTTTTTTGTGGAGTTCAACGGCGAGACAGCCCATGCGGGACCCTGTCCGATGGAGCATCGACGCAACGCACTGGTGGCAGCGGCTCGCCTGCTTGTCGCCGTGGACGATATCGGTTGGGACTACGCCGACACGGGCGGCAAGGCGACCGCGGCACGAATGACCGCCTGGCCGAACAAGGCCGGCATCGTGTCGGATTGGGCGCAGGCCTTTTGCGATGTGCGGCACAACGATCCGGAGGTCGCCGCTGTGATGGCGGAACGGGTCGAACGCGCTGTCGGCGTTTCGGCCGCCCGTGCGGGATGCACCGGCAAGGTATTTGAACGCTGGGGCTGGGGCGGCGCCATCTTCGACCAGCAGATGATCGCTGACATCCGGACTCACGCACAGGCTCTCGGATATTCAACCCGCGACCTGCCGAGTCAGGCTGGGCACGACGCCTATTTCATGGCGCGGGTTTGCCCGGCGGCCATGATCTTTACGCCGTGTGAGGGTGGCATCACCCACAACAACAACGAGCGCGCCACACGCGAAGATCTGGAGCCTGGGTTGAACGTACTGCTGCACGCCGCAGTCGGCAGGGCGGATCGCTAAATTGTCCAAACGACATCGTTTGCCGCGCGCTGTGCTGCAAACTCCCATCGCGGGCGGCTCGACATTGTATTCGCGTCACTTCCGCTCACCGTTGAACTAAGAAAAGCACGGCCTCTCTTGAATAAAATGATGCATCATGCATCATCGACAGGCCGCCGAGGAGTTCCGAAGATGACCAAGCAGATCTCCGACATCGCTTCGCTTCTCGACACGGCCTCTCCCGCCCTCACGCTTGACGAAGTCGACGGAGTTGCACGGGATGTTTTCGGCCTCACCGGGCGTATCTCCGAGCTCGCCGGCGAACGTGATAGAAACTTTCATCTCCAGGTCGGCGATGAGCATTATGTGCTGAAGGTTAGCAACCCGGCTGAAAGTAGGGAGGTAATCGACTTTCAGACCCGCGCTCTCCTCCATATCGCACAGGTCAATCCGAATCTTCCGGTGCCCCGTCTGGTGCCGACGCGGGCGGGCGCTGCCGAGTGGGTGTTGGCCCTCGAAAATGAGACGCCGCGCATCGTTCGCGTTCTCTCGTTCCTGCAGGGAGTGCCTTTCCACCGCGTATCGGCCGGCCCCGCGCTCAGGCGAAATCTCGGAGCGGAGACGGCGCGCCTCGACCTTGCGATGCGCGGATTCTTCCACCCGGCCGCGGGTCACGAACTGATGTGGGACCTGAAACATGCCAGTCGCGTACGCGACCTGCTCGTTCACGTTCAGGACAGGGCGCGCCGCACCCTGGCACAAGGCTATCTCGATACCTTCGAGGCTCACGCATTGCCGAAGCTGCCGCGCCTGCGCGCTCAGGTGATTCACAACGATCTCAACCCGCATAACGTGCTGGTGTCGCCCGATGATCACAGCCGCATCGCTGGCATCATCGATTTCGGCGATATGGTTCACGCGCCCCTCATCAACAATCTGGCGGTGGCGGCCGCCTATCAGCTTCGGTCCGGCAGCCATCCGCTTGAGACTGCCGCCGAGATGATCTCCGCCTATCACTGCGTTCTTCCGCTCGAGCCCGAAGAACTCGACATTCTCTTCGACTTGATCATGACGCGCATGGTCCTCACGGTCGCCATCTCCGGGTGGCGGGCAGCACGGTATCCTGAGAACGCCACCTATATCCTGCGCAACAGCCCGCAGGCCTGGGCAGGTCTAGCACGGTGCAGTGAATTGAGTCGCACGGACGCGCAAATCTACCTGCGTCGAGCCTGCCAAACGGAGCGATCGATATGACGATGATCAACGCCTACGACCCTGCCAATGCGGGCCACTTGTCTGTGCAACAAAGGGAGATGATCGCGCGGCGGCGGCGGCTTCTCGGCCCGGCCTACCGGCTCTTCTACACCGAGCCCGTTCACGTCGTGCGCGGCAAAGGCGTGTGGCTCTATGATCCCGAAGGGCGTGCGTATCTCGACGTTTACAATAATGTCGCATCGGTCGGGCATTGTCATCCACACGTGCTAGAGGCGCTCTGCCGACAGGCCCGCACGCTCAACACCCATACGCGATATCTGCATGATTCCGCTCTCGATTATGCCGAGCGGCTTTTGGGCCACTTTCCTTCCGAGTTTGGGCACGTAATGTTCACCTGCACTGGCAGTGAGGCGAACGATCTGGCGTTTCGCGTAGCGAAGGCGCATGCTGGCGGCACCGGCTTCATAGTCACGCACTATGCCTATCACGGCGTCACCAACGCCGTCGCGGAGATGTCCCCATCTCTCGGCAGTTCAATGAGGCTCGGCGATCACGTTCGCACGGTGCCAGCGCCGGATGCCTATCGAAATAGTGGTCAGGATGTGGGCGCGTTGTTCGCTCGTCATGTGCAATGCGCGATTGATGACATGCGTGCCAACGGCATCAAGCCGGCGGGGCTTATCGTCGACACTATTTTTTCCAGCGATGGCGTATTCACAGATCCGCCCGGCTTCCTCGCAGAGGCTGTCGCGGTCATGCACAAGGCCGGCGGGGTCTTCATCGCCGACGAGGTTCAGCCGGGATTTGGCCGGACCGGCGGCCAGATGTGGGGTTTCCAGCGCCACGGCATCGTTCCCGACATCGTCACGCTCGGAAAGCCGATGGGCAATGGGCATCCCATAGCCGGCATGGTGGCGCGTCCGGAGATTCTGGCCGAGTTCGGTCAGAATCTGCGCTATTTCAACACGTTCGGCGGAAACCCCGTCTCGGTCGCGGTCGGGATGGCGGTGCTGGATGTCATCGAAAACGAAAACCTCATCGACAATGCCGCCGCGGTGGGCGCCCGTCTTAGCGACGGCCTTGAGGAACTGGCAAAGACGCACGCGATGATCGGCGACATTCGCGCTGCCGGCCTATTCGTCGGCGTCGAACTCGTGAGCAATCCGCGGACGCGCGAGCCTGCAACGGATGAAACCGCCCGTGTCGTCAACGGGCTTCGCGCCCGCCGCATCCTCATCAGCGCGGCCGGGCCTGCTGCCAATGTCCTCAAGATCAGGCCGCCTCTCGTCTTCTCGAACGACAACGCGGACCTGTTCCTCACCGCACTCGACGAGGTCCTGAGGGAAGTCGCGGGCCGCTAGGCGAGACCGCGGCCAAAACCAGGCGATTAGGCGGGCGCCTGCGAGAGAGCCTCCGGCTGCTTGACCTCGATTTCGACGAACGCGATCGGGTGCTCCGATCCGTTCATGACATCGTGCTCGATCCCGGCGAGGCGCATATAGGATTGTCCAGCGACGAGCGGTACGTCCCTCGCCGATTTGCCATCATGAATTCTGAGGATTCCGTCCGTGAGCATGATGACGAAATAAGGCCATTCGTGCCGGTGCCAGCCGGTTACCGCGCCGGTCGGAAAATCCCATCGGGTGATGCGAATGGTCGAGTCGTCTTGCTGCACTGTCGGGACAGCAGGGATCGTGCATTGGAAAGCCATGTTTCTCTCGCGTGATGTGCTACGATTTCGATGGTGGATTGTCCAACATCGCGCGAGCGATGTCGATCCGGGACGTTTCGCGTGGCGCTCATGATGCCCGTGAACCTCGCGCGGGGAGGAGTACTGACGCGGCCGCACCGATCACCAGAATGAGCCCGATGAAATCGGCCATCGTTGGTTGTTCACCGAGCAGTAGCATCGCGCCGTAAACCCCGACCGGAGGAACCATTAATGTTCCAAGGCTCGCAGTGCCGGCCGGTACACGCGCCAGGATGGCGAACCAGAGAAGATAGGCAAGCGCCTGCGAAAGAAGCACGTGGTAGAGAAATGCCATGATGGTGGCCGCCTGGAGTGCATGCGGCACGGGCACGCCCTCGAACGCAATCATGCCCCCTATGGCGCAGGCCGCGCCGACGAGAATTTGCCACGTGGCGATCGTGAGGGGCGGCGCCGCTACGGGAAACCGCTTGCTGACGATGGTGCCGAGAGCCCAGTAAATTCCCGCCACCAGTGACAGAAGCACTCCGGTCGTGAGCTCACCGCTCCTCAGCAACGGCCATCCCAGTGCCACCAATCCGCCGGCCCCGAGTGCAAGCCCGAGGCATTGTCGCCGGTCGAATTTCTCGCCGAGCAGAAGTCGCGCGAAGATCACGGTCCAGATCGGCATCGTGAACGTGACGATAGCGGCTCGCGACGTGGGGCCGGAGAGCTGTGCGAATGTGAGCAGGATATTGAAGGCCGCGATGGAGAGAAATCCGGCGCCGATGAGTCGCGCCCAATGGTCGCGCCTCACGGCAAGCGAGTCGCCGCGCATGAGAGCGACTCCGGCGAGCACCGCGCCCCCGAGGCTCATGGCGCTTGCCCGAAACGCCCAAGGGCTGATCTCGGACAGCACAATCTTTACCGCGGGCCAGTTAAAGCCCCAGAGCAGTGCAAGGAGTGGGATCGCCGCCTTGTAATAGGCGGCAGGGAGGGTAGGCCTGGCTGCACGCGCTTCGATTTTCAAGGCGTCTTGATCTCGTAGGTGATCCATTTTGTGCGGCCCGCGATGCGATCATAGGCCGACCGCGCGCGATAATTGTCGTCGGCGGTAATCCACCGGATAACCGTCCAGCCCCGACCGCGGCCGGCCTCGACGACCGCGTCGATCAGCGCCTGCGCAGCGCCGGAGCCGCGCGCATCGGGCGCCACGAACAGATCATCCAGAAAGCCACCCGTCGTTGCAGCCAGCGGACGCGCGAAGGCTCGAAAGTGCGCAAGGCCGATGGGTCGATCGTTCTGGTCGAGGGCAACGAACCCCTCCACCTCGTGTTCGGGGTCCTGCAACCACCCCCAGACGGTAGCGCGCATCTCGGGTATCTGCGTGACCCGGTAAAATTCCGCGTAGCCAGCATACAGCTTCTCCCAGGCGTCGCGGTGTTCCGGGGACACCGGGACAACGCGGGGTATCATTGCGTTTGCCCCAATGGCCGCACCCGATGTGCTGCTGGTTGCGCTCATGGTTTCCTCCCCTGCCGGCGATCGACTTCTGTGTGGTGGGTCTGAAGCCTGGCCCCGATCCGTTCGGCTGCGTCTTTGAGTACCTTCAGGTGCCGGGTCGGAGCATTCGCCACGATATCGGCGGTGAGGCCCGTGATGCTGAGGGATCCGGCGAACACTCCGCTGCGGTCCAAAATGGGCACGCCGAGCGCCGCGAGGCCGACATAGAAATCGTCCTTTGCCAGTTCCCACCCTCTTTGACGAATGGTTTTCGCGGCTTTGCGCAATTTTGCGGGCGAAGTCTCGCTGAACGCCGTGCGCCGGGGCATATCGCCCGCGAGGCTGCGTTCGCGTGTGTCATCGTCGATGAAGGCGAGCACGATCCGAGGACCGGCACCGCAATTGAGCGCCGCGCGCGCACCGACGGCGAACCAGGTGGTGTCGATATGAAGCCGCGGCGCGCGAACGCGATCGACGCACAAAGCCGCGTGCTCATGGGGGATCCAAAGGAATGCGGATGTGGCCGTTGCCTCGGAGACTTCTCCCAGAATGGGTGAAGCAATATCGCGCAAGTCGGATCCCACCTGCACTGCGGAGGCAATCTCCAGAATGGCGGGGTCGAGCATGTAATGCTGTGCGCGCGCATCGAAGCCGACAACGCCCGTCGCGATCAGCGTGTGCAGGAGACGGCGTGCCGTTCCCTTGTCGAGCGCGGTCGCTTGGGCAAGCTCTGTCAATGTCAGGCGCGGTCGATCGGGCGCAAAGGCGCGCAACAGTGCCACCGCCCGCTCGACGGCGCGCACCTGGGGCACTCCAGGTTTCCCGGGAAACCGCGGAAGCGTGTCGGCGTGGTCCATCACCGGTTCAGAAACCCTCCCAAGTGCCATCAGGTGACACAAGCAGTCATAGTTTGACACAAGTCAGAGCCCTTGCAAATACTCCCTTCGTCACCATAATCCTGACCCGTCTGATGCGAGCGCACCCATGACCCTGGAAGCCGACCTCCGTGACAAGATCATCGCCTCCGTCGAGGCGGGCTTTGCCGATCAGCTGGCCTTCACGCAGGAGATGATTCGCTTCCCGTCCGTGCGTGGCGCCGAACACACCGTGCAGGATTTCGTATTTCGTCAGCTGTCGGACCGTGGCTACGCGATGGACAGGTTCGAGATGGATCGCGCCGCCATCGAAAGTCACCCGGGCGGATCGCCCTGGACGGACGAGCATTCGGAGGCGCCGATCGTCGTCGGAATTCACCGCCCGCGGACAGAGGCCGGTCGCTCGCTCATTCTTCAGGCCCACGTGGACGTTGTCCCCCCCGGACCTGCCGAGATGTGGACACATGCCCCGTTCGATCCGGTGATCGAGGGGGATTGGATCTACGGTCGCGGCGGCGCCGACATGAAGGTCGGCCACGCGGCAAATCTCTTCGCGATGGACGCCTTACGCCGCATTGGCCTGCAGCCGGCAGCGACAGTCTATGTCCAGTCCGTTGTGGAGGAAGAATCGACCGGCAACGGTGCGTTAATGACCCATCTGCGTGGCTACAAGGCCGATGCCGTTCTCATTCCCGAGCCCGAAGAGGAAAAGCTGGTTCGCGCCAATGTGGGCGTGGTGTGGTTCCAGGTCGAGGTTCGCGGTCACCCGGTGCGCGAGATGGGAGCCGGGGCCAACGCCATCGACGCCGCCTACCGCGTCATCGCCGAACTGCGCCGGATGGAAGAGGAATGGAACACCCGCAAGGTGGGACGCGAGCATTTCGAGAACGAAGCCCACCCCATCAACCTCAATGTGGGCAAGATCGAGGGTGGCGACTGGGCCTCATCAGTCCCGTGCTGGTGCCGGCTTGATTGCCGGATCGCGATTTATCCCGGCACGTCCGCCGAAGAGGCCGCCCAGGAAATCCGCAACCGTCTCGGCGCGTTCGCGCGGTCCGATGCCTATTTTGCCAACAATCCCCCGCTGGTGACCTTCAACGGTTTTTACACCGAGGGCTACGTGCTCGCGCCCGGTTCCGAGGCCGAATCCGTGCTCGGCCGCGCCCATGAAGCTGCAACGGGCAAGCCGCTAGAAACCTTCATGACGGCGGGCTATCTCGACGCGCGCGTCTATGCGCTTTACGATAAGATTCCGGCGCTTTGTTATGGTCCGAGTTCCCAGAACATCCATGGATTCGACGAACGAGCCAGCATTGCGTCCATCAAGCGCATCACCACCGCGATGGCGCTCTTCATCGCCGAGTGGTGTGGAGTCGAAGCGGCATGAGACAGAGTGCGTGCGATGACAGGCCCCTCGGACAGGGCGTCGCACTGGCCAACGAGATGCTGGTGAGGATGATTTGAATAGCGGCGCGCTGATCGAAGTCGTACCGTCGGACATACGCCTGTGCGGTTACTATTTCGGCGTTGTCACATTAACTGCCAGCAAGTGCACTTCAGGTCGAATTGGTCGCCGGACGGGCTCAGGCAGCAATGTTGGTCACAGCTTTCCATTCCGCCATGGCGTTGAGGCGGTGCAGATGGGTGGCAGGGGCGGAGCGGCTGGAGCGAGGTGGAACGAAAAGATTGCGGACGGCCGAGAAGACATTCACGAACCGCTGCAGGTACCTGGGCGATCGAAAGCCTTGCATCACCCGCTCTCGTTGGCGGAACGGAAGATGCGAATTTTCTGCCCGATTGTTGACCCCTTTGTGGGAGCGGTGCTCGACATCTGGCATGATCTGACGCTGGGCGGCAGCATAAGAGCCGAGCTTGTCGGTGATCATCCGCCGGGGTGGGCAGCCCTGCTTGCGCAAAAGACGCCTCAGCAAGCGTTTGGCCGCCTTGGTGTCACGGCGGGTCTGGATAACCTCATCGAGCACATAGCCATCCTAATCCACCGCCCGACACAACCAGTGCTTCTGGCCAGAGATCGTAATCACAACCTCATCCAAGTGCCACACGTCGCGACGGCTTGGCGTCTTGCGCCTGAGGCGGCGAGCGTACGCCGGCCCGAACTTCAGCGCCCAGCGGCGGATGGTCTCGTACGAGATAACGACGCCGCGCTCGAGCAACATCTCCTCGACCAATCGCAGGCTCAGAGGAAACCGGAAGTACAACCAGACCGCATGGGCGATGATCTCAGGCGGAAAGCGATGGCGTTTGTAGCTGATAAGCTTGCTCATGCCGGACCATCTACACCGCTCGATCTCATGCCCAGGTTAACGTGACAACGCCGCAGGCGGGAGCACACGGATCTCTCTGCTATCAGCGCCTGAGATCAGTTGCTGACAGTAAAGTAACTATCCCATGCAAATGAAAACCTGTCGTCCATCTATGTGGGTCTTGAAGATTAACTTTGCCGAAAAAGGCTCTGCGTGGCCGGTGAAGGCTCCGCCGATCCGGCACAAGGGCCGATGAGGCTCGCTGTGCAAGCGGAGCGCCGTGCGCGAGCTGATGACTGGCGAACCCAGGCCGGTTGTGCCGACGTTGCCGCTCGCGGAGGTCGGGCATGACGGTCACGGGAACGGTCGCTTGGTTTGACCTGACCAAGCAGTTTGGCTTCGTGGCCCTGAGCAACGGCTACGGCGACGCCTTCCTGCACATGTCAGTGCTCAAGCAGGCGGGCTATGTCTGGCTTCCACGGGGAACCACGGTGCGGGTCAGGATCGAGGCGGAGCGTGGCAAGCAGCGGGTTGCTGAGGTTCTGGAGATGACCCCAGCCCTGCCCGACCGGCGAGAACGAGCCGATTATGCGCAAGCCCAAGACCTGAACGCCCCAAGCCCAGTCCTGCCTCATTCTCACAAGCGCCGTTAGGGAACCGGGCTCCCTTGCGCTTGAGCGCACTCGTCAAGAAGTCACGCTCCGGCACAATCACAGTCGAGTAGAGCGCCAGGAGATCGTTTAGAGGTGCTGGCGCTTTTGGCTCTGTCGCTTCGGATGATGCTTCCTAGCGAGATGCGGCGCCTTTTTCGGAACCCAGAGTCGTGAGCAGGATAATGTTGTCGGGCCCACGCATAACCCACTCGGATTGATCCGCGTAATCAAGGCCGAGTTCAAAGTTTTCGCCGCGCTGACCCAGGCTCACTGTCCACCAATGCCTGAGGCTCTGGATCGACGCTCCTTGCCCTTCGGTTTTACCCATTCCCCGGACAAGGTGACGAACGATATGGAGCGCAATGCTTTCGATAGAAACGCTACTCATGCCTTCAGTCTCCTGGTTCAACTTTGCATGCTTGTGACTGCCAGCCTGGCCAACCCGTTGTGCCAACCAGGTTACTCAGCGGACCTTCCTGGTCCGGAAGGTTCACCCGGCGCGTGCGAGAAGCGAGCCCGCTCAAAGTCTTCTGCTGAATCGTACCCGGGTTCCCCGATGACCCGGTCATCGGCAGGAAGGATGTGTCGAATCTCCCCTCCATCATCTCGGTGACTGGGGCCGGTTTCTCGGCCTCCTCCGAATGCCCACCCCGTACACAACGAGGCACCCAGCAATCAGCAGGACAGAAAAAAGCGTCTGGCTTAACATTGCGGAATTCCTCTGGTGAATCAGGCGGCTTGCTAGGCAACAACACCTGGAAACTAGGCCTTCTGTCAGTCGAGAAGTATACTCTTTTGCAGACTATTAGATATAAGACCTCTCCTATTCGGGTTTTATTTATCTGATCCGATGCAATTGTCTGATCGGTCTCCATATTGATCTGAGCACAACTTGTTGTTGCCCCTCGTTTTCGCTCCAGCCCGAGGTCGGGTTTTCGAGAGGATGCGGGACTGTGAGGAGGCTCGCCATGTGTCTAAGCAAAAGCTTTCCGTTCAATCTGGAGCACTATGAGGATCATGATGCCCCCGGTCTCACGCCTCACTCGGTGCAGATGGCGCAGGCCACCTGGCTGCGGCTGACGGCGGCCGAGTTATCCGGGATTCGAACCACATCAGAACTCATCGGACGAGTTGAGGAAAGGTACGGCCTCTCCCATGAGCAGGCCACAAGGGATGTGGAGTTCTGGGCCTTGGACAAGCAGCCTTGAGCGCTTCGCTGCAGCAGGCGGAACATGGCCTCAGACCACATCTGCCTCGACCGCTAGGGTCCGATCTCACAGGAGACGCGAATGAGTGAGCGGATCGGCCGCCTTTGTGACGAGCTGCGGATCAAGCTTCACGGGATGGACCGCCGGCTTGAGGCGCTTAAATCGAACGGCGCGGCGACCTTCGACCAGTCGCAGGATGTTCTTGAGAGCCAACTCGACCGTGTCGAGCAGCGCATCTATGACAACCGCGTGACCGTTGAAGCGGCCAATATCAGGGTCAAGACGTGGCTCGCGGAGCAAAAAGTCAGATCTGTGGCGGGTGGGGCCCTTTGGACAGAACGCCACAGGGCTCATCGGCTGGAAATCCGCGCCGATGATGCTGAGGCCTATGCCATTGCCGTCTTTGAGCTTGCGGCTGCGGCAGCCGATGAGGCCACCCTCGCGGTCCTGCAGGCCCTGCTCGCGCGCAACGATGCTGATGCCGCGGCTTTGTGTGAGACGGACCTGTCTAATCAATGAACCTGAGGATATCGCCCAGCACTCTCAAGCCAATGCAACAGATTTTCGGGAGTGAATGACAAAGTGACAACACTGAACAATGGGGATTTATACTTTCTCACTTTCTCACTTTCTCTGCGTGCTCGCAGCGCGAGCCTCTGAATGAGGCGTGAGCGAAGGCAAGTTACCGCGCGGTGGTGGCGTGGAGCAAACCCTGGTGCTCCCACGAGCGGAGTAAGTGGTCGGCCTCCCGCCTCGCTTCACAAAGCGAACGAAGAAGATGAGGTATGGAATCACTCTCAAGGAACAGGCTGCCTGGAAGACATCCCGTTTCTTAGCAAGATGGAGCCACTGTGATGTTTGTCATCGAGTTCTTTCGGGTGCGTGGCACAGACGAAGCTCATGCGACCCTGGACCGGGTTGAACATGACGCAGCGGATCTGGAGGACGCGAAAGTGAGAGCCCAATCCCTCTTCGAAACATTGGACATGCCGCAAAAGCCTGACGCCTTGCGGATTCTGGATCACAGTGGCGACGAGGTGTTTTTCTGGAGCCCACAGTACGGCGGCTCCTGAAAACGCAGGTGCCTCTCCTGGTGTGTTGTTCGCCCGCATCGAAGCCAACGGGAGAAGAGTCATGGCCAATGTTCATTATAGGCTCGTCGAGCACGAAGGTGGATGGGTCTACAAAGCCGGGGATGTCTTCTCGGAACGCTATGCCACCTATGAGGAAGCACGCGAGGCAGCGGAGCGGACTGCCGCCGAACAGAGGCTGCCGGGCGCGACTGAAGACATCGAGTTCCAGGACGAAGTCGGCGATTGGCACGAAGAAGTGTCTCCGGGACAGGACCGGCCGGAGACAGACGTCACGGGATGAGCGGCCCCGTCTCGATCCGGGAGAAGATCAACCATGATCCCTGGCGGGTGCAATTCCGCTGCATGGGACGGCTAAGGAAAAACCCATGCGGATACGCGTCGGCTGCGAGATGACGTACGAGCTCGGGCAAGTCACGCCCATGATCGCGATCCTCAATGTGCACTCCTCGAGAGTGTCCGACCTGGAGCGGCCCGACTATCTCATCACCACGCCATCAGTGCCGGTGGACGGATACCGGGACAGTTTCGGGAACTGGTGTAACCGCCTCGTTGCACCGGCTGGAAGGATCAGCTTCAGGACAGAAACCGTTATCCGCGATACAGGCCAGTGGGACTTGGCAGATCCAGGGGCTGAGCAGATCCAGATCCAAAACCTTCCCGCAGAAACCTTGCTCTACCTGTTGGGCAGCCGCTACTGCGAGACGGACCGTCTCACCGACATTGCCTGGAGTCGCTTTGGATCAGCTCCGTTGGGCTGGGACCGCGTGCAGGCCATCTGCGATTACGTGCACGATCATATCACCTTCGGCTACGAGCACTCGCGCGCGACGCGTACGGCTGTTGAAGCGTTTGAGGAAGAGCGCGGCGTGTGCCGCGACTATGCTCATCTGGCGCTCACGTTCTGCCGCTGCCTCAACATCCCGGCCCGTTAATGCACTGGTTACATCAGTGACATCGGCCTTCCACCGCCTCATGCCCCTCAGGACTTTGCCGCCTGGATCGAGGTCTTTCTGGGTGGGCGCTGGCACACGTTCGACCCCCGCAACAATGATCCACGGATCGGCCGGATTCTGATCGCTCGTGGCCGCGATGCTGCCGACGTGCCGCTGACCCTCACCTTTGGCCCAGCACTCTGGTCGACTTTCATGTGACCACCGAGGAAGTGATGGGATCAGATGTCTGATCCCCTGAGCTTACACCGTGTGCTTTGCTGTTGCTGCCTGCTATTCCGATTGAAGCTGACAGTGAACAGGCAAACGCCCTTTCCAGAGGAGCGTCATTGTGTGCGTTGGCCTCATGGGTCTGAAGCGTGAACACGGTCCTGAATCGTTCAAGGTGCTCCTGGCACCGATCGTTTCAGCGAGCCTTAGCCAGCCGCCGCCTCATCGCTTTCGTCACCGAGGAGATCGTCGAGCATGTCCGCCAGATCCGCGACTTGATCCGACAACGCGCGATAAACCGCGGCATCGCCAGACTCATCCTCGATCCGAATGCGATACTCTCCGTCAACCTGCATGACGGCAATGTTGGCGAGGCTCTTCATGATAGGAAATTGAGCCATCTGTAACTCCATAAGGTAGCGAGAACGCCTGAGCGCCCGCGAGTGATCCATTTTGATCAAGCGGATCAAATGATGGCTGCCCCGATCCGCCGAATGGTAGCCCCGCCAGAACTGTTAGCAACCACGCATTGCGATATACATTGCGTTCGGCATCGCAGCACCCGTACATTGTCGAAGGTGACGGTCTGAGGCTCGCTGCTCGTAAACACCTCACAAAGCGCCTGTTGAACGTCATCGTTCGGAGGAGCGTTCGAGCACAGGGCAATGACGGGAAGATTACAGGCATATTCGCCTGCTGCTAGCTATCATGGTGTTAACTCGATCTCACCACGATGGCCTATGTGAGCTAGCAATGCAAAACGCCAGTCCATCAAAACCGGCGTTCCTGGTTCAGACTTATGCCGCATCGTCTGCCGGAGCGTCAGCGGTATCGTTGGCCTGCAACGCATCTATCAACAGACCAGCGTTCTGACGAATCCTTGCCTCAATCTCAGACGCGATCCCGGTATTTTCCTTCAGGAAGGCTTTGGCGTTCTCGCGGCCCTGGCCGAGGCGCTGGCTGTCATAGGAGAACCAGGCGCCCGACTTCTCGACCACGTTGGCCTTCACCCCAAGATCGATCAGCTCGCCCATCTTGGAGATGCCCTCGCCGAACATGATGTCAAACTCAACCTGCTTGAAGGGCGGAGCCACCTTGTTCTTGACGACCTTCACCCGCACCTGATTGCCGATCGGCTCATCGCGATCCTTCAGAGTCGAAATGCGACGAATGTCAAGACGTACGGAGGCGTAGAACTTCAGCGCGTTGCCGCCGGTGGTCGTCTCAGGTGAACCGTACATGACGCCGATCTTCATGCGGATCTGGTTGATGAAGATCACCATCGTCTTGGTGCGGCTGATCGAGCCGGTGAGCTTGCGCAGGGCCTGGCTCATCAGGCGGGCCTGAAGACCAGGACGGCTCTCGCCCATCTCGCCCTCGATCTCGGCCTTCGGCGTCAGGGCGGCCACCGAGTCAATAACCAACACATCGACAGAGCCCGAGCGGATCAGGGTATCGGCAATCTCAAGCGCCTGCTCGCCATTGTCCGGCTGAGAGATCAGGAGATCATCGAGGTTAACGCCCAGCTTTCGCGCATAGGCTGGATCGAGCGCATGCTCCGCATCGATAAAACCGCAGACGCCGCCCGTCTTCTGAGCCTCGGCGACGGTCTGGAGCGCCAGCGTCGTCTTGCCTGAGGATTCCGGCCCATAGACCTCGACGACGCGACCTCTCGGAAGACCACCCACGCCCAGAGCGATATCGAGCCCCAGAGAGCCGGTCGAAATCGTCTCCACCTCAACGACCTGACGGTCGCCAAGGCGCATGATCGAGCCCTTGCCAAAGGCACGCTCGATCTGGGCTACCGCTGTTTCGATCGCCTTGTTCTTGTCGATGCTCATCATGGCTCCGCTTGTGTAAATTCTGAGTATTGACTCTACCTGACATGAATTCCGAATGCCAGAACAAAGCAGGAACTAAGATCAGTTATGAGCACTGTTTGCGGTTAAGCCTCCATCTACATCAGGATACCAATGGTTCCACATTCTGTAAGCGGTCATGCCAGAGCCTCTCTCCGTTCTGAATCATCTGAGATGAAGGCTTTTTGTTTTAGTCCTCATCAAGACTAATTCGTATCATGGAAGGATTGTGCCATATCCGAGGACAAGCATCGAAGCCGATCCCTTTGTGAGCTTGAGTGGTGTGCGGGATACATCAGCCTTTCTGCTTCAGCCACGTATTGACAAATACCGCCATCCGCCTGGGCTCACGTAGCAAGGTCACCAGAAATCGGCGGAGCAGTTCTTGATGTAACCTCCCTTAACTGATGTGACATCTCCACCCCATGAGCAACTCCTTCTGTGTTAAGCTGGGATTCTGGAGGAGACCACGATGGTTGATGTCTTCCGAGTGCCGATGGATGTTACCTATGCGCTCGCAGGCGGCGAGCCCGCCCTGATGGCTTATCGCCGATGGAGGAGCATCTCGCGCGATGACCTCGCCGAAAAGAGCGGCATTGCCAAGGAGGACATCCAAGCAATTGAGGAAGGCAACCAGGATATCGAGGAGGAGATGCTCGAAAGCCTCTCAACGGTCCTCAAAGTGCCTCAGGATCAGCCTGATCTAAGGCCCCGCCATTCTGATTGGCGAGTTCTATGCAAGGTGCAGGAGAGCCGTTGCTGAATTCTCATAGGCTGAGGATGTCGGCATGCTTTGAGAACAACAGAGCGGACGCTTCCGGAACATCACTTGACAGCCGCTTTCTCAGCGCAGGACAAGTTGTATTATGCTGTATTGACGGAGCAACTGCCGTGGATGTGGTCGTGACACGTGCGAAGATCAAACCAGGCACCTGGAGGTTGAGGGATAGGCTCGGGCGACCTCTCGGAACAATCACTGAGATTTCTCTGTCGCTATTCGTCATCGATGCAGATCGCAGCTCGGGGCTGTACAAAATGGCCACTGCTAACTTCCCCACTCTCGATAGCGCGATGTCGGCCATCGCTACCCACATGAAGGGCGAATGTCAGCTTTCCAGCGATGACGGATGACGTAGTGCCATAGGGCTGAGATCGAAACTGGCTTTGCTACATCAACGCGTTTTACTTGCTTATACTCTCCCTTGAGAACGAGGTATGACCGCGTTGATCCGCGCGCTCGGTAATCAAAGGCAGCTCCACGGGACGCACGCTAGGTCAGCCGGTGATCAAGGAGCCCGGATCGCCCGGACTCAGAGCGCGGCAGCAGCCTTCTGTGCGGCTCGTCCCACCGCACTGGCGACCGCGTCGGGAGCCAGGTGGTGGACCATATGGCCGAGGCCCGGAAGCACGATAAACTCGCTCTGCGGCAGCTCCCGATGCAGGCGCTTCGACTGACGGCCCACATCCGCAATCTGATCGTCGGCACCTGTGATGATCGTGATTGGCATCCGCAGTTCCCGATAGTGGTGCTGCAGCTCCATTGCTGAGGGAGTCATGAGGGCTGCGTCCTCAGCCGCGGCGCGCAGCTGCGACGGACGGAGCATCATTTCCTTGGGGAACAGGCGCTCGAACCGCTCCGACACCTCCGCGGGCGCGAACATTTGTTTGATCAGGCCCGGCATCATGGCGCGGGCGACCAGGGGGGAGATGGTGTAGCGCATCGCGTCGCCGATCACGGGAACAGCCGGCGGCGAGAACAGGAACGTGTCGGCTCGCAGCGTCGGGTAGTAGTAGCCCGAGGCAAGCACAAGGCTTTGAACAAGCGACGGGCACTCCAGCGCGAGGGCGACTGCGACCAGGGTGCCCCAGGAGTGCCCTAGGACAACAGCTTGCTCGACGCCGAGCTGCTTCAACGCACGCTGGAAGAGCTTGGCGTGGGCTCGTGGGGTCCAGAGCTGGCGAGGTCTGCTGCTGTAGCCATAACCAGGACGATCAATCACGATCACCCTGTATCGGGACGCCAGACGGTCCACGAGACCGCTGACGGTAAAGTCCTGGATCATGGTGCCGTTGCCATGGATCAGCACGACAGGCTCGCCCGCGCCGCGCTCGATGTAGTGCAGACGCACACCATCAACGTCGAGAAACCGGCCCACGGGCGGCGCCTTGCGTTCGGCAGCCCCCGTTCTCTGCCGGTTGTACAGAGCAGCTGCGCCGAGCGCTGCGGCCGAGCCTGCCAGAACGGGCGTAAGCCAACGCCAAGGGCTCGAATGAGAGCTCTCGTTAGAACGAGGCGCCCTGCCCGACCCTGTACTCGCCTGCCCATGCCGCTGGGTGTTTGCCCGCTGCGGTTCAGTAGAGCGAGGCGCCGACCCAACCGGGCTGCGCGAGCTTGTCTCGGCTCTTGTCTCCATACGGGACATGCATACTCTCCATGTGGGCTGATCGTAGAGAAAGCCTGAGACGGCCGTCGGTTGCTGCAGCGCACCAACGAGAGGCAGAAGCCCTTTCCAAAGGGGCGTCTTCGTGGACGTGGGTTCGGCAGGCCGAGGCGTGAGTACGGTCGCGGAAGACTCACAACGTCCCTGTCATGGATCGTTTCAGAAAGCCTTATCCAGCGGTTAGCTCCTCGTCTTCATCACTAAAGTGGTCGTCGAGCATGTTGGCGAGATCCATAACCTGATCGGATGAGGCGCGATAAACCCCGGTATCGCCGGACTCATCCTCGATCCGGATGCGATATTCTCCATCAACATGAGTGACGGCAATGTTGGCGATGGTCTTCATGATAGGAAACTGGGCCATGCGTATCTCCATGGGACAACGAGAAGGCCCGAGCGCCCGCAAGTGATCCACTTTGATCGGCGGATGGAACGGTGGCTGGGGCTGGCCCGACGAATGAGAGTCCCGCCAGGGCTGTTAGCGACCACGCGTTGCGACGTACACTGTGTTTGTCACCTCACCATCCTTCCGTATGTTGTCGAACGCAACGATACGAGCCTCGCTGGTGGCAAACACCTCACGAAGTGCCCATTGAACCCCATCGTCCGGAGGATCGTTTAACCACAGGGCAACGACGCCACCAGGATGAAGGTGCGCAGAAAGGCGCGTGAGACCCTCGACGGTGTAGAGCGCTAAATGGCTCGGATGCAGGACGTTCTTCGGTGAGTGGTCGATATCGACCAGGATCGCGTGGTAGCGGCGTCCTGGTTGGTCGGCATTGAAGCCCACCTCCGAAGCGGCTCCTGCAAAGAAGTCACCAAGAACCAGCCGGCAGCGTGGATCAGAGGTCAGCTCGAGGCTGAGCGCTCCCATGGGAGTGGGCGACAGTCAAGCTCCTCGACGAGCGCACTCATGGCATGCTCCGGATTGGTGGGTCATTGTAGCTCCATCACAGCATCCGCGATAGCTAGGAAATCGCCATTCATGTACTGACGACGAACGCCGTCAAGTATGGAGCACTGTCCGTACTGGACGGATCTGTCGCGGTCTCCTAGGCTCTTGTGGGGGATCAAGACCGCCGCGAACTCATCATCGAGTGCATTGAGCGGAACGGTCCTGCCACCAGTCCGCCGGCTCGGAGGGGCTTTGACACCCAGCTTCTCAAACGTTTGCTGAACAATCAGATCGGTGCCCGGGCGATGATCTCCTACAAACAGGAAGGGCTGCGGGCGCACATAGCGGTACCGCTTCCGTGTCGAATGTCTGCACCCACTCCAATGGACAGTCTCGCCCCCTTAGGTCCACCGCATACTGCCGTCGCATTCCCCGGATTCTCGGACGGGCGGCAGCGGGTGTATGTGCATTGCTGGGTCTGATAAATATTGAAGCCTCCCCGGCCCCTGCTGAGCAAAGTCTTGTCTTTGAATTGCGTCGAAAGCCGCCAAGTTCTGCCTCCATTAGAGACAGAGACGGACAGCACTTGCAATTGTTAAAGAAAATACCTATATAAAAATTATCGGATTTTGGCCGGACAATCGGGTCGTTTCGCTTTTGGTCTTTCCAGGCGCACGTTCGGACTTTCTTACCATTACATCGACGAACCGAGTTAAGGCCGCGCTTTTGCGTGCCTTCGCTCACGTGCATCTGCAACAATCGCGAAAGGCTACCCCAATGGTTATGGGCACTGTAAAATTCTACAACGACATGAAGGGCTTCGGCTTCATCCAGCCCAACGATGGCAGCAAGGATGTGTTCGTCCACGCCACCGCTCTAGAGCGCGCTAGCATGCGCAACCTCATCGAAGGGCAGAAGGTTGCCTTTGACACGGCCGAAGACCGCCGCTCCGGCAAAATCGCCGTCAACAACATCGAGAACGCGTGATCTTGATGGTCGGCTCAGGACATAACCTGTGCCGCTAAGCCTTGAAGCCGCTCCCGCGTGGGGCGGCTTTTTCATTTGTACCGGCTAACAGCCAGCAGCGGTTACCCACGCTACCCTGCCCCATGACAGCTAAGCTCCAGGAGGAATGAATGTCGCACAAGTATCAGGTTCATCAGTTGGTCCGCATCACCCATCCGCGTATTTCGGACAAGCGTGCAAGTGCAAGCGGCATCTACGAGGTAACGCGTCTCATGCCCGCCGATCAGACCGGTGAGTTCTCGTACCGCATCAAATCGTCCGGCTTCGGCGAGCGCGCCGTGCGCGAAAGCGAGATCGCGGCTAGGGCGTCGATTATTTGACCGGCGGTGAGGCCTTCTTCCACGGATCCCAGATCTACGACCCTGTCGCGCTGCTTCGACGGGATGATGAGATCCTGTACGTCGCCCGTGTTGGCATGAAGGCGTCACAGCGGTTTATGATCCTCACGCCCACGGGTGAACCCGCTTGGCCGCTTCGAGCGCACGAGTGGCACGTCGTGACGCCTGAGCCCATCGGACAGAATGAGTGGCAGGCCAAGACGCTGGCACGGCTTTTGACTGAGAGAGCTTAGGCAACACAGCAGAGAGGAACCCTACCATGGCCGATCGACCGACCAATCTCGATACCCATCGCGGCATGGCGGCCCAGAAGGCGACGGACCTTCGCCGTCTGCGGTCCGAGGTCGAAGCCGACCAGGAAGCGCTACGTGCAAGGCAGGCGGCTCTCGAAGACCTGCTGGCAGCCGCACCTGCTGCCGATTGGCACGAGGCGGTCGAAAAGGCGCGCTATTTGCTTGGCCTCCTGGCGCAGAGCCTGGATGCAAGCGATCTGCGCCGCCGCAAGCTGATCGACCGCATGATGGCCGACTTCGATCATCTGCTCGACAAGTCGACCCACGACTGAAATGATCTCATCCACGAACTGATCGTCAACGGAGACCAGCCATGGCCAAAGGTGAACAACGCGGCAACCGCGAGGCAAAAAAGCCGAAGAAGGACAAGCCAAAGGAGGCAATCCCGACCTCGCCCTTCGCGAACCAGGGCAAAGGCGGGACGCCAGCGAAACCATCCGGCGGCAAGCGATAGCGTCTCGCGCACCATGCCGTAGGATGTTCTGTATTCGGCGCATCTATTCCAGGGAGCCTATCAACAGGGAAATGCGTGACGCGCGGACCCGCGGCGAAGATGGCGCAGAGGGATGTTCCGGGAACTATCCGCCTAACATGAACCTCTGCGTGTAGACGCTCCTTGAGGAGCGCATCGGGTGCTCCGAGTTTGTATATGGTGAGCCCGGCTCAGTTCCCTAACAGAGAGTTTCACTGCCCCATCCCTGATGCCTGGATCGCTTCGCGTCGCTTCCGTTGTTTGTCACGGCATCTCTCGCCAGCAGAGGGGGCAGGCGCTCTGCCGTCGCGCCAGACCCTAAGTCTTTGACCGGTGCCGCAATGGACAATGCTCCTAAATCGGCCACTATCCTGGGCAGGGTTGGCCCTGAGTTTCAATTGAAGGGCAGGTTTCGATGCGCTTATCAGCGATTATTCTTCTCGTCACTCTCGGTTGCTCAGGTGTCGCTCATGCTCAGAGCACCCCGCCAGCGTCAGGTGCACCCAAGTTCATCACGATTAATAACAATGCCCTTCTGAGTTCGCGACTGATCGGCCTGAACGTCCAAAGCGCCAGCGGCAAAGAGATGGGCAAGATTGAGGATGTTGTCTTCGAGGGTGGCCAGATCATTGGAGTCGTGCTGTCCGTCGGGGAGCTCCTGGGCAGCGGCCAGCGCTATGTGGCTGTCGATCCTTCCGCGATCTCAATCCGGTACACAGAAGGTGAGAACAAGTGGCAGGCGACCATGAACGCGGACCTTGAGCAGCTGAAATCGGCCCCGGAGTTCCGCTACGAAGGCAAGTGGAAGCGCTGATCCGCATGCGCCCTGGCAGGACGTCTGGTGCTCAGCCTTCTGTCAGGGCGCTTCTGCCTCTCACCGTCAGCCGATAGCCGCCTTGACCGTGTTCATTGAGCGACGAGGCTTGTGAGGCGGTGTTGCAACCAGCACTGCATTGGCGCCCTGGTTGAGGTTTCAGACAGCTCTCAACCGGGGCGTTTTAGTTACTGTATGCGACCGGGTTCAAGCAGCCCACGGCATCGCTACTGGAGCGGCTTGAACCACCTCTGACAACACCAGGCCCTTTAAGGCCTCAAGCACTCTCATTGGTGCATGCGGCGGCACGAACACGGAATCGACCGAAGCGTGTTCAGCCTCTGAGATCACCTCGGATAGCAGGATGGCGGGCCGACCTGGGTTGTGCCGATGATACTCATCGGCGAGGAGCCATCCATCCACGAGCCCGGGAAGCTTCACTCGCGTCACAAGCCAATTGATGTGGGCCTGCTGCTGGCAGAGCGACAGGAGTCCCGCGTTGCCTGTTGGAACGGCCAGGACCTGATAGCCGGCAGTCCGGAGAATGGTCTCCAGCAACTCACGTATGATGGGATCATTCTCGACGACAAGAACGGTGGCTGAAGCATGCATTTCTTGGGGCATCGCGCATTGTTTGGGAGACATGCCCATGCTCTGCCGGTTTGGTTAATGCATCCCTAACAAGCCTGAGAGACAGGGTGAGTGCGCCACGCTGCCACGCCCGATGTGAGACGCTAGTCACCTTTCACAAATCAGCTCAATCTCACCTCAGCTGCCTGACATCGACAGCTGGCGGCGAGCCCCGGGATTGGCACGGATGTACTGCCCTCCCGGGCTCCTCGTCGGACCTCCTGCGCCTTCGCTCCAGGACAGGCACCCGCAACCCTCTCTGTACCCCTTCATGCCATGCTCTCGGCTTACCCTGCGGTTGCAAGCCTCTCCACCGATGTCTGATGACCGTTTCGAAAAGCACGAGCTTCGCGATCAGGAATTGCGCGATCTCCGGACCAGAATTTATGGAGATGGTAGAGTGGGCTGGCTGGCCGCCGCTTTAACGGCTGTGGTCGCCGCAGTGGCTCTCCTGGCAATCGCCTACATGGCTCTCTACGCCCGCTCTTCATTAACGAAGTGAATCCGCCTGTGCCCTACTCCCGCAAATCCACCTAAGATGCAGCTGATATGAAGTATTTTTTCGAAACCACTAAATCAAAAAAACGCCTTAGCGCCGCGTCCAACGTAGCAGCCGGGGCTGTTATTGGCACATTGATAGGGTTCCTGCTGTACCTTCAGCACTTCTTTGTTTCGGAGCCTGTCGGAGGTAGTCCGTATCTGAATGGGAAAGGCGAGATTGCAATATGCGCATTGATCGGAGCCATTCTCCTTCCCGCCATTTTTGCGGCTTTCAGGTGGGCCGCTAAGAGGTATCTCGCGAGTTTATTGGCTGCCATAAAGTCAACGCACCGCAGCACATGAGCGCCTACTCCCGCGACAGCAGGGCCATCTGGTGAGGCGCTTCGCTTGCTCTAAACCCCCGCCATGACCGACTCCACCGATCCCGCCCATCGACCCGATCGACGCCTTCGTGTTCATGTTCTCGGAAGACCTGAGAAAGATTGACCCCAAGGGCTTCAAGTCCGCCGAGATTACCCGGAAGATCATGGGCCCCTGTCCACTACGGAAATCATTTTCCTCAATCAAGCCTGCCAGGAGGCGCTCAAGAACTAACAGAGTAGGTTGGGGTCGCCTCGGGGTTAGCGAGCCCCCGCCCCTCGACGCAAAGCTATCCCCAAATAGAAAAAGGCCATCCAAGGCCGAAGCTTACCGCTGGTTGGCTGATCGGACATAAGCTGGGCGGGCTCTGTCCCAGGAGCGGCCGACGTGTCGGCGAATGCGCAGCAGGCTTTCGGCACGCAAGCCTCGTCGGTATCAGGGAAGCTCATAGGAGATGTGGGGCGGGTTGCAAACCAGACACCTGTATTCGGAACTCCTGGCCAAGCTTGGCGTTGATCTAGGTTCTACAGGTCAATCAAACTCTGTGCGTCCCGAGAACTATCTCTCTGGGCCCGGGTATGCTTTGACCTGCAATCATTCGGAAGCGAGCGCAATGCAGTCAGCCGTTGTTTATACCGGCCTGGAGAACGGGTCCGAGGCCGGTCGCGATCTGGGGACAAAAATCCGGGAGACATTGGTCGATACGCCGGATGCGGTGATCATCTTCGCTTCACCCAAGTACGATCATCGCGCGTTACTCCAGGGTCTTGCAGATGCCTGCCACCCAAAGGTGATGGTCGGGGCATCCTCCGCCGGTGAATTCACACGCGACGTCCAGGGCGAGGGAATGGCCTGCGCCTTGGCCTTCAAAGGGGCCGATGCCCGCTTTGCCGCCAGCGTTGGCCGTGACCTCCAGCGCGATGCCGTGGCCGCCGCCCGACAGATCGCATCCGGGTTCGCGGGACATGCGGACCATCCGTATGGCTATCGCTCGGCTCTGGTCATGGCGGATGCCCTTGCCGGCCACGCGGAGGCCCTTGTCGATGAGCTCACAGTGGCCACCGCAGGGCAGTATCAGTTCTTCGGAGGAGGCGCCGGGGACAACGCGCAGTTTCAACACACCGTGGTTTTCTGCGGCACAGAGGTGTTCAGCGACGCCGCAGTCGCGCTCGAGATCCTCTCCGAGAAGCCGATTGGCATCGGCGTCAGTCACGGATGGCAACCCGCAAGTGAAGCCTTCCGGGTCACTGAAGCCGAGGGCAAGCGGCTCATCAGCCTGAATGGCTTTCCGGCCGTTGAAGCCTTTCAGCAGCACGCCGGAGCGACAGGGCAGACCATCGATACCGCCTCCCCCATTCCCTTTTTCTTGCACAACATCCTAGTACTACTGTGTCATAAACTTTGTGTGGCAGCAGGGACATCGTGGGAGCCTTCGCACGAGAGTGCAGATGAGTTCAGCCCGGATGGTGGCGATCGACTGGGCGACGTGGCGTTCGGGGCGGATGGGTG
>NZ_VOSK01000269.1 GCF_009296175.1 Microvirga tunisiensis | reverse complement strand
AGTGTCATTCTGGAGCTATCTTGGCGATAGACTGGGAATTGCTGATGCGCCAGCCGTCCCGCGCCTGGCAGATCTGGTCAGCGACCGCTGCTCCTTAGCGTGATCGCCAACGGTTTTGCCCCTATTACATATTATGCTGCTAAGTCATTGTCCTGAATGACGTTAATGAAAGCATTGCTCTTCTGGAATTCTGGAAACATCATGCTTTGTTGCTAGCAGCAATAGAGGATGAGCAATCGATGCCCGCGCACGTACCCACTGATGCAGAATTCAAACGCCTCACAGCTGTAGTAAGTCAGGGACGGCATGGAGCACGCAATCGGCTTGCCCTGATGCTAAGCTACTTTGCTGGCCTCCGTGTCGGCGAGATCGCCAGTCTGTGCTGGGATGATCTCTTGGATCGCGAAGGTCGAGTACGTGAGCAGTTGCGGCTCGGTGCGGCTGTTACAAAAGGTGGGCACGCGCGCGTGGTATTCATGAATACTCGTCTGCGGCGAGAGATCGAGCAGTATCGATGTACGCTGATACGAACACCCCAGCCCAAGGAGCCAGTACTATTCACCCAGAAGCGTACCGCGGTTAGCCGCCAGGCAGGCGTGGATCTCGGCCGTGCTCGTCATGTCCTGCTCCATGGCCGGGCAGGTCTTCACGTGCGTGATCAGGTGCGCGGCATCGGCATCGCAGGTCTCGGTGACATGGACCTTGTAGCCGGACCACTCCATCTGACGTTTGGTGCTGTAGTGCATCTCCGGGTCATAGGGTGACTGCAGTCGCTCGCCCACCGGGGGCAGTTCCGCTCCAGCCCGCCAGCGCGGCCGCCCGTCATCCCGTGCATAATGCACCCGCCATACGTCACGCAGCGTCTGCACCATCGGCACTACGCGGGCCGCAGCCGGCGCGCTCGCATCGTCCAAGGCGTCGAGCAGGAAGAACCCATCCGCGCCGATCTCCAGCGAGAGGGCTTCGCGCTTCTCCCGGCTCTTGGGCAGACGATAGTCCTCAATGCGATGTGCATAGCGCTCGAACCAGGCCGGCTGAGCGATCCCGCGAACCCAGTCCGGAACAACGGCGGCCAGATCATCGAGAGTGGCGCGCAGCGTCTCAGCGACGAGTTCCAGAAGATGCAGGTCATGCACGGCCCCCAACACATGCGTGCTGTCGGTGCGTTGCTTGCCGCGCACCTTGATCAGGCCGCGAGCCCTGAACTGCTCGAGCATGGTGTCCAACAGCAGATGCTCGGCCTGGCCGGCGACAAGGCGGGCCCGGAACTCGGTGAGCACGCTGAAGTGGAACCCGGGATCAGTCAGTTCGAGCCCCAGAGCGTACTTCCAGTCGATCCGGGCCCGGACCGCGTCGGCGGCTTGTCGATCGCTGAGGTGCTCGAGGAACTGGAAGATCGTGATCAAAGCCAGCCGCCACGGCGCAAGGGCGGGTTGCCCCCGGCTCGGGTAGAACCGTCGGAAGTCCTCATCCTGGTAGAGGCCGCTAAATTCCTCCCGCAGCCGGGTCACAATGTTGCCCTTAGGGAAAGCTGCCCGGGCAACTCGCACGGTCTCGGCCGGGATCTCACCAATCGGCTCGGGATGAAGGCTCATGCAGTCCTCCTCTTGCTGAATAGCCAACAGGGAATTCGCCGACAGTATCTTACGTACATTCCCATGGCGCGGGGCTTCGTCTATCTGGCGGCGGTGGTCGACTGGTTCAGCCGGCGCGTGCTGGCTTGGCGGCTGTCGATCACTCTGAAGGCCGCCTTCTGCATCGAGGCGGTGGAAGAAGCCCTGAGCCACTACGGCAGTCCTGAGATCTTCAACACGGATCAAGGCAGTCAGTTCACCAGCCACGACTTCACCAGTGTGCTGCTCAAGAACAAGATCGCGATCAGCATGGATGGCAAGGGCGCCTGGCACGACAACGTCTTTGTCGAGCGCCTGTGGCGCAGCATCCAATCCGAGGAAGGGTATCTGAGGGCTTACAATACTGTTGCTGAGGCCCGCGCTTCGATCGGCCGGTATCTGTCCTTCTACACTGGCCGGAGACCTCATTCGAGTCTTGCCGGGAGGACACCCGATTAGGCCTACTTTATCCCGCTGCCACGGCTCGCAGCAGCCTAACCCCGGCAGACACTCCACTTAGCCAGCCGAAAACGCTGTTCAGACAAACCGAGCCACATCATCGACAGTTTGTCAAAGGCCGTAGCCCTCGGGCAGGTCCCGCCGTTGCTCCCTTGCCAATGGCCAACCAAGCAGGAATGAGGCTCCGTGTATTTAAAGAGGGTAAACATACCTATTAAGTACTAGAATGCATGCCCCAATGCGGCATGTATCTTGTTCGCAAGAGGGTCTGGAGGTATTTCAATAATGTGATAAATTTTGAAATAGCTCGTCCCAAAGAAATATACAAGACGGATCAGGTGATGGCTGACAGAACGCCACGTGTATCTCTCGCAATGCCGGTATACAACGGCGAACGATTTGTTAGTGAAGCTATCGTGTCTATATTATCCCAGACTTTCTCTGACTTTGAGTTAATTATCACAGATAACTGCTCGACCGATTCCACAGGCACGATTGTAAGGGACTTCGCTGCGCGCGATCCGCGAGTGTTCTACCACCGAAATCAGCGGAACATCGGAGCGGCAAATAATTATAATCTTGGTTTCAAACTTGCGCGCGGGCAGTACCTTAAGTGGTGCGCCTGTGATGACCTTATAAACCCAGGCCACTTAGCCGCCTTAGTTGCTGCTCTTGAGTCCGACCCGAGCCTCGGCCTCGCCCATGGACAGACGATTTGCATTCAAGCGGATGGCAGAACCATTCCGATGGTTGGCGAAGAAATGCCGGAGATCACCGAAACCGACCCCGCTGAGCGCTTCGGCAAAGCAGTTATGAGTTTCGGTACTTGTTTCCAAATCTTCGGCCTGTTCCGGATAGATCTATTACGTCGCACCACGCTTCACCGCCCCTACTACAGCTCAGACGAAGCGTTGCTAGCAGAAGCGGCCCTGCTGAGTCGGTTCAAGCGCGTTCCTGAGGCAATATTCTACAATCGCGAGCACGATCATCGCTCAATTCATATCGATAGTAAGCTGGCTCGGAGCAGTTGGCAGAATGGGGAGGCAAGTAGGAAAGCCGCGTCTGAGCACCTCAACCTTTTACTACACTTGTATGAGATTGCAGGGCGACATCCAGAAGTGGTTTCACCGTATCGAGCAAGGCTCCAGCTTATCAGATTTGTGAAGCGCCCTGAACAACTTTCGCGATATGCACTGGAAATCCTAAGTTTTCTATCTCCAACCATCGCACAGCAGGCAAAATCAGCCATAAAGCTCCGGGGAAGCTTGAAGACAGGCTGATGCGGCCATTCAATCGCTACACTCGATCTGGATATCACGTTTCTGACTGACACAAACCGGTATGGAGTGGTGACTTGGTGCAACATCAATCCCTGTCTGAGGAAGCCTCAGAACTTCGCGTTCATGCAGGCTGCAGATCGTGCGGGGCAAAGCTGAAGCGCTCTTTTGTTGATCTAGGGATGTCGCCGCTATGTGAGAGTTACCGGAGTGAGGACCAACTCGACACAATGGAGCCTTTCTACCCGCTCCACGTCCTGGTTTGCGAAGAATGCTTACTAGTCCAACTAAAAGAGTATGTCGCCCCGGAGCATATTTTTCGAGAGTACGCGTATTTTTCATCCTACTCCACGTCTTGGGTTGAGCACGCAAGAACTTACTGCTCGATGATCCGCGAGCGCTTAGCCCTTGGAAGGAACTCGCTCGTTGTTGAGCTTGCCAGCAATGACGGTTATCTACTACAGCATTTTCTGCCGTTCGGGATCCCAGTGATAGGGATTGAGCCGGCGCACAACGTAGCCCAAGTGGCCCTTGCAAAGGGAATCGAAACGAGGACCGAGTTTTTTGGGCTCGATCTTGCAAAAAGGATTGTGGCTGAGGGCCGTCGAGCCGACCTCATCATAGCCAACAATGTCCTACCGCATGTCCCTAACCTCAATGACTTTGTAGCTGGCCTTGCTCATCTTCTAAAACCTGATGGTATCGCGACATTGGAATTCCCTCATTTGGCGCGACTTATAGAGGAGAGCCAGTTCGATACCATCTATCACGAGCACTTCTCGTACTTATCTCTCCTTGCTGTCGATGCGATTTCGTCGCGTCACGGACTAGAGGTTATTGATGTCGAGGAACTGCCGACGCATGGTGGCTCTCTCAGAGTTTACTGGTCACTTCGGCAGCCGGGCCGAAGGCCGAAGCCTTCAGTTGCAGATCTTTTAGCCCACGAACGAGATCTAGGTCTTGATCGGCTCGAGACCTATACGTCATTCACTGACCAGGTCCGCCGTACGAAGCGACAGCTACTTGCTTTGCTGATTGAACTTAAAAGCCAAGGAAAGCGCATCTGCGGTTACGGTGCGCCGGGCAAGGGCAATACGCTTCTCAATTACTGTGGTATTGGACCCGATTTCATTGACTTTACCGTTGATCGAAACCCATATAAGCACGCACTCTACACACCAGGGATGAATATTCCTATCCGGCCAGTCACAGCTCTCGATGAGGCAAAGCCGGACTACATCCTCATCCTGCCTTGGAACCTGAAAGACGAAATTATCTGCCAGATGCGGCATGTCGCTGAATGGGGAGCTAAATTCATTATACCGATTCCCCGCGCGACGGTTATCGATCCTATGGAGATCTTCTCATGAAAGTCGTTCTGTTCTGTGGCGGTCTTGGAACGCGTATTCGAGAATACTCCGAAGCTCTCCCGAAGCCTATGGTTCCTCTCGGTAACCAGCCGATTCTGTGGCATGTAATGAACTATTACAGCCAGTATGGTCATCGCGATTACTTGCTCTGCCTTGGCTACAAAGCGAATGTCATCAAGAACTTTTTCCTTGAATCTCGTCCGCATGCCTTTTCTGATTGTGTCGTGTCCGGCTTTGGGTCGCATGTCGAAACGCTCGGCGAATCCGAACAGGACTGGCGCGTGGCGTTAATTGACACTGGCATCTGGCGCAACATCGGGGAGCGGCTCTGGGCTGTACGCAAACACCTTGCTGGCGAGGATGTCTTCTACTGCAACTACAGCGATGGGCTAACTGACGTTGACCTCGAAGTCATGACGGAGTGGTTCCTCAAGACAGGTAAGTGCGCCTGTTTCCTCACTGTCCGTCCCCGCCTCACCTTTCATTTCGCCGATATCGGCAGTGACGGTAGCGTACAGGCATTGACGAGTGCAGACCGCTCTGAAATCTGGATTAACGGTGGCTATTTCATCTTCCGGAAGGAGATCTTCGACTACATGAGGGAGGGAGAGGATCTCGTCTTTGAGCCATTTGAACGGCTGATCAAAGATGGACAATTGATAGCCTATAAACATGAAGGCTTTTGGAGTGCAATGGACACATTGAAGGACCGGCAGGTTCTAGAAGATATGGTGGAGCAAGGTAAAACCCCTTGGCGCGTGCCAAGTCTTCCCGGGCCTCCGAGCGAAATTTCAGTCATCAGATGAAGATTACCAACTTTCCAAAGCCAGGCGATAGGCTGTCGGTCCTTTGCCTCGGAGCTCATTCCGATGACATCGAGATTGGAGCCGGAGGGACGATCCTCAAGTGGATCGCGGATGGGATCGAACTCGATGTTCATTGGTGTGTACTGAGCGCGGCCGGCCCCCGCCGCGACGAGGCTCAGCGATCGGCCGAGGCATTCCTTGCCGGAGCTAGGTCGCGGGTGATTGAAATTGGTGATTTCAATGACGGATATTTCCCCTTCCAGGGTGATATGATCAAAGTCTGGATGGAAGGGCTCCAGGCTCGTATCCGCCCAGACATTATCCTCACGCACCGTGGCGAGGACGCGCATCAAGATCACCGAATGGTCCAGCAGCTGACCTGGAACCATTTTCGCAACCATCTCATTCTCGAATATGAAATTCCAAAATGGGACGGCGATCTTGGAAGGCCAAACGCCTACATCAGCCTGAGTGAACCAATCTTGGGTTTTAAGATTGATTTGCTGAACTCTCATTTCGGAACACAGCGCTCGAAAGACTGGTTTGACCAGGAAACCTTCCGAGGTCTTGCTAGGCTTCGAGGTGTTGAGTGTCGATCTTGTTCCGGTTATGCGGAGGCTTTCGTAGCACGAAAACTGAGGCTCGGATGACCTGTGATAATTTCATACATTCGTTCGTAACTTCATAGGATTGTTGTTGATCGCCCCAGGAATCGTGCGCAAGCGCGCACTCTGCATCACCGCTTTCGCATCTTTAATTCTATAAGTTTGGTGCAATGGTAGTCACGTCTCCTGAGTCTACGTGCCCCAGCAACCCGGAACGATCTTCAGGATCCTCGATGCCCATCCTCGATCTAGTCCGGGACCTGTTTCCAATGCCGCGGAGCATCACTGGGGCTGGCCTTCGTAGAACGCTGGAGCGAATCCGCCGCGACATCCCACTCGAGATCCGGGAAGTTCCCAGTGGCACCCGCGTACTAGACTGGGAAATCCCGCGGGAGTGGAACATTCGGGAAGGGCTAATCGAGACCCTCGACGGTCGCACAATCGTCGACTTTAGCGCCTCGAGCCTTCATGTCATGAGCTACAGCTCTCCAATCGACCGCATCGTCTCGCGTGAGGAGCTTGCGGCTCATGTTCACACGCTACCAGAGCAGCCCGATTTGATTCCTTACCGCAAGTCGTATTTCGGAAATGACTGGGCATTCTGCTTGCCACACACTACTTGGCTCGCGATGCACGATGAGGCTTACCGTGTCAAGATCGACAGCGATTTTTCGCTTGGTGCACTCTCCTATGGCGAGCTGTTGATTCCCGGAACTGAATCCAAAGAGTTTGTGTTCTCTACTCATTGCTGCCATCCGAGCTTGGCAAACGACAATCTCTCTGGGATCGCTGTGGCGACAGCCTTAGCCCACACGCTTCTCAGCCGGAGGTCTCGCTTAAGCTATCGGTTTCTATTCATCCCTGCCACCTTTGGTTCTCTAGCTTGGCTTGCTCAAAATGAATCCGTACTGCCGAAGGTTCAACATGGTTTAGTACTGAGCTGCGTTGGTGACCCGGGCCACTTTCACTACAAACGAAGCCGGCGTGGTGCGGCCTCAATCGATCGAGCAGTGGCACGGGTGCTAGCAGAGCGGAGCGGACCATTCACTATCCTTCCTTTCAGACCAGACGGTTGCGACGAGCGGCAATATTGCTCCCCTGCGTACAACCTGCCCTTCGGGTGTTTCATGCGCTCGCCGAACGGTACGTTCTCGGAGTATCACACCTCTGCTGATAATCTCGATTTCATCCAAGCGGATGCTCTTGAAGAGTCACTTGCCACCATTCTGGATGTGGTTAATCTCCTCGAAGCGGACGTGACTTATGTACGACGTGATGGCCGTGGCGAGCCTCACCTTGGGCGTCATGGATTGTACCGAGCCTTGACGGGTCAGGAGGGTGCGGGAGACACGATGCAGCTCGCTGTGCAATGGGTACTGAACCTTGCTGACGGACACCATACGCTCCTCGATATGGTGGAGTACTCAGGACTGCCTTACCGCCAGCTGATGGCAGCAGCCAAAGCAGCACGCGAAGTGGGTCTAATCACGGTAACCGATTGATGCCGCTCAGGTTTGCTTTGCAAACGAATAGTCCTTGGTCAGTATATTGGGATCACTATGTGAGTGGTTCGCGTGTGGCATTGATCCAGAGTTGTCCGCTTCGGGGGCACGTGAGCTGGCGTTATGCCATCTGGAGCAGGCAGTCAGTAGCCCCGAGGATGATTGTGGATGCGCGGCGCTGGCGTCCCGACGCTAGGTCTCAATAACCATCTGCGCTCTCTGCAACACTCAGAGATCGTTTCCCGTGGCGTGGTGTAAGACCGCCAGTCCTCGGCTGAGTCGGGTTGCTCAGGCGGTCACGGCCGACAGCCTGCAAACGGGATCATCGCTCAACGCGCTCAGACTTTCCAGCGACATGTAGCGCCGGCTCACCGCCCACTCGTCATTCTGCTCCAGCATCAAGGCTCCCACGAGGCGGATCACCGCCTGGTCATTGGGGAAGATCCCCACCACATCTGAGCGCCGCTTGATCTCGCCGTTGAGCCGCTCGAGCGGGTTGGTCGAGGCAATCTGACCCCAGTACTCGCGCGGAAAGCTCATGTAGACCAGCACCTCCTCGCGCGAGCGGTCCATCAGCTCGACCAGATTGGGACAGCGCTCACGCAGGGTCTCAGCCACTGAGGCCCATTGCTCCCTGGCCGTTTCAGCGTTCTCCTGAGCAAAGATGGTCTTGAGCATCGCCATCACGGCCGGGCGCTGCTTGGGGGCAAGGTGCGCCATGGCATTGCGCATCCAATGCACGATCCGAACGCAATCGATGCATTGCGGTTTGGCACCAGGATTTCGTTCCGGTGGGTGGCGACCAGCAAGCCGCGCCGCTCCCGTTTGTCGGGGCCACCAGCGCGACAGTGGTAGGGTTCATG
>NZ_VOSK01000268.1 GCF_009296175.1 Microvirga tunisiensis | reverse complement strand
TCCTGATCGAGCCGGCTCATGCGCTCCTCCGTGTCGTCCCGTGACACGGTAGGTCGACTTCAACCGGAGGCGACATCTCGTAAATCTGGCCGTCGCCTTACTCACACATTCGCGCGTCGCGCTACAGGTGCGGTTTGCCGCACCGATCTTGCGCAGGATCGCTTTGACGTGGACCTTCACCGTCGCCTCGGTCACATCGAGCTTGCGGGCGATGATCTTGTTGGGTGCACCTTCCCGCAAGCAACCCAGGATTTCGGCCTCTCGTGGTGAGAGCTTGCTCGCCTTCAGTTCAGACAGCTTCGGCTCTGCCGTGTTGTTCTGAAGCGGCTGGCTTTGGTTCTGGGAAGCCCCGTCCATGAAAGGTCGCAGAACCTCGAACGGCAGAATGCTCTCGCCAAGTGTGACGAGTTCCAAGGATTTGATCAGAACCTCAGGGCCACTGGCGGTCAGGCAGAAGCCGGTCACGCCAGCCTCATGGGCCGTCCGCACGAAACTGAGATCAAACTGATCCGCCAGAGCCACAATCCGGGTCTCTGGTGACCGCTCCCTCACTTGCCTGACGACCTCAAGGACGCGACCGGTGTTCTGGGTGGCGTCAATGATCATCAAGGCCGTGTTGACGGCACAATGGTAGAGCCGCTTCGGACCTGTGACCGATGCTGCTTCGGCGATGGCAAACGGCGTCTCCCTCAGGATGTTCTCAAGCCCCGAGCGGAGAAGGAAGCTGTCACAGATCAGGGCGGTTGGGATGGCTGGCCCAAGACTGCGAGACGGCGTGACGGTGTCAGGCGAGATGTTGTGAACGAGTGTGAGCGTCTGCGCAGTCATCCGTGCCCCCTGTTTAGTCTTCCGAGTTAATCAAAAGTAAACAAGCAGCAGGAACTCTGTCTGTCTGAATCCCGACATATCGTGCTCAGCTAAAAGTCCTATGCTGTACTTTTGATCACATCTGCGTGATTAAGCGGGGCAAACAATCATCAGTGAAGCGTTTCTCGGCGCGGCGACAATACTAAAGGTGTACCCCGTTTTTTACAGTCAAGCTGGAACATCAGTCGCCACTTACGGTTGCGTGAACTCACATGTGTTAGTCGCGTAGGCCGAAACGGCTGGGGTGCGGATTTCTCGCGTGACAGGCAGGAGCTATGGCGCATCAGCGCCGGAAGGGTGCTTTGTCATCTCAACCCAACCATCGACCATCTCGTCCGAGCCAATCACTGCCAACTCCTCAGTCAGCCCATACCCGACCGGCTTCTTCAACTGATACGGCAGCACAACTCGCAAGATGAACCTCCTCGGGGCAAGGGAGCGCCACATCATGGGTCAGAAGACTGAGCACCACCAAGTAGCATTGATCGTTGAGGACGACACTGAGACCAAAAGTCTGGCTGCAACCCTTCTGGAAGAGACCGACCTTCACGTCGTTGAGGTGTCCAGTGGCGAAGAAGCGCTGCACTATCTGCACCACCATGCAGGAGAGGTGGTGTTCATCTTTTCTGAGGTGAAGCTTCCTTGTCTCATGGACGGCCTGGACCTTGCCCGATTGGTCAGGCTCAAATGGCCCTGGATCAGGACCGTCCTGACATCCGACGCACCGCCTGCGGACGATCTCGACAAGGCGCTGAGTCAGGTGCGTTTCATGCCGAAGCCGTGGTTACCGCTTGAGGTCTTGGTAGAGGCCGAGAAGGCGGTTCAGGCAACCCACTCCGAGCAAACCATGCCGCGACGCCAGACTGGCGCGCTCGCGACCGCAAGAATGTAACGCCACTCAGCCATCAGAGCAGCACCGGAGGAGACCTCATGACTACATCACGCCAGCCGAACATTCGCTCCATCACCACGCCAGCCGCAACCACCATTGGTATCACGCGCATGGGAGCGAAGCTGCAATCCTGCTATGAGGACATGCTGTACAAGCCAGCATCGCCGCAGATCGAGAACATCGTGCGCCAAGTGTCTTGAAGCGGCACCTTGTTGCATCACGTGATCGATGGAACGTGCCTCGGCGGGTTCCATCGTGAGGCCAATCGGAAGCGCCAAGATGACGACTCCTTCCATCACCGTTGACGAGCTTCGCGCCGCCCTTCCGAGCCTTCGTGCCTTTGCTATGTCCCTGTGCGGCAACAGGGATCATGCAGATGATCTGGTTCAGGACACGCTCGTGAGAGCGTGGTCGAAGATGGACCGCTTCGAAGCTGGCACTAACCTCAATGCGTGGCTCTGCACGATCCTCCGCAACATCTTCTATTCTGATTATCGCAAGAGCGTCAGGGAGGTCGAGGATGCGGATGGCTCCTATGCCGGTCGGCTTTTCTCGATTCCGGACCAGGAGGCGCGTCTTGCTCTGGAAGACTTCCAACGGGCGCTGATGACGTTGTCAGCCGATCAACGGGAAGCCTTGCTTCTGGTCACTGTTGAGGGTTTCTCGTATGAAGAGGCCGCAGAGATTTGCGGCTGTGTCCTTGGGACCGTCAAAAGCCGCGTCAACCGTGCTCGCACCCGACTGGCTGACCTTCTCTCGTTCGAGAGTGAGGATGATCTTGGACCGGGCAAGATCATTCTGGCCGCACTGCCGATAGCCGCAGAACCCGCCCTTCAGTCTGCAAGGTAGCGCATCCATGCCGGTTGAGATCGAGCGCAAGTTGCTGGGCGCGAGCGATTGCTGGCAAAGTCAAGTTCTTGGTCAACGCTACTTCCAAGAAATATGTCTAGGGGCGATGTGACGGTTCGGGTGCGGCGAGCCGGTCCCATGCCTTTCTAGCGATCAAGGGCTCGGGCAATGGAATTGTCTGAGCCAAGTATGGGTAGAGACTGGGTTCGGTTGCTTGACGATTACATGACGCTCTGGCAGCTTCCTCAAAAACCATCTTCATAACAGAGACATACGCCATCCATGATCAAATCCGAACTGGTCCAGAAGCTCGCCGAGCAGAACCCTCACCTGTATCAGCGTGACATTGAGATAGTCGTGAATGCGATCCTCGACACCATTGCTGATGCCCTTGCACAGGGTGGCAGGGTCGAGATTCGCGGATTCGGCTCGTTTGCGGTGAAGAGGCGGGACGCTCGCACGGGACGCAATCCACGTACAGGCAAGGCGGTTTCCATATCCGAGAAGGTCGTTCCGTTCTTCAAGACCGGCAAGGAAATGCGTCGGCGTCTCAATCCCACATCACAAAGCAGGGTAGCGAAGAGGTCAGCAGCGCGTGCCGCTGGCAGTACGGGGCACGTAGACGCTAAATCTCGTCGAACACAGCAACAGCTTGCTTGAGCGGGCGCTCAGGCGCATGCGCAGCATCAACAGTGCGTGAGACGTTGATAGTACACCACCTTCACGTAATCATGTGACCTCGATAGATACGGGAGAGCCGGGGTGGCAAAGATCGTGAAGACCATTGACGAGATCATGATTCAGGAAAACCGGGACATGCTCTTCGTTAGGTTTGACCAGCCGCCGACAAGAAGGGGGCTGCCAAACCCATCACGACAGCGACACTTGGATTGGTTCGAGTCGAGGGGGCTGCGTTACGAACTGGCCGCGCCGAAAGGTTGGTTGGAGGGCGATCCCGGAATTTTCGCAGTCTACTTTGACGGACCAGACGATCCACGGGTTGCGGAGTACTCGTCTATCTTTGAGGACGGTACAGGCAAGAGCCTAATTCCTGAAGATTACCAGATGCTCATCGTAACCTACGCTTCGTGGTCTCAGGACCGTTCCTAAAAGCGTTCGCTTTCGATGAAATCGATTTTACAACAAAGCTCGCTCGGCATCACTCACGGTCCCGTTCTGAGCGGCTGATGACCTCACCCCAGTTAAAGCAGGGCCGAGCAGCTTCGGCATAAACGGCCTTGATCAGCCTCTCGATCAAGTCGATGTCGATCTTCATGAGGCTTCGCCTTCGAAGGTTATCAAGCATTCGGCTTGCACAATGTGTTACTTGATTGCAACAGGACACAGATTCTTACACCATTAACCACGAAAGAGTTAGAGAACAGTCCTCTGAAGCCTATGACATAGATGCCAGGATGAGTCATAGTATCCCGCAATAAGAAATGGGGCACTATGAGTAAAACGACTGGCGATCTGCTCCCTCACGATGAAGTTGCTGCTGTCCGCCATATAGTAGACGAGGCTCGGGGGTACACCATAAATCTGAAGTATCTCGGGATTGCGTTCGCCGGTGAATCCATCGTTATCCTGACCTCTCTGTACGGCGCATGGCTCTTCGCTAAGATGTATGGGTCGGGCAATGACATGGCCATGCACATGATGATGCTGGCCCCGATCAGCTATGCGGTCATCGAAATGTCCCGCGTACCACTAGCAGTCGCCTTCCGTACCCAGCCCTCAGTCTTCATCAAGGTTCTAGCCTTCATCGGCGTGATCGCAGCAGCGGGCGTGACCATCAAGTCCATGTCCCAATTGGGTGAGATTATGTTTCGCCCGCGTCTAATCCAAGTAACCGAAACACACCATGCCCTGAAGGAAGCAACCGCTCGCCGGAATGCCTTCCAGGCCGAGTATGCAACGCGCAAGGAGCAGTTGGATCAGGCCACAGCGGCGCTTAAGACGGCCTCAGAGACATCTGTCAAACAGGTTGAAGCGCTCCGAGAAGCAGCGAAACCTACCATGTGCTCCTACACCTATCGTGACAGGAACGGTAGGCAGCAGCGAGGCACCCGGCCATGCCCCGAATCCGCCGCCTCGAAGACAATCCGGAACACCATGGCAGACCAGGAAGGCAACGTGACTGCCGCTAGGGAGCGGGTCGATGATGCCAACAAGTCCCTTCAAACCCTCGGGACGGCAGAAGAAGTGGAGGCAAATGTCGTTTCGGCGAAGAAGGCATACGACAACGCCGTCCTGCATTCGCAGCTTCATGCCTTCACCGGCATGTTCTTCGGCAAGGACCCGGCTCAGGTCTCAGAGGGCGAACTCTCGGGCTTCCTGCGTATCTTCGTCTTCGTGCCCGCGATCTGTGTCTCGTTGGCCTCGACGTTCCTGGCAATGGCATCGGTGACCAAGATCAAGCCGAAGAAGAATAAGACAACTACGGCGGCTGGCGCGACCCAGACGGTCATTCCGGTCGAGGGTGGCCGGTATGTGCTCGACACTTTCCATAACGCCGTCGTGGATAAGACTATCGACACCGTGGTCGATGGGGTGAAGAAGACGCCAGAGGCGACACAACCGACTGCTCCGAACCTCAAAGTCGCGTAAGAGGGACCAGGATGTCAGAAGGTGCAACCTACGTTTTCGAAGGCACTCCCGAGCAGAGGGCCTATGCGGCGGAAACCATCCACTCTCGGGTTCGAGCCGAAACCCGCCTGACGAACGGCAAGGCCGTTCTCTGGTGGATGGGTGGCGCAGGACTCTTCCTGGCGCTCTTGGGGATTGGGACTGGAGCAGCGCTCTGGGGCTACTCTCGGGTGGCTGATGTCACCAACACAGCAGAGCATCTGGCCGACACGCTCAGGACTGTCCTAGAGAAAGTCACGGTTGAGACGAATGGCGAGGTCAAGATTGCCAACGGCCAAACTGTTGGACTCAATCCCGATGCTACTGTCGCCGTAGAGCCGGGCGGGACCGTGCGCGTAGAAGGCGGTACTGTGCGGGCTGAGGGTACCATAGCGAGCCGATCCGACCCCGCTGCGCCCTCTCCGACCCAGTTTCATGGTTCAAGCGCGGGGACCGGGAACGATGCAAACATCGTAACCAATTTCACCATCTTCAAAACCGTGAACTATGGTGCGGGTAAGGTCACGACGGGTTGGAAGTTCAAGAGCAACGAGGACACAGCACCCTTCAACGAGTACTGCTATTATGTGCAATTGCAGAGCAGCGGCGGCGGCATGGTGACTGTCGATCTTGCGGAAGATGGAAAGATGAGTCCTCCCTCCGGGACGCTCGCAATTGATCATGGTGATGCGGCCAAACGCTGTATCTGGTTTAACGGCGGCTCAACGCAATCAGCAAGTTTGACGACAACAACTTCGTCGGTGCCATCCTCCACCCCAATCCCGGCAACACTGCCAAGTTCGTCGGCTCCCTCTCCGTTCGCCTCATCATCCATGTCCCCGCCTGCGGCTGGTGCGAGTTTCTCCGACTGGCAGAACTGGTGCCGGACAACCTATCCGGCGACGATTCATGAGTGGTGTCTCAATACCTTTGGTCCTCGGGCGAAGATGATGTCTCCCCCTGCTTCCGATGCACCTACTTCTCTTGTTTCCCCAGCCCCAAGTCGTGTTGTCAACGACCCTGTGCCAGTTGGAGATGGTCGTCTGCGGATGGACCCTACCAAAGTTAAAAGCTTCTGATCTGTCGCGGCGCGAGAATTGTCATGGTTACCGGTATGAGTTCGAACACCTTTTCGGAGTGCTCTCGGAGAGCGCTTCAATCCTTAATCAAGGACCGCACTCCAAAATGCTTGATCGCTACAGCTATTGCCGCGACCCTTCTTGCCTTCCCCGTTGCTGCCCAGACGAAGAACAGTCCAATTTATCGCGCGGCAGCAAGCGAGTGGTCCAGCCTGGATGCATATCAGCGGGTTCGTCTTCAAGTCTATCTGACTGCGGCTGGTTATTGGCCTGCGGTCCCGAACCAGGATTTCAGCATGCGCCTGTTTGAGGCCATGTCCCAGTTCCAGAGCGATCATGGAATGCCTCGCACCGGCATACTGAACGAACAGCAGCTTGACATGTTGATTCAGGCTGCTGAGCCGATCCTGCGCACCTGGGGCATGGGTGAGATCACACATCCGACCCGTCGCGTCTCGATCTGGGCTCCGCTCGGATTGGGACTTGTGCAAAAGCGCGTGAAGGACGGGGTAGAGTACACTGATCCTCAAAAACGTGTGTTCCTGGGCTTCAAGTATCTGGAGAATGTCGGCCTAAAAGAAGTCCATGACTACTTGCTGCAACAGGCCATAGCAGACGGCTCAGTTGTGCAGTACGAAGTTCTGAGGAAAGACTTCTTCGTCGTATCCGTCTACAAGGATGGTCTGACCCGCTATATGCGGTACCATCGGGATGGTAACGGCCTGCTCGGTTTCGTGTTCGGCTGGAACGACGCGGGAGCCCAAATCTACGGCGAGCGCATCGTCACTTTGATCTCAGCCTCCCTGTGGGCGGTGGCGAATGGCGCTCCCTTCGTCACACCGCCTAAGATCGTACAGGAAGCGGCCAACCCGCCTGTCCAGCAACCTCAAGTTCCTGTCACGACGCCAAAGCCCGAGACCAAGAATGATGAGGGTGGCCTGACTTCTGGCTCTGGATTCTTCGTTACTAATGCTGGTCACATTATTACGAATCATCACGTGATCGAGAAGTGCTCGACTGTAGCCGTTGGCTCCGACCAGATTGAGCCGACCATCGCACGTATCATCGGTTCCGATCCAACTAATGATCTCGCGTTGCTACAGGCGAACGTCATTCCTGGTGCCATCGCCGACTTGCGGTCCAATGCTCGGTTAGGCGAGTCCGTGGCCGTGTTCGGCTATCCCCTCTCAAACGTGCTTTCTAGCTCGGGCAACTTCACCCAAGGGAGTGTGACGGCGCTGGCAGGGCTAAGGGATGATACCCGCCACTTGCAAATCCAAGCTCCAGTTCAGAGCGGCAATAGTGGTGGCCCACTACTGGACGCTAGTGGGAACGTGATTGGTGTCGTCGTTTCAATGTTAAGCGCCAAGCGGATGATAGAAGTAGCCAACACTTTGCCACAGAACATCAATTTCGCAATCAAGGCCAATGTGGCTGCGAATTTTCTCGACAGCAAGGGAGTGCAGTACGCAACCGCTTCCTCCAACTCAAATCCGCTGAAGCCGGAAGACATCGCTGAGCGCGCAAAGAAGCTCGGCGTCATGGTCGTCTGCAAATAGGAGACTAGGTTCAGTGGCCTCTCGACCTCAATCCTTCTTGGTCTTCTGCCTTCTTGCCGTCCACCTTCTGGTGCATGTTGTTTAGCATCATCTCCAGAGCCTCCAGACGTTCCTATCAGCCTCCCCGCCAGCCCTTAAAAATAATCTTGTGGCGACCGTCCTGAGATCCGGCGACTGGTGTCGGCACCAGACGGCTGGCGATCTGGATCGACAAGTCCGAGGAGCATCACGAAGGGGGTCCAACGGCGGCAGTGAGGCTCTGGATAAAACTAGTTTTCGGACGCCGGATCGGTCCTGCGTCCAAGTTTGGCGTCCCGGTCCTCGCCCTGAAAGATCATGTTTTGGATCGTTCTGAGATCCGGCGACCGGTGTCCGTTATGGAGGTGCGACCTTGGATCGCGAAGTTCGAGGAGCATCGCCGGAAGTGTATCCATCCGAGCGGGGCCGCGGGATTTTGGGTGCCGCGCGTGGTAACGTCGGTTCATGGAGATCGATGAGGACAAGATCGACGATGCCGTTTTGGCGCTGTTATGGCTGACGCTGCATAACGAGCGTTGTGCCTGGAAGGGCTTCGACTGGGCAACGACGGATCGGCTTCACAAGAAGGGCTTGATCGGCGACCCAGTC
>NZ_VOSK01000267.1 GCF_009296175.1 Microvirga tunisiensis | reverse complement strand
CAGGCGCCCACCGTCGAAAGCAGCGGTGATCTTCTTGCGGCCAACGGCTGGAAACGGGAAGGTGGCAGGTGTATCGTCCGGCATGGCGAGTGTGGCACAGGGCAATTGGTGGCAGGGATTAGTCTCAACAACCAAATCCTACGCTGCTTCAAGTGCTTAAGCTACACTCGCCAGCCTTCATCAACCTTCCCATGCATAAGAACGGCTAGACATCTCGCACGGGAATATCTCCATGGTGCTTCGAGGCGAGCGAAACAAAGTAGGCGGGCTCAGATGGGTCTCGGAAGAAGATTATGTGGCTGGCCGTATTCCCCCTGTTGTGCCGAGGAAAGCCCATAATGCTCGCCCCGTTATCTGCCTCGATACAGGTGAGCGGTATGAGAACGCAACGGTAGCAGCGGAGCATATCGAGGGATGCCAAAGCTCGCATATCACTTCTGTTTGCAAGGGCAGACGCGCGAGAGCAGGCGGGAGACGTTGGGCATATGTCGATATTGGGGAATTGTAGGCTTCAAGGGAATGAGCGCCGTTATCTGCCTCTTCTAATGATATAGCCACTGGACATCACAATGCCACTCCCATCTCTCACTCCTGATCCTGAGCCACCCGAAGCGGAGCTACAGATTTACTTCAGGGCACAGGAAGGCACGTTCAAAGAGTCGTTGCCGGAACGGATTCAGCGCTCCTTCGCCGAAATGGCCTGGAGGCAAGAGTTGCTGAGCCGAGATCCAAATGCATTTCTCGTCCCCTTTCTCCCAGAAGACCGACGAGGCTATCGAGATACCGATGAGTGGAAGCGCATACGCAAGATCGTGCTGAAGGCAGCCGGATATAGGTGTCTCGCTTGCGGCGGGAAGGGAAGATCAGTTCATCACCGGACTATCGCCCTCGGGTGTTGAGTGGCGACGATCTTGTGCCTCTCGTGCCGATCTGTGATCCTTGCCACAAGCTTGTTCATGGCAATGTGAAGCAGACGGGCCACTTTGCAGACTGGCACGAGAGCGAACGCATTCTTGCGGACCTCATTGAGAAACGGGAACGGGCGAATGAAGATGGCTAGTTGGATTTTCGGTCAGTAACACTCGCCTTTGATCGCCTTCCTCATTGCTCCGTATCTCTTGCCTCAGCCGCCGTCCATAAGGCAAGCTGGCGGCCCATCTGAACCGAATTTGTCGCGCTGCCGACAGCAATTCAGTCCGACAGGTCGATCCTGCTCAACCGCACGTCCTCACAATCCGCTCTGCGCGATGCCGCTGGAAAATGCCAAAAGCCTATCGAGGCGCAGCACCCAACAAACTGTTGGCAAATGGGAGTCTATGCGACCCACGCTCATATTGAAGAGCAAGCAGGGCTGTACCTGTGCTCAAGTTACATATATGGTCCACGCCGTTTGTATCGCCAATGTGTAAGCCAGCGTAGCCAAAGGCGCGTATGTCGGACGCCAATACAGTATCACATTCAGCCACAGGCTCTGCACTTGGCTATTACTTTCAAGCCGTGTACGCCCTCGTTGTGCTGCTTGACGCTGGCGGGGACGACGCAGGCGTGAGCGTTGAAACGCTTGATGATGTCTTCCTGGAGACCCAATCGGAAAAATCGCTTCACCAACTGAAGCACAGCATCGATGCTACTACATCTATATCGGTCTACAGTGACGAGATATGGAAAACACTTAAAGTTTGGATCGACGGCTACTCCGATATCCGCCAAATAAATGCGAAACTAATACTTTCCAGTGTCGCAACATTTGCACCTGACAGCCCACTGAATAGACTTGTTCCTTCTGACAGCGGACCACTATTACGCGAACCTTTATTGTTAAGCCTCCGCAAGGAAGCAGAACGGGTCTGCAAAAAGAGAGCAGAGCATAAAGCCGCTGGAAAGATCTCCCCTCCCTTCGCGAAGAAAGCTCCAGGTTGTGAGGCGTTCCTAAATATGGACGAAAAGGACCAACGCGATCTCATCAACAGAATCGAGTTTCGTCCTGGCACATATCAGATCACCGATGCCGTAGCTGAGGTTGCGGCCCGGCTCTCAGAGATACCACTGAAGGAGCGGCTTCAGGTGGCCGAACGCCTACTTGAATGGTGGGATCGACAAGTGGTCTGTTCTCTTACGCAGGAGCGCGGGAGGATCATCCAGAAGATCGAACTTCAGCAAAAGGTACTTCTGTTAATTAAGGAGTGCGCAGAACAGAAGCTTCCAACGGACCTCATTCGGAAAAAGCCCCCATCTGATCACACGATACTAGATAACATACGTCGCCAGATCGAGCTTGTAGGAGGCGATCAAACCATTGTTGACCGAGCGTCTCGGGAAGAGTGGCGTGCGCGGAATCAGAGAGCGAAGTGGCTCGAATTGGACTTCAGCGTAAGTGACGAATTGGCCTCTTTTGATGATTTGCTTTGCGAGGAGTGGCAGGACCGCCACGACCGCTTGCGTATGACTCTCAAGGGTGCTGATCACGGCGCAAAGCAGGAGGCCGGGATGACCCTATTGGACTGGAGTCATTTTGACGCTCCAAATCAGATTTCGCCATTTAGAGGCCATGTCACAGAGTCCTCACTTGTGCGTGGAAGTTATCAGATGCTTGCCAATGATCTCATCATTGGCTGGCACTGTGACTACAAGGAGCTTCTCAAGTGAGCAGAGGTTTGAGTATTGATGTTTTCGCCGAAACCAACCCTGCTTTTTGCTCACTTGCGATCCGATCCTTTCTCCAAGGATATATTGAGAGTGCGAATATAGGAGCAGAGTTTCCAACACTGTTCATTGTACTGCCAATAGCTGCTTCTGAGGCTCAGACTCCTTCATTCGAGGCCACAAACAAGACGACAGGTCTGTTCACATGGCTTCAAAGGAGCCCCTTTGTGACACTCGATCTTGCTCGCCGGATTGATCGAACGGCACGCTTTACCCGTGCCGCCATTCACTTTGGCCTACAGCAGCGGTTGATAAAGATTGAAAGCGGCCTTTTTCTTCCTCTTGATGAGGGTCTCTTAAAGAAAGCTCCAAGTTCAGATGCTGTCGGTGATGTGATGAAGAGAAGTCATCGGCTCGGCTTCTGGACTGGTGAAATTAAGTCCGCTCCAACTGTCTTCAATGCGCTAGGAATTACAATTTAATGCGCTGGAACATCGAAAGAATCACTTTCTACAGTCACGATGGCCGACGCAGAGACATCGTGTTGACGCCTGGATCGGTGAACATCATCACTGGCGCATCAGGCACAGGCAAATCGGCTCTTATTAGAGCTATCGACTATTGCCTTGGATCGAAGGATTGCGACCTACCGGAGCATGTTAAAATTCATGCATCTGCCGTGGCTGTGCTTTGGACTAATGGCGAAGCCAACCTTCTAACGGCGCGGATTATTCCTCCGAGTGGACAGGCAACAAGCACCCGTATGTTCGTCGCATTCGGTGCGGAAATATCACTGCCCGACCGCGTGGAAGACTTACCCGGCTCTTGCAATCTCGCCACAGCACGAGTCGAAATACAGAGAGCATTCGGCATTGGTGACGTAACCCAAGACGTTTCTAAGGGTCGTTCGAAACCTGAGAGGATCTCCATCCGTCACATCACTCCGTACCTCTTCCTCAGCAAAAGCGTCATCGACAGTGAGACGATCCTATTCCACGGAATGGACAATAAGGAGAAGGCTGAAGGAATAATTGGCTCAATGCCATACTTCCTGGGGGCCATGGATGAAGAGTCGATTGATACAGAAAAACGCCTGAAGCAACTTCGGAAGGCACTTGAGAGCGAACTGGCCCGTATGAGTTCAAGAGATGCGGAGCTTGACGTTCTTAAACAGAGGGCACTCTCTCTACTCGGGGAGGCGGCTCAGTGCGGCATAGCTCCTACGGCGGCGCAGGACAGCAACCTTGATAGCTTGCTAAACGACCTGAATCTGGTCGCCCAATGGTCCCCAAGTGCAACGCCACTCCAAGACGACTCTGCGCTCACAGGGTTATACGATGCAAAAGCAGCAGCGCTGTCTGAAATCGCTGAATTACGCAGGCAGCGTCGGATAGTCGCCGAAACTGTACAATATGCGTCTGGCTTCTCCGATACTGTTTCACGTCAGCTTCGCAAGGTTGCCATAGTCGAGACACTGAACCCGAGTTCAATGCACGAGACTTGTCCGGTATGTCTTCAGCATACAACGGCTGCTCCAGAAATGCTGACGTTGATCCGCCAATCTGCCGAGAAGCTCAAGAAAGAGAGGACCGTGACCTCTCACCAGAGGCCGCGCTTAGAGGGCCAGATCGAGGCACTTAATCAAGAGATTGAAGCTCTCACAGGCCAACTCCGAAGCATTGATAACCAAATTAGTTCTCTCATATCGGCTGCGGACGACAGCAAGCGCTTAGCAGATAACACTCAGCGCGCTGTACGCGTCGTTGGGCGAGTTTCGTACTTTCTGGAGGCATTTAAGCAGCGGAGTCACGAGCCCAACAAAAGGCTTTCTGAAATCGAAGCAGAAATCTCCGATCTTGAGGCTAACTACGATCCCGAATACAAGGAGCTTCGCCTCCGGACTGCTGAGAGCGAGATTTCTCGTTCCGCAACTGATATAATAAAGCCACTTCCTACAGAGCCGCCATGCACTGGCGCTGAGATTCAGTTCCTTTCAAAGAAGCCAGACATCGTTCTCGTGCAACCGAGCACGAAACGCATCGTCCGATTTGGGTCTATTGGCTCTGACCAAAATTACCTCGCGATCCATTTGGCGCTGATCTTCGCGATCCAGCGGTTTCTGAAGGAAACTGCTGCACCCGTCCCTGGCGTTGTCGTGGTCGATCAGGTTAGCCGTCCATATTTTCCATCTGATGATGAGACAGATGAGATCAATCTGGACCAAGAGTCTGAAGATGAAGACACACGTGCCCTAAAACGCCATTTTGATTTCCTTTTTTCCGAGGTTGCTCGCGAGCAGGACTTACAAATAGTAGTACTGGAGCATGCCTACTTTGCTGAAGACCCGCGCTACACATCATCAACGAAGTACCGTTGGACTAAGGCATCCGGAGAGAAGTTGATACCAAGGGACTGGCCAATAGTTGAAGCCAATAAGTCGCGCTCACGCTGATAAATTGCGCAGCATGATAAAACCAGTCGTACTGAGAACGCGGTGATTCAGCTTGGGAACGGCTGCTCGAACGCCGCGTCGTGGACCGGTGCGTTAGGCGATTGCTCATCCAAGCTCGACCGCTAGCGGATGCTGCCGCACAGGAACTTAGGCTAGGGCGGCGTGACAACCGCAGGGTTCAGGGGGTTAGCTCATGCCAACAGACATAGAACTCTGTGGACGCCTTCCTGATGGGCAATTGTCATTGGCATTACCAGAGCGGAGGCTTGGCTGGACTCCCCTCCCCGGCTAGTTTCACCCGTCAATCTTGAGAGGATTATCGGCCAAAACCCTGTAAACGCTCGACCGCCCCACCTTCAGAGTTTTGGCGATCTCTGCCGGGTTCATGCCCTCGTTCTTGAGACGAATGATTTCATCTGTTTGACGACGTGCCACGGGAACTCGGCCCCGGAATTTACCTTCCTTCTGGGCTTTTTTATTCCAATGGCCTGCCTCTCCAACATGACCTCGCGCTCCCATTGAACGATAGATCCGATCAGGTTCAGGAGAAGACGCCCGTTTGAGGTCGCAGTATCCACGCCCATATCAAGGATACGGAGGCTTACTTTCTTCTTTTCGAAACGCTGGATGATCTGCCAAAGGTGGGGCACCGACCTTGCCAGCCTGGAGAGCGTCGTCACGCATAACGCGTCCCCTTCACGCACCCAATCAATAGCCTGCTCTAGGACTGGGCGCTGACCGACCGAGGAGACCTCCTCGATAAAGAGTTTTTCGCAACCCAGCTTTTTCAAGTTCTCGATCTGGTGCTCCAAGCCAGCCTGCTGTTCCGTTGTCGATGTCCGAGCCAGCCCCACGAGCATGCCATTTCTCCCCTGGCTGTGGGACAACTTAGTGGGAATTGCCAAGCTCGTCAGATGATACAACTCGTGTGGGAATTGTAGGTCGAGTGCAGGCTCCAGTCGCTGGTGTGAGCGATAAGCCGTGCTGGTGGATCATCCAGCCAACTGGAACAGCCCGCGCGGATAAATACTCCATGACAAGGAAGTGCTGCACTGAGAACCGATGCTCATCGATCTCGTGCGAACGATGCGCAAAAGGGTACGGCAGAAGGGTCGCTCAACGCATCTCGGCCACGAGACCCCGCCACCTGTTTGCGATTAAGATTGATGCCGCCCTCTCCTCGTTGGCAGCCTTCTGGCGCTGGCGTGTCGAGGCTCGTAACTGGCTTGACCATCGCCGCCGAGCGAGCGGGTACTGGAAGTCGGTAGGGCTATACGCGTGGCTCTCCCAGGATGGCCGAGTTCAAGGCGTCATGACGCTTGACGCCCTCACAAAGGATGAAGTCGAGGCCACACTCGGCAGGCGATGGCCAATCACCTTATGTCAAATTGATCAGACAGTCCTTTGCGGTCACATCTACGAAGCAGTGCGTCCTCCCGTGGTCTGGAGCGACGGACAAGATCAATCCCGCTACCAGCATCGGAAGCCGACAGTCTGGCCACGTCGCGCACCAGTACTGGTCGAGCCACGCCTCAATCGGAAGAAACAATTTTATCGCACCAACTACAAATTCGATCTGAATGAAGTCATGAAAGTCTCATCCCCTGCTGTGTACGCCTATGATCTTAATGCCGAGAAGGCCGTCGATATCATCTGGGATCGTCGTCTCCGGGACTGTGAACTTCTATCCGACCCTGTGCTTATGCTGGACTTCCTGAATGACACCGATCTTTGTCACTTTAAGATGGCGTTCGGCGAGGATCTTGATTTTACAGACAACTCCGCATTCGCGCGACCCATCTACAAAGGTCAGATTGAAAGCTTCCTCGTAGAGCGCGGAATGGGAAGCCGAGTGACGCGCCGCGAGATTGTTGCTGTCGCATTCTGGACCCTGGCCGATAAAGTCACCTTCGACGAAGAGTTATATCTTTCATCGCTTCAACCTTGAGCAGCGACCTCTATTTTATGGTGATCGTCGCGAGAACTTCTTCTGAGTGCCGAGGCCGGTGATATGAATAGCATGGCGGGTTTCCGGGACATCGCGGTATGTCTGGCTATATCTCTGGTGCTTCCAATGTCCGCCATCGCACAGGCTCTTCCCAAGGTTGGCACGTGCCCGTCTGGCTATCACACGAGCGGCAGCGCCTGTATTCCAAACTCTAGGGGAGAAGCGGCTCGTCCAGCCCTGCCGAAAGTTGGCTCTTGCCCCTCGGGCTATCACACGTCGGGTGACTACTGCCTCGGCTATGAGGGTGCTCAGCACGCTTTCCCGAAAACTGGGGCATGTCCGAGCGGGTATCATACGAGTGGAGCGTACTGCCTGTCTTATCGGTGAGACTTGCTATGTCGCTTTTGCTTCGCGGCGAAAGCCGCTTTGGAAACGCTCGACCTCAGCCAGCACCTCAAGACGGAGGGGCTCCTCCTGACACTTGCCTACGCGACTAATGAGGTTGTCGATCTCAGTTTCTGTCATCGCAGGACCGTGCTCGCCCAGCATCTCAGCAAGGTCTTCGGGGAGCGCGTCAAGCTGCTCTTGCAGGAGGAGGAGTGCAGCGCGGATTGTACTCAACTCTCGCTCGTCAACGACAAGGGTGCGGGTACTCATCTGGTCCTTAATGTCCAAAGCCATCGCCGCTCAGGCTACGGTTTCGTGCGGCAAAATCAAGGCAACCAGAGCTTCCAGTCGATCTCCCGCCCAATTATCTGGCATCAACACGCCACGGATGAATTTAGTAGCTTCGCCGTCCGAACAGCGTCGATAGCAACCCGCCACGTCTGCGACCTTCCTGACGCTCAAGCCTAACCTGGAATGGTTCGGGCTCAACCGCTTCTTCGCCCGAAGGCCGAAGTTCGATCTGCGGCTCGCTCGTCGGAGCCGGGGCGATTTGCTGCTCAGGCTCCTGCTCGGGCGGGATCTCGGTCGCCGTGCCGATCTCTAGCTCAGGCGATGGCTCCTCAACATCCGGCTTTGGCGAGGACAGGATCTCAATGCGACCTGGAAAGTCATTCCGGCACTCGTATCGAACGTAATCGAGAAAACCCGGTCTGATCCGATGCTCACGGTCAAGAATGACTTCGTGCGTGACCTCCACGACGAAGAAGCGCCCTGCCGGGGTATTCACATCAACCCGTCTGACCACCCCCTCGGAAAAGCTCTTCCATGCACCGGGTGGATGGAAGTGGACGCGGACCTGATCCCCAACCGCAATCTCCTGCGTCAAAATCTCAGACATTCCGATTAGCGGCTCCACTTCCTGGAAGACACTGAGACGCCCACATGGCCGCTTGGGTGCTGTCAAGCGACACCGAGATTTACGAGATAAGGCGACATCCAGTTTTACGACGGCTCAAGCGTGAGCCCGCTGGAGAGCCTCCTCCAGATCCCGCAGGCGATAGCTGCGCCCCTTGATGTTGAGAACATGCGCTCGGTGCAGCAGGCGGTCGAGGATGGCCGTGGCCAGCACCTCGTCGCCGGCCAGCAGCTCGGTCCACTCCCGGATGCTCTTGTTC
>NZ_VOSK01000266.1 GCF_009296175.1 Microvirga tunisiensis | reverse complement strand
ATGTGAGAAAAACGTCTTCGGCAGTCCGACAGGCGTTTGTGGAACACTCTTTCCAGCCCTGACCACGTCCAGATTCGGCGTTACAAAATGGATCGGTTGGAGGGTGGACGCATGTTGAAGCCGTTCACGACGGAACGCCTTGCAATCCGTTAACTCGAACTCCAGGACGCCCCCGAACTGGCCAAGAGCAGCTCTTGTTCCGCCCCCCGCTTACGAACGCGGCAGCCCGGCCTCTTGGCTGGCCTGCATCAGCTCACGAAGAACCCTGCGCAACCCGTGCATCTGGTCGACGAGGCTCAAGATGATGCCGATCCCCTCATCATTGACGCCCATTTCGCGCCTCAGGTCGAGAATAAGCTGTGCCCGTGCCACATCGCCTTCGGAAAAGGCGAGGTCCGGGTCCCGCCGGGGCAACAGCCATCCTTCTTCGATCCATAGCTGAAGTGTGCCGGCATCAAGGTTGAGACGGACCTGCAGCTGCTCGATGGTCAGCATTCAAGCCTCCATGCCTTGACGCGGATTGTAAGAGGAGCCTGCCTGCCAGCCTTCCGCGAACGCCTCCAACTCAGCATCCGGTCGGTCCGGCAGCATGATCCTCAGCGCAGCGTAAAGGTCCCCATGTGTGCCGTCCGATCGAGGCGCCCCTTTCCCCTTCAGGCGCAGAACTTTTCCTGTGTTGCTCCCTTTCGGAATGCTCACCATCACGGGCCCTGTCGGCGTGGGCACCTGGATGCGAGCTCCTAGCACGGCCTCTTTCAACGTGATCGGCAGATCAAGCCGGATATCGTCGCCCTCGCGCCTGAACAGGCGGTGCGGACGCACATGGATCTCGATCAGCGCATTCCCGGGTGGGGCTCCGCCCGCGCCAGGCTCACCCCTGCCAACCAGCCGCAACACCTGGCCGTCATCAATGCCAGGCGGAACGTTGATTTCCAGAGATTGGCCGTTCGGCAAGGTCACTGCCTTGCGGGTGCCGTTGACCGCCTCGAGGAACTCGATCGAGAGGCGGAACCGCAGATCCCGTCCCGGCATCGGAGCGCGGGCCCGGTGCCCCGCCGCAGAAGCTCGGCCAAAATGTCCTGATCCATGAAATCAGCGAAGCCCGCGTCCGAGGTGTAAGGCTGCTCCGCGCTGTCAGCCGCAAAATCGCGGTAGTACCTCGGTTGGGGCCGCTCTGCGCCGGAGGCATCGATCTCGCCGCTGTCAAAACGGGCCCGTTTCTCAGGGTCACTCAGCAGACCATAGGCAGAGGAGATCGCTTTGAAGCGATCCAAGGCCTGGGGATCGCCAGGGTTCAGGTCCGGGTGGGACTTCTTGGCCAGCCGGCGGTAAGCTTTCTGGATCTCGTCGGCCGACGCATCGGGTGCGACACCGAGCAATTCGTAAGGGGATTCGGCCACGACCTCCCTCCTACAACCAAGCATCTCACTCCAGGAAAAGGGATCATCCTTCGACTCGGGTTAAGAACGCGAAGCGGGAGCCGTAGATCCTTGCCTCGGCCTTGTTGACGTAAGGTTCAAACAACAAGGAAGCAGCAGACCGCGCCAGCTGGAACCTCTCCGTGTTTCCGGCATTGGGGAAGCGCTCTACTCTGTCTGAAGCCGTTTGGGCTTTTCAAGCAGGAGGGTCACATGTCTCATCCAGCATGGAACTTGGATTGGCGAAGGCACATGTTGGCCGGTGTTCTGGCCGCTCTGACACTGGCCCCGCTGCCAGCCGCCGCGCAGCAGGTTCCGACCGATTTTACAGAGATCGTGAAGCAGAAGATGCCCGCTGTTGTCGCAATCACGACGCAGCAGCGGGTCGAAGAACAGGAGCAGGCGCAATCGCTGCCGGATGACCTGCCCTTCCGCGAGTTCTTCCGCCGCTACTATGGCGAGCCCTCAGGGCCGCGTCCGCAGCAGCCCCGGCAGGCGCTCGGATCAGGCTTTGTCATCAGCCCCGACGGGTACATCGTCACCAACAATCACGTGGTCGAGGATGCGGCCGAGATCCATGTCGTGTTCGGGGAGCGGAACAACGTCCCGGCCAAGCTTGTCGGCCGGGATCCGGCAACCGACATTGCCGTGCTGAAGGTCGACCCGCCGCCCAACATGGCAATCGCCACATGGGGCGACTCGGATGCCGCCGAACCAGGCTCGTGGGTGATCGCGATCGGCAGCCCGTTTGGCCTCGGCGGCACCGTGACGGTCGGGGTGGTGTCCGCCCGCTCCCGCGACATCCGTTCGGGTCCGTATGACGACTACATCCAGACCGATGCCTCCATCAACCGGGGCAACTCGGGCGGGCCGCTGTTCAATGCCCGTGGCGAGGTTATCGGCGTCAACACCGCCATCTTCTCGCCGTCCGGTGTCAACATCGGGATTGGCTTTGCTGTCCCCGCTCGCACGGCTCAAGCCGTCGCGGATCAACTGATCCGCACCGGCCGGGTTGAGCGGGGTTATGTTGGGCTGCGCCTGCAGGAGTTGACCCGAGCGATTGCCCAGGCGCTTGGCCGGGCAGACGACAAGGGCGTGCTCGTTGCTTCGGTGGAGCCTGGCAGCCCGGCCGAGAAGGCTGGTTTCAGGACCGGCGATGTGGTCACGCAGTTCGACCGAAAGCCGGTCGCCAGTGGACGCGACCTCTCCCGTACCGTAGCTGCCATGAAACCCGGCACCCGGGCACCGGCGACCGTAATTCGCGACGGCAAAACCGAGGAACTGACCGTCGTCATCGGCCAGCGCAGCGACGAGCAAGCCACCGAGCCCGCGGCTCTCAGCGGGGCTGACGGCGGCAAGCGGCTTGGTCTGGCGCTCAGCCCGATTCCTGAGGCGGCCCGGGGCCAACTGGGATTGGAGCCCGGCACGTCAGGCGTCCTGATCCAGCGGGTCGAGCCGAACAGTCCGGCGGCCCAAGCAGGCCTCAGGCAAGGGGATGTGATTGTCTCGGCCAACAATCAGCCTGTAATCGCACCGACGGATGTGGCGAAGGCCTGGACACACGCGCAGGGGCAAAAGAGGCCGGTCCTCCTGCGCGTGAAGCGCGAAGATCAGTATCTGTTCGTCGCCGTCGAGGCGTAGCGATACAGGAGCCCTGGTGATGCCACGGCTCCTGTACCTCGCTGACCCGAAGAGAGCGCCTTTATTGAGGGCTGCCGCTGCCAGGCTCCGCGGCATCCTTCGTCATGCCGCGGCTGATGCTCCCCGTGGCTTCAACGTCGAGAGCCTGCCCGGGTATGATCATGGGACCGGTCATGCCAAACCTGACGAATCCGTTGCAGCCGTCGTGGAGCGGACCAACAGCCGTCTCCTGTGGAAGGCAGTGGGCCGGGAGATCCTGGGCAAAGTCTGGAACCGAGTAGCCAGAGGCCGCAACACCCAGAGCTGCCGTCGCCAAGGCGCTTGGAAGCACACGTTTTAGCATGTCATCCTCCTCTGCGAATTCGATGGGATGATCTCTGTCTGAAAAATCGCAGGCCGGCGCTGGGTTCCCGAGGGAACATGGGCTCGGACGGCGTTACATGGGCTTGGCGCGACCCTCAGGCTTTAGTGAGAAGTAAGCTGTTCTCGGGAGCAAAGGCGTCCCGAAATGCAGGGAATGGTTGGATGGAGCACAGCTTCCAGGACCTCTTGGAAATCTTGAAGCGTCACATCGGCTTCTTACCTCCCCCAGAGCCCGAGCATCGACTAACTCTACGAGTAGCCAACACCAGAATTCGTTCTTGAGTGACCTGATGACGGTTGTAAACAGGAGGCAGCTTCCATGCTTGTGACGGGCCAGAAACGGCGGATCTGTGTTCGCTTTACGACGTGCCTCACGGCAATGGCTTTGACGTTTCAGATCAGTCAGGCCCATGCCATCGAAGGCGGCGCTCTCGCCCAGGCCAACGACCAACTCGCTCGCGCAACGGTCGCGGTCGGCACTGTCCTTCAGCCCGATGCCGACCTCCGGTTCAGTCATTGCTCAGGAGCACTGATCGGCCCGGATCTCGTTCTCACGGCAGCGCACTGCGTCAGAGGCAATCCGGTGGGAGCAGCCGTATTATTTTATCAGGGAAGCCGACCGGTCCTCTCGCCGTACCGGGTGGCCGCTGTTTCTCGCTATGCTTTCGGGCCGGGCCGCCTCGCCTCCCGCGATCTGGCGGACATGCTCAACGAGATTTCCCTAAGCAGATTTCAGCGGGGTGGCCAACGGATGCTGTCTGTGATTCCATCTTGTGGTTTAGTTCGGGATGCGGATCATGGCAGGTAAATCCCCTGTTGTTGCAAGCGCCGCGCAGCGGCGGGACCTCATGGCCCTCAGCCACTCGCGGGATCGGGGTGAGGCGGATCGGGCGCGGGCGCTCCTGCTGACCCTAGCAGGCTGGACGAGCCCGCGGATCGCCGAGGCCTTCGGCGTGCGCGAGGATACCGTGCGGCTCTGGCGCAGCGCTTTCATGGAGGGTGGGGTCGACGCCCTGCGGCGATCCGTTGCCCTGGGGCCAGCTCCGGTCAAGGCCGAGCAGGCGCTCGCGGTGGCCGAGGCGGTTTTGTCGGGACCAGTGGCGGATCGCCCCAACTGGACCTTGCCGCGGCTGGCCGACGAGAGCGAGAAGCGCTCCGGCGTGCGCATCTCGCGCTCATGCCTCTCAGTCGTGTTGCGGCAAAAGGGGGCTTTCCGCTGGCGCCGGCCGCGCCATACCCTGAAGGGCCGCCAGGACGCACAAGCCGTGGATCGCGCCGGCCTGCGCCGCAAGCTCCTGAAGGCGCAAGCCGAGGCGGGCGACATCGTGCTCTTGTTCGGAGATGAGTCCGAAGCGCTCACCCATCCCGATCTGGCCCATGCCTGGGCCAAGAAAGGTGCGGATCTGCGCATTCCAGCGCCCGGCCAAGCCGCCAAGGTGGCGATGCTCGGTCTGCTCGACTGGGCACCGCGTGAACTGATTGTGCGCACCAGCCGGAGCAAGCGCAGTGCCGATTTCATCGCGCTTCTGGACCAGATCGATACGCAGTATGGCCCGATGCCCGGCCGTGCGCAGAAACCGATCGTGCTCGTCCTCGACAACGGCCCGATCCACACCTGCAAGGTGACGCGCGCCGCCCTCGCTGAACGGGCCTCCTGGCTCACGGTCGAATGGCTGCCGAGATACACGCCGGAGCTCAACGACATCGAAGAGCTCTGGCGCGATCTGAAGCGGCATCATCTTGCTCACCAGACTTTCTCAGGGCCGGAAAGCCTCGATGCCGCCATTCACGAGGCCACCATGAAACTCAATCGCGAACGACATCGCCATCCGTTGGCTAGCCACCGGATCGCTGCTTAGATATCGCAGTGCTGCGCCTGGCTGCGCCCGTCAGGGGACGAGCTCCCTTGAGGCTTGCCGGCAATCCGCAGCGCATTCCATCCACCTTGCGGTTGGCTGGTGTTGGCCTTTCTGGGCGGACTGCCGGAACGCTGAAGACCGCCACATTGAAGCCTCTGGCCATATCGGAGACAGGGCTGATCATCGCACGCACGGTCGGAGCCCGGGTGTGTACCGGCGACTCGGGAGGCCCGGTCGTGATCCCGGGCCGGAACGGTCCGCTGCTTTGGGGTGTCGCCAGCGCCGTCATCACGCCCCAGGCGCCTTGCGGAAACATCCTCATGATTGCCCCTGCCAAAGTGGGCGGCCAGCAATCGTGAATGCGCCCATACCGCGATAGGGGGCAGGCTTGAGCACTAAGCAGCCATCCGGCGCTGGGTGGTCAGGCAGGCGCCTACCCCGTCGGGCTGGCTGGAGTCCGCCGCGTTCGAGAGACTATCCTCGGACGACAACGCCGGCTCCTGCCTGCAAGATCCCACGCGGCTCGCCATAGATCCGGAGCCATTCGAAGCCGTGCTTGTAGCGCAGATCCATCAGCGGACGCAGCTCAGGCTGCGCCAGGTCCATGATGGTCGCGTCGCGCCAGCGCCTCTTCGCGGGATGCCAGCGCGAGAACGGCCAGAGCCGCTTCACCTCCTCCTCCACTTGCAGCACGATTTTGCCACCGATCGTGCGGCGAAGGGTGAACCGTCCAGTCAGGGGCATCGGTTCCTCCGTCTCGTTCGCTTCGTTACTCCTCCCGCTGCCCCAGAAGAGACAGCAGAAGCTGGAAGAGGTTGAGGAAGTTGAGGTAGAGGCTCAGCGCCCCGAACACCCTGCTCGTGAGAGCGGCGTCCCCATGGGCAAGCCCCGCGACGTACTCCTCCTTGATCCGCTGCGTGTCCCATGCGGTCAGGCCCGCAAACACGACCAAGCCAACGATCGTGATCATGAACTGCAGGGCCGAACTCGCGAGGAACAGGTTGACCAGCGAAGCAAGGATCAACCCGACCAGTCCCATGATGAGGAACGAGCCCCAGCCGGACAAATGGCTCCGCGTGGTATAGCCCCACAGGCTCAAGGCGCCGAAGGCCGTTGCGGTGATGAAGAAGACGCGTGTGACGCTCTCGCCCGTATAGGCCTGGACCAAAGCTGCAAGGCCGACTCCCTGGAGAGCCGTGATGCCCCAGTAGATCCCCTGGAGGCCGACGGAGGACAGGCTCTGCACGCCCAACGATGCGATCAGGATCAGCCCCAAGGGAGCCAGCAGGGTGATCCAACCAAGCGGCGTCAGCTCGCGCGGACTGGAATAGAAAAGATCGCCAAAGGCGGTGTTCGCCACCGCGTAGGCGACGGCACCGCTGAGGGCAAGCCCGAGCATCAGGTAGTTGTAGACGCCGATCATGTGCGCCCGCAGGCCGGCGTCGAACGCAACTTGCGACCGAGAAAATGTGCCCGGCCCGAATCCATATGGCACCGGGCGAGAATTGTCATTCAGCCAAGACATGACAAACCTCTTCAAGTGAGTTGCCGATCAGGTTCAGCGACGACTTGAGGAGGCTCGTACGGATCTCGCCCGAAGGGACTGTCCGGCCCCGCGATGTGGCGCGAGATGGGCCGTCATGAGCCTCTTCAGAGTGCATCGGCCAGGCCGTACTATGGGAGTCCAGCCTGACACAGCAAAAATGAGAATTGGCTGCAACGCTTGCAAGAGGAGTTATCCGATGATGTGAGAAAATAGCGGGATCCTTCGCCAAAGCGGGAAGGCCAACGCAGCCGAGCACCCGCCTTCACCTTCCTAGCCAGCCGCAAGACCAGCAAGCAGCCAATGCAGATATCCGGGACGTTCTCCTTAGTATTCCATTTCAGAATTCACGCGTGCCCTCGAGAACATTCAGCATGATACCCGAAACCGGATTTCGCCTTCTGCCTTGTATCCGAACAATCAAAATTCTTTCGATCCGCTGCAGCCCTTGCCTCCGAGGAGAGCATGAGGTCCTGCCAGGCGACAGCACGCTAAGCTGCCACGAAGCTCAAGAGCAGCCTGCAAGAAGCCCCACATTGTTTAAGGGGCCTCATTCGAACAAAGCAAACTCGCTCCAGCCCCGTTCTCGCTATGGGAGCATTCGGCAAATCATGTTAAGCCAGACCTAAGTTATCCAACTCGGGTAACTCGGCCCCTCGTCGTGTGTGAGCGGCCTACGGCGGTCCGTGCGATCCTGCGGCGGATCTCGGCGCCCCGCCGTCTTCGACTAACACCGTGTACGCTCGTCGTGCTTCGCCGCCGGCGCGCATTGCGCGGATTAGATCCACTCTGCTGCCCGGACAGTTCGCTCGCGAGCCTGATCTCTTGCCTGTCCGTCTCATTGGTCAGCGGCTTACGACATGCTTCAGGATACCGGATGGACGTTAGAAAGCTGAACAGCATGGGGTTAGACAACAGCGTAGTGCCGCCGGACACAACGCTTGCTAAAACGAATGGTGTCAGTATCGTCATCTGCTGATCTCTTCATAGCGTGGGGAAGATCCGGTGGCCGGGCCTCAGGCCGGCCACACGGACAAAGCGTGTCAGGAACGTAGGGTGATGCAAGGGTAGGTTTTCCCACTCCTTCCAGGCCCAGCCTTATGCCGCGATTTCGTGGCTCGCCCGCCCCGTGCCGCTCACCGTGACGTCGCCGATCATCAGGCCCATGGGGCCCGCATGCACGGGCACGGTCTCGCCGTCCCGGATCTCGCCGGCGAGGATCAGTTCCGCCAGCGGATCCTGCACGTGCTTCTGGATCACGCGCTTCAAGGGACGTGCGCCGTAAGCCGGGTCGTAGCCCTTGTCGGCGAGCCAGTTGCGCGCTTCCTCGTCGAGCTGCAGCACGATCTTGCGATCCTCCAGCAGCTTCTGCAGGCGGCGCATCTGGATGTCGACGATCGCGCCCATCTCGCTGCGCTTCAGCCGGTGGAACAGGATGATCTCGTCCACGCGGTTGAGGAACTCGGGCCGGAAATGCGAGCGCACCACGCCCATGACTTCTTCCCGCACCGCATCGGTGTCCTGGCCCTCGGGCTGGTTCACCAGATATTCGGCGCCGAGATTCGACGTCATGATGATCAGCGTGTTGCGGAAGTCCACGGTGCGGCCTTGGCCGTCCGTGAGGCGCCCGTCGTCGAGCACCTGCAGCAGGACGTTGAACACGTCCGGATGCGCCTTCTCGATCTCGTCGAACAGAACCACCTGGTACGGCCTGCGGCGGACCGCTTCGGTGAGCGCGCCGCCCTCCTCGTAGCCGACATAGCCCGGAGGCGCGCCGATGAGGCGGGCGACCGAGTGCTTCTCCATGTATTCCGACATGTCGA
>NZ_VOSK01000265.1 GCF_009296175.1 Microvirga tunisiensis | reverse complement strand
AGGGCATCAACATAGGCGGCAAACCGCGCCTCGCGCGTCTCTGATGGGATAGGAAGGTTCATCACACGCCTCCGCATGATGGATCTCCCGACTATAGCTCGCCTCGTGAGTTTATGACACAGTAGTATTAGTTTGGCACGGCAAAAGTATGGCGGAGAGCGCAGCCGCCGCCATTAACCTACCCCAGCAACAGCGCGTCAGACGGGATGTGCCGGCTCTACCAGGAGAGAGGCACCGCTTCCTTGTGCTCTGCCTGGCGCGGATCTGGCTCTCGTTCTGCCGTGGTTTCCTCCATCCTTTTAGATAGGCCGCCATTTTGACATCATAACTGCTGACGATAGGCTTCGTTTCGACAGCAACGGCTTGAACACAGAGGGCTGCTTCATTGATCAAGGGCGGCGTTGAGTTGGGCTACCTTTGCCCTGGCTGTGGATCGACGCGGGCAGTCGTGTCCCCGAAGCCTCATGATCACTCGATTGTCCGCTGTTCCGAGTGTCAGCGGGCGCTTGGCTGCCTCAGTGACATCAGGCGGGAACTCGCGGTCAAGGCTCGAGAAGACGCAAGCGCTCTCGCCAAGCGGATCTATCGACAAGGTAGAGGTATTCGACGCTCCTGAGGGCCCCCCTCATCTTTCGACGAGCAGGCAACAGAGAAGCGAGCACTACCTCATGGTTGGAGGATGCCTTCCGCGAAAGCCCTCATCTCCGAATTCAAAGCGCGTGTTTCCCGACAATGCGTGATGGCCTCGCGACTGCGCTGTATGAGCGACCTATCCGGATGGCCAGAGGCACGGAATGAACCGCAATCCAGGTGATGCGGGTGCTGGACAGGGTAAGGGCTGGGGCATCAGGTGGGTTGGGCAGGAAATCTAAGCCCCAGCATCGCGCTATCTGGCACCACTGGAAAGCTGACACTCGCCCTTCATGTGGCGTGCGATGGCTGTCATTGCATCGTTGAGAGACGGGAAGTTGGCAGCCCCCATTGCAGACAGACCGGAATTGCGGTTTGCAGCGATGACGAACAGCGATGGAGAGACTTCGGTAATTGTGCCGAGAGGCCGCCCCAGGCGATCGTTCAACGTCCAGGTCCCTGCTGGTTTGAGTGCGGCCGGTGTCACCACCACATCCATGGTAACTTCTCCGCTTGACGCAGAATAATGACCTTTGTCTTGCGTTGAGACGTAGACTGTCAAGCGATGTCCCGACGAGGCCGTGAGATCCCCCTCCATGAAGAGCCACACGAGGATGATGCCACCAGACCCGGGCACTGGAGCATGGTGCCCAGGCGATGCCAGCGCGGGGGCCGGGATCTGCGACGCTATGCTGAATAATGCGATGGCTCCCGGTCAGGCAAGGCCTCTCAGACGACGGATCAGGAGTGATGCGTTTCTCATGAAAGCGCTCACCCTGTCCGACTTTTCTGGACCTGAACCGAGCCAAGTATGGCTTCAAGGGGGCTACCCATCAGCCTGTAAGCACACGTTCTTGCTACGTACTTCGTTGCCGTACAATCAGATACAGATCTTGCGCTGATCCCAAGATTAAGGAGATCAACGTCGAGTACAGCGGGATCTGCATGGCGGCTCAGCAGCCGATGGCCAAGATCCCAGCCTATGAAGCGGCGAAGATGATGAAAGTCTCGACTGAACTGCAGGCAAAAGAAGCCACAATGGCTCCCCGTGTGCAGCAACTGGTGGATGCGTTGAACAAGCAGGTCGACAGTCTTGGTGGGCCGATGATCCAATGGGCCATCCAACCCCTCAAGACTGCACAGCCAAAACTGGGCTCGTAAGTGCTATCCCATGCAAAAAGCCGGCTCGCAGGGCGCCGGCTCGATTGGTGGATCGCGATGTCTGCTTGATCAAGCAGGCTGAGACAAGAGCCTGACAAACTCGTCAGAGGAGATAACTGGCGCGAAGAAGTTGTTGATCCGATCGTAGGCTGCTGCCTGTTGTTCCGGCTTCTGCGTTGCCGTCGCGTCTCCGATGACAATCGGAAGATAGCCATTGTCCCGAGCGGCTCTGGCATTCCCCTCAATGCACCAGTCCAGATGGATGCCCGTAAGGACAATGGCCTCGATCCGCTTGCGGGAGAGTTCCAAGGGAAGCTCGGTTCCGACAAAAGCGGTCTGAAGGGCGAGTTCATTGAATTGAAGGTCTCCCGGCTGAACCAATGCCTTCAGTTCATCAACGAGTTCATTGTCAGCTTTCTTTTTGGCGTCATCGAACTTAAGGCCCTCGACCCACGTTTCGTACTGCACTTTATCGAAAATGGACTGCGGGTAGTTCTCTCGGAAAACAGAGTAGCCAACCCAGCTGAACGATTTGAAGTTTGAAGCCTTCCGAGCTGCCTCGACAACCTTGATCGTGGCCGGCAGGGATCCGCGCTCCCACTGGCGCTCAGCGGCCTGTGCTCCCCACGGCCTGTAGAGCGAATTGTTCTGGCTGACCGAGACGAATGCTGCCGGCCGCTTGAGGATCTCGGCCAGATTAAGCTTTTTCCATTGCGGCGCGAGTTCGGGGATAGGAGTCGGGCTTAGGGGCTTTGAACCTTCCTGTCCCAGGACCTGCGATCCTATCGCAGCAGCTCCGGCGATCCCAGCTGCGGCAGTGAGTAATTGACGGCGCGAGGTCTCTTGGGTCATCGGGCTTCTCCTCCTTCACCCTTGGCAGAAAAAATGCCAGCGAGGCCGCTTATTAGAGAGCGGCCCATAAGAGGACGGCAAGTAGAACGAGATTGTTATTTTTGAGCAGATCTCGGGAAAAACTTGTATGGCACTGGAGAAATAAGGAACGCTATTCTTACGAGCTTCGATCTCCTAGAAGGATGCTATAACGTACGGTCACTGCGCCCTTAATGGCGCTGCACTTCGCAAATGACTTATAAGGCAGGGTTGTTGCTGTTAGAGTTGAGCAGTTCATCAGTTTTGATTGTAGACTGGCTTTGAAATTTTGACCTCTGTCAGAACAGGCGCAACCGGCTGGATAATTGAGACAAATAGCTGAAAAGAGGGGTCACAGTTGACGTCGGTTAGGCCCCCTCGCTCTGAGCAAAGACCGCAAGCCACTCGGAGGTTTGAGCCGAGCAAGAGACAGGGTCCGGGTTCGAAGCCGAATAGAGAAGTGCCCTTACCCGATCCGAGACTATCCGTAGGCTTGGAGACCTCACTCCCATCGTGGGTGACTTCATAGCGCAATCCTGTGGCGGGCGAACCATCGGATGGTTTCGGGCAAGGCCACGCTTCGCAAGTACCTCGGCGCTCATACGACAAACTGATTGGCACTGCTGTCTGCTATTCAGTGCGTTGGCAGAAAGCTCAGGTCGAATGCATACAGAGTCGTTCTTGTCACCGCTCAGAAGATGCGGAAGCCCAACGATGGACAACAGCCCTTGAAATGTGGGGAACTCCGGTCGCGTCCCTTGGTTGGTCCGACATATTCACTCTCGGAGAAGGGCCAGTCTGATGATCTGCCCATTTTGCAAGCACGAGGTCGAGGAACCTTGCCAGAATACCGTTGAGATGCAGCGGCGGGCCAGCGAACACATCGAGCAGTGCGATAGGGCTCTTAAAAGCTTGAAAGGAATCGTGTTCGGCTGACCGTGGCGGTTGGCGCAGCGACGCTAAGACTTCTCGCGCCCATGTACCTGAGCAGGAGGAGCGGTCGCTTCGACTGCCGTGAACGTCTCCAGAATGCGGTAGGTATGCTCGGCCCCTGCGGGGCGACCCAGGAGTCCCCCGGCTCCAGCCGCACGGTTTGCCCCTCGATCTCTAGTTCAGCCCGTCCGGTGATGACGTAGCGGACGACCTCGTACTCGTGCCTGCGGCTGGGTTTGTCTTGGGTTGGCGGCTCGTCCCGCCACAGCCGCATGGACACTCGTTTGCCCGATGCAAGATTGACCTCGCCATGGTCACCGGTCGGTAAGTACGGGTCATCGCAGAATCTTCCCGGATTTCTACGCTAAGCCCTTTCGCGGGAGTGTGCATGCGGATTTCGGAGCGAGCGGAAGTGATTGCTGAGAGGCTTACCGGATCAGATCGAGTCCCATTAAAGTTGATCGGCATCAAATGACGAGGCATCGGTTCGACATTCCGACAGATGGTCCCCAGTGGCAAATAGCAAAACCTCAAGCGAAATCGGGGCCAACGTCCTATCTTTCGCGGCGCTACCGCCAAGGCCAAGAGGCAGAGAGAGCCGCAGAATCCTTAGCGGAGGATTGCGGGACGATTCTGCGATGACCGCGACCGGAATGCTTGTCGACTCGCTCGCCCTTGTCCTCGCGCAGAGTACATCGTTCGTGGGTGAGCAACGGTGCGCCCGACGGGCCATCATCCGCTACGCGGCAAGCGCCTCGACCACGCCGAATGGCGATTGCGTCGCGATCGCCCGCGGCTCGCTGAAGCCCGTCTCGCGCAGAAGGCCGGAATACTCCCGGAGAGATCGCTCCCGTGCATCCGGGAAGAGCACCATCATGTGCATGTCGGCGAGGAAGTTCATCGGGTTCGTCGTGCCCGGTTCCTCCAGCACGCGCTCAATGATGAGGAGCCGCCCTCCGGGCGTCATGGCGGCCCGACAGTTGCGCAGGATCGTGAGGCAGCCTTCGTCGCTCCAGTTATGCAGGATCTGCGATAGCAGATAACAGTCTCCCCCGGCTGGAACGGCCTGAAAGAAGTTCCCGGCCTGAACAATGCAGCGGTCGGCGAGCCCGGCCTCGGTGAGCAGTGGCGGTGCGGCCGCGACGACAGCCGACTGGTCGAAGAGCAGGCCTTCGGCCTGGGGATTGGCCTCCAAGATGGCTTTTAGCAGCGCACCGTTTCCACCTCCGACATCGACCACGAGCCGGATACCCGAGAAATCATACGCCTCGACGACGGCAGCCTGACGGGCGTCAGGGCTATGCTGCATGAACCGATCGAAGACGACAGCTTCCGCCGGGTGTCCGCTCAGGTACGGGAACATGGGTTGGCCGAACACCTCTTCGAACGGGCAGGAGCCGGTTCGAATCGCGTGTTCGAGATGGCCCCAGGCCGTCCAACTGCCGGGGGTCGTCCAGTAGAGCGCCGCGTAGTGAAGAGTTGGCTTGGCGTCCTTGAGAAGCCATTCGGATCGGACCGACTGGCTCACCGCTCCCTCGGCGTCGACTGCAAAGACGCCGAAGGCGGCAAGCGCCCGGCAGAGCCGCAGGAGCATCGCGGCATCCGCGCCGCAATCCGCGGCCAGTGTGGTGACCGGCTTGGGGCCATCCTGGACCCGGTCAGCCAGTTCGAGCGAGGCTGCCACCGCGAGCATCTTGGAGACTTGGAAGGCGCGCACCAGGAGGGCCATGTCGGCGAAGCCCTCGCGCTCCGAGCCAGTGGCAGTCATCGAACCCTCCATTCTGCTCAATCGCTTCCCCTAACGGTCAGGAATTGCCGTCACGCGTGCCGAGATTCTCACGCTTGGATACGGCGGACCTTGCCCAGGCGCGGGCCTCCTCGTTATTCGCGGTCGATGAGCGATACGCTCCGATGTTGCTCCATTGTGGGGTGCGTGTCGAGATTACCTCGAAGACAGGACCCCAACCGGAGACCGCCAGCTCCAATAGGACTGTCCGCCTCGTGCAGCTCCAGATACTGCTCCGACAGGCAGAGCCTTTCCCGCCGATCTTAGCCCATAAACAAAAGCCTTGAGGCGAATTCCGCATTGGCGCCGGAGCTGTTTCGACGCACCATGAAACAGCCGACATGTGGTTCAGCTCAGCTCTCTAGCGCGGAACAGCTCGATGAATGGTGCAGACGGCAACCCAGCTGACCTGTTCGCGACAGCGGCCAGTTAGGCCGCGACCTTCCGCAACACGTCGCCCGCCCTGAGCCGCCGCGCAGCAACCCTGGAGGTGCCAAGATCCATTTCACAAGCAGGACCGGTGCATCTGCGGGTCGACAGCACGGGGCTGCGGCTCTGTGGGCCCGGTGACTGGCGGATCGAGACACGGCACCCGCATACGCCGGTCCTGGCGAAAGCGGAACCCGAAGAGGAGCTATCGGCAAGGCCGAGGCGGATGAGGGCAGGACGGAGCCAAAGTCTTGAACCGAGAAAGAGCCATCATGGACGACTGGTATCCAGTCAGGCTGGCACCCCGGGACGGTACGCCTGTAATCCTCTGGATTGAGGATGCAGAGGCGCCGCCGACCTATCCGATGACCGTCGGGGTCTGGGAGACTGACGATATCACCCTGAGGAGCCATTGGCGCGTCTTCGGAGCGCGGTACGGCACCACACCTACTTCGACTGGCACATTGTCGGCTGGCGGCCGCTGCCCCGCATTTATCGTGCCTGACGATCTCCGCTCCCCGATCAAGCACCATCTGGTGCTGCACAAGCGCGATCCGGAGCGGCGGGTAACGCGGTTCTACTCGCTCATGATCGAACGGGATCGGTTCGGGACCGTGCGCCTGGGGCGTAACTGGCGCCGGATCGGCACCAAGGGGCAGGAGATGGTCGAGATCCAAGCCGACGAGACCGAGGCCGGCAAGGCGGAGGCCTTGGCACAGGCCAAGCGGCGGCGCGGGTGTCAAGCTCTGTGAGGTCAGTCCTTGCCACGACAAAAAGAAAGCGCCCGTTGCTGCAAGGGGCGCTTTAAGGGCCAGCTCATGTACATGGGGCACTCGCGTGCGAGGGAGCCGGTATGCCTTACGTACACAGCCAAGCTCATGTTGTCTGTCGGGTATCCGACACTTCCGAGACAACCTTGCTGACTGTCCCAAAGAATCTCAAGGGAAGCACATTCCGGTCACGATTGCTGGTGAGCCTGGGTGGTCCTTGGAGAGTGTCTCGTGACGCACATGGCCGATCAGGTTGTCAGGCATATCAAAGACATGATCCGCAGGGTTATACGGACGACGCCTGAGAACCAAGAGCAGCCCCCACTCCATCAGGCTGTCCAGGCACCCAAGAGAGGCTCTGATTATCCGGATGACCTGATGCGTCTCGCACGCTCCCCTTGGCCAGATGACAGCTCAAAGACCTAGCAGACATCCCGCTTATCCAGATTTCCCAACGGCAGCACCAACGACGAAGGGGTAACTCCTCGGGGGGGTTGATGTAACCTGCCGAAGAGGCAAGAATTGCCTCAAGCCTTAGACTACAAATGGATTTAGATTAGGGGCATCCTATGGATGGGCTTTCGATCCTCGTCATTGCCGATGGTATTGTCCTTGTCGCTCTCGTGACGCTTCTTGCGGCCATTGACTACCTCTCTCCAGTCTCTGATGCGAGGTTAGGTGGGATCTACCCGGTCGGAACATCTAACACGGCACGCTGAGCCTGGATCTTTTACACCCAGCCTCTTTGCCACCTGAGTCCCCTGGAGCAGATTTGGTGGCAGGGGCTCCCATTCCCAATCAGGTTCGTTGAGAGGTCTCTCTGATGAGCCATCAATGCAGCGTCTGGTGCAGGGGAATAGAGTGTAAAAGTGTTCCTTGAGGGCACCAGCCGTTCCAGTCCTCAATGATCCCGCCATTCCTTGATGTTGTGGCCGTAGGTTCTCCGGACCTCCTCCGGCGTCTTTCCCTCTTTCACGAGGACGCCTTTCAGGCAGAGCTCGACGCAATGGAGCGCGAGCGTTCCGATCGGGACGTTCCAGATCATCCGAGCGCCATTCTCTATCGCGCTAGAGACGATGAAAGCGGATCGCCCGTAGCTCTCCGCGTAAGTGAGAAAGCCAAACGGCGTATAGTCTCTTTGAGCCTCGCTCATAGGTCCTCCTTACAGATCTCGATATCCTCGCCGGCGCTTGGCTCCGGCCAGCGCCTCGAGGCGCGGCCGGCCTCTTCCTCACTGCCGAAGCTCTCCACCAGCTCCTGCCCGTTGGTGCCGATCCGGCGCCAGTTGCGCCCCAGGCGCACAGTCCCGAACAGATCCCGCTCGATCATGAGCGAGTAGAACCGCGCGGCCCGCGGCTCCGGGTCACGCTTGGGCAGCACCAGATGGTGCTTGATCGGGGAGCGGAGATCGTCAGGCATTCGGAACCCGAGGGAGCGGCATCCAGCCACGAACATGCTGATCGAAGTAGGTCGATGGACCACGGGCCGAGAAGACGCGCCAGAAGCCGACTTCGAAGATGGTGTCCGTTTCCCAGAAGCCGACCGTCACCGAGAAATCTGGAGGAGCTTCATCGTCCTGGATCCAAAGGACAGGGTTTCAGCAACAAACGGAGGATGGAGGCGTATGTTCTCAGCCATTGTTAGCTCCACACGACAGGTCGGAGCACTCGGCTCGCTCAGTCACCGACGCCTGTGAAGCACAAGTCGGCGACAGCTCACATATGGCAATCCCGCTTCACCATCGCCAGCGCGGGTGCCTTCACGGCCTCCAGAAGCGGAGCCTTTTTTGAGGAACCGTTCGGGCTTCAAGCTGTTGCTATACTGCGCTGCAGCAAGTTTTTCGCAGTTGCGCGATAGTGTTCCTAGCGTCTGCGTTACACCCACCAACATCACATTCGTCTGAAAGGCCTACGGCTCAACCGTGGTTTCTCAAACACGCGCTCGTGGCTCGCAAGCGACACCGAGCCGAGCACCATCATCACCACATTCGTATTGCGTCGGTGATCACCTTTTCCAGATCTCATGAGGACAACATGACCACCATCAGACAACTTATTCAAACGGGTCCCGCTAAGGCCAATGAGCTTCTGG
>NZ_VOSK01000264.1 GCF_009296175.1 Microvirga tunisiensis | reverse complement strand
ATGCGTTTGCCCGGCAAATGCGGCTCCATCCGATCCCACTGGTGATCTTTCAACATCAGACGAACTCCGCTCACCCAAGCCTCCGCGCCCAAAAGGAGCTTGAATCAGATTTGCGAGTCCGTCGAAAGCCTGAATGTCAACGCGCTCTAGTGAAACCATGAATATCATGACATCGCTTCAGCGCCCCTCTCCCATCGCCGCCAGCGTCGACTTTGAGGCGGACGGGGTGCAGCACGGCTTCCTGCGCCTGCCCTACAGCCGGGACGACTCGGCCTGGGGCTCGGTGATGATTCCGATTACCGTCGTCAAGGGTGGGGATGGCCCGACAGCCCTTGTCACTGGCGGCAATCACGGCGATGAATACGAAGGCCCGGTGGCTCTCTTCGACCTTGCGCGCACGCTCAAGGCCGAGGCGGTCCAAGGCCGTGTTATCATCGTGCCTGCCATGAACTACCCGGCCTTTCGCGCAGGAACTCGCACTTCGCCGATCGACCGGGGCAATCTCAACCGCAGCTTTCCCGGACGCCCGGATGGCACCGTGACTGAGAAGATCGCCGATTACTTCCAGCGTACGCTGCTGCCGCTCGCCGACATCGTGCTCGACTTCCACTCGGGCGGACGCACCCTCGACTTCCTGCCCTATGCGGCCGCCCATGAACTGCCGAACAAGGAGCAGGAAAAGCGCTGTTTCGACGCGGTGGCTGCCTTCTCGGCTCCCTATTCCATGCGGATGATCGAGATCGACACGGTCGGCATGTACGACACCGCCGCCGAGGAGATGGGGAAGGTGTTCGTGACCACGGAACTGTCGGGCGGCGGCACGTCGTCGGCCAAGACCGTGGGCATCGCCAAGCGCGGCGTGATGAACGTTCTCAAACACGCGGGCATCGTTGCCGGCACGCTGGAGACGAGGCCGACCTGCTGGCTCGACATGCCCTCCGGCGATTGCTTCCGCTTTGCGGAGGATGACGGCCTGGTCGAGGTTTGCACCGATCTCGGCGATCCGGTGCGGGCGGGAGACGTGATCGCGCGCATTCATCCCATCGGTCGGACCGGACAGGCGCCTGCGGTATATCGGGCCGCCCTCGACGGCATTCTCGCTGCCCGGCATTTCCCTGGGCTTGTCAAGACGGGCGACTGCCTCGCTGTGGTCGCAACTGTCGAGGAGAGGATCTGACACAAAATACCGCCAGCAAAACGCTGCAAGCTGGATCAACCGGCACGCGGTTCTGATAACACCAGAGGAGAAGACCACATGAAAACAGTGATCCGTTACGGCATTGCCGCCCTCGCTCTCGCCGCCGGTATTGGGAGTGCGCAGGCTCTGACGCTCGACGAGGTGAAGAGCGCCGGCTACATCCAGGCCGCCACGGCCAACGAAGTGCCCTATGGCTATATGAAGGAAGACGGCTCGGCCGCCGGCATCGGCCCCGACGTCGCCATTGCCGTGCTCAAGCGCATGGGCATCAACGAAGTGAACTGGACGGTGACGCCGTTCGGCACGCTCATTCCCGGCCTGAAGGCTCGCCGCTTCGCATTCGCGGCTGCTGAACAGAACATCTCGCCCGAGCGCTGTAAGCAGGTGTCGTTCACGGAGCCGAATTCCAGCTATGGCGAGGGCCTGCTGGTGAAGAAGGGCAACCCGAAGAAGCTGACCACCTACGCGGACATCGCCAAGGATCCGTCCCTCAAAGTCGCTGTCGTATCGGGCGCCAACAACATCGACTTCCTGCGCGCCGTGGGCGTGAAGGACAGCCAGATCGTCATCATCCAGGCCAATGCCGATGCGCCTTCGACGGTGCAGTCCCGTGTGGACGCCTACGCCGCGACCGAGCTCACCGTGTCCAAGCTCGTGGAAGGCAGCCAGGGTGTGGAACAGGTGAAGCCCTTCACGGATCCCGTCGTCGACGGCAAGCCGGTGCGCAATTACGGCGGGTTCGCCTTCCGCCCGGAGGACAAGGAACTCCATGATGCGTTCAACAAGGAGCTGGTCGATTTCCGCAAGACCGAGGATTACCAGAAGATCCTCATGTCCTACGGTCTGAGCGCCGAGAGCATCAAGGCCGCTGCCGCCAAGAACGTCGCCGATCTCTGTGCCGGAAAGTAACCCGTTGCATCGTTCGAACCATCCGGCCGGAGCGAGGCGCTCCGGCCGGGCGGAATGTCCGTAAGGGGAAGCCGACGATGACGTGGATGCAATATCTCGCGCCTTTGCTGAAGGGCGCACAGGTGACGGTGATGATCTCGCTCGCATCGATCTTCTTCGGTGTGATCCTGGCTTTCGCCGCAGGAATCGCGCGCACGTCGAGCAACCGCTTCGTGTCGGGCCTTGCCTTTGTCTACATCGTGCTGTTTCGCGGCACGCCGCTTCTCGTGCAGCTGTTCTGGTTCTATTATGCCCTGCCGCTGGTCGGCGTCTCGTTCAATCTGATCACGACCGGCATCATGACGCTGGCGCTTCTGACCGGGGCTTTCGGGGCGGAGGTGGTGCGCGGAGCCTTGCTCGCCGTGCCTCCCGCGCAGCTCGAAGCAGCGCGCGCGCTCAACTTCAGCAAGACCTACACGCTCTGGCACATCGCGATGCCCCAAGCCATCATCGAAATGATGCCGCCCTTCGGCAATCTGGCCATCCAGAACCTCAAGGATACGGCGCTCGTCTCCCTGATCTCCATCGCCGACCTGACCTTCCAGGCCCAGTCCCTGCGCAACATCACCCTGAACAGCGCCAGGGTCTACACCCTGACCCTGCTCGGCTACTTCCTCATCGCCCTCTGCCTGATGTTCGCGGTGCGCTTCATCGAGATGAAGCTGAGGCGCGGTCCGGCTTTTCCCAGGAGCGCCCACTCATGATGTACGGTTATGCCTGGGACACATCGACTCCGCTGACCTTCGCGCTCTCCATCCTGCCGATCCTTGGACACGGTCTGCTGGTGACCCTGCAGGCAGCTGCCGTCGGATACGTCATCGCCCTCGTTCTCGGCCTCGTGCTGGCGCTGCTGCGGCGCAGCCGGATCAAGGCGATCTCCTGGACGGTGGCCTGCTTCACCGAGTTCGTTCGCGACACACCCCTGCTGGTTCAGCTGTTTTTTCTCTATTACGTCCTGCCGGATTTCGGGATCATCCTGCCCGCTTTCATGACCGGAGCCCTGGCGCTTGGGCTGCAGTACTCGGCCTACACGTCCGAGGTCTATCGCGGCGGCGTCAACGCCGTATCCCGCGGGCAATGGGAGGCCGCAACGGCGCTCAACATGACGCGGCTGCAAACCTACCGGGACGTCGTGATCCCGCAGATGATTCCCCGCATCGTGCCCGCGCTTGGAAACTATCTCGTCTCGATGCTGAAGGAGACCCCGGTCCTCTCTGTCGTGACCGTGCTCGACATGCTCGGCCTTGCCAACATGATCGGCGAGCGGACCTTCGAATATCTGGTGCCGCTCTCCATGGTCGGGCTGATCTTCCTTCCCATGACCCTAATCTGCTCGGCTCTCATCTATGCGGTTGAAAGAGCCCTGCCCAAAAGTGGGATCCCTCTGCGATGAACCCGATTATCCGCTTTCAGAACGTCATCAAGCGCTTCGGCGCACTGACCGTGCTCGACAACTTCAACTTCGAGGTCCAGCGCGGCGAGAAGGTGACGCTCATCGGCCCGTCGGGCTCCGGCAAGTCTACCGTTCTGCGCATTCTGATGACGCTGGAGCCATTCCAGGAAGGACTCCTGGAGATCGACGGCATAAGCTACCACGAGCCCGATGGCCGCGGCCCTTTCAAGGCGAGCGAAAAGCACCTCCACACGATCCGCAGCAATGTGGGCATGGTGTTTCAGAGCTTCAACCTGTTCCCGCACATGACCGTGCTGCGCAACGTAGTTGAGGCTCCGGTCGCAGTCTTGAAGATGAAGCGGGAGGAGGCGGAAAGCCGCGCCACCGAACTGCTGCGCATGGTCGGCCTCTATGATAAGAAGGATCACTTCCCGAGTCAGCTTTCGGGCGGGCAGCAGCAGCGCGTCGCCATCGCGCGTGCGCTTGCCATGCGTCCGCGCGTTCTCCTGTTCGATGAGCCGACCTCCGCGCTAGACCCGCAGCTGGTCGGCGAAGTGCTCGGCGTCATCCGTGATCTCGCGCGCGAACACGACCTGACAATGCTCCTGGTCACGCACGAGATGCGCTTCGCCCGGGAGGTGTCGGATCGCGTCTGCTTCTTCGACAAGGGACGCATCGTCGAACAGGGCGAACCCGAGCGCTTCTTCAGCAACCCGCAGCAGCCCCGCACGCGGGAATTCCTGAGCTCCATCCTGGGTGAGCAGGAATCTCAGCGAGGAAGTATCGGGTGCACCCAGTGAAAACCGAGATTTTCTCTGCTCCCACACCGAAGAACCGAGATCTTCTCCCCCTGTGAAAGGATAGTCTCCTTCTATTGCATTCTGAGGATGGCGACGCATGAACGCGATGACGCAGACCACCGCTCCCGTATCCGTCAAAGGGGATACTCACCCGGCGCTGAGCCAGCTGCGCGATCCCCGCCTGCTGCGCGAAATGGCCTATATTGACGGGCGCTGGACGGCGGCGGCGGGCGATGCACGCTTCAAGGTCAACGATCCGGCCACCGGCCTGGCCGTTGCCCGCGTGTCGCGTCTCGGGGCCGAGGCCGCGAGCCAGGCCGTCGATGCCGCCGCCCGTGCCCTGCCAGACTGGAAGGCCCTGCTGCCGCAGGAGCGGGCCGAACGCCTGCGCGCCTGGCATGCGCTCATCCTGGACGCGCTTGAAGATCTCGCCCTGATCATGACCCTTGAACAGGGAAAGTCCCTTGCCGAGTCGCGGGGCGAAATCGCCTATGCGGCCTCGTTCGTGGAATGGTATTCGGAAGAAGCCAAGCGCCTGAACGTGGAGAGCGTCACGAGTCATCTGCACGGTGCGGAGATGCTGGTGCGCCGCGAGGCCCTCGGCGTCGCGGCGCTGCTGACGCCGTGGAACTTCCCGTCGGCCATGCTGACCCGCAAGGCGGCGGCCGCGCTGGCCGCAGGCTGCACGGTGGTAGCCCACCCATCCTCTTACACCCCACTTTCGGCGCTCGCGCTGGCGGAGCTCGCCGAACGCGCAGGCCTGCCCTGCGGCGTTCTCAACATCGTGACGGGCGATGCCGAACCCATCGCCAATCGCTTCTGCGATGACGAGCGCGTCCGTGTCGTCAGCTTCACCGGCTCCACGGAGATCGGGCGCAAGATCACGATGCGCTGCGCGTCCACCATGAAGCGCCTCGTGATGGAGCTGGGCGGGCATGCGCCGCTCATCGTGTTCGACGATGCCGATTTGGACAAAGCCGTCGAGATCGCGATGGCGGCGAAGTTCGCGACCTCCGGCCAGGACTGCCTCGCGGCCAACCGCATCTATGTCCAGCGCGGGATCTACCCGGCGTTCTGCGACGCCTTCGACCAGCGTATCGCCGGCCTGAAGGTCGGACCGGGCCTGGAGACCGCCACGGAGATCGGCCCTCTCATGCATGCCAACGCCGTGGCCAAGGCACAGGCGCAGGTTGCGGACGCCCTCAAGCATGGCGCCCGCCGAATGACCGCAGACGGTGGCGCTCCGGGACCGCTCTTCGTGACGCCGACGCTGCTCGTCGATGTGCCAGACGACGCGCTGATCATGCGCGAGGAGACCTTCGCGCCGATCGCCGCCGTGACGCCATTCGACAGCGAGGATGAAGTCGTGGCGCGGGCGAATGCGACCGAGTACGGCCTCGTCGCCTATGTGGTGACCGAAAACGGCGCACGCGCCCTGCGGCTCGGCCGGTCCCTCGAATATGGAATGGTGGCGATCAACCGCGTGAAGATCACCGGCGCCCCGATCCCGTTCGGCGGCATGAAGCAATCGGGCCTCGGACGCGAGGGATCGCGCCATGGCTTAGAGGCCTTCACGGACCTGAAATACCTTTGCATCGATGTACAATGATCCGGAGTCAGACATGCTGAACGAAGCGAACAATCTCGATAACGAACTCCACGCCTGGGACCGGGATCACTTCTTTCACCCCTCCACCCACATGGCCCAGCATGCGCGCGGAGAAACGCCCAACCGCATCATTACCGGCGGCGAGGGCGTTTACATCGTCGACCGTGACGGCAATCGCAGCCTCAATGCATTTGCGGGCCTCTATTGCGTGAATGTCGGCTACGGCCGAACCAAGATCACGGACGCCATCGCCGCTCAGGCTGCCGCCCTGCCCTACTATCATGCCTATGTGGGCCACGGCTCCGAACCGTCGATCCGTCTCGCGAAGATGATCATAGACCGCGCCCCGACGGGGATGAGCCGCGTGTTCTTCGGCCTGTCGGGTTCGGATGCCAATGAGACCAACATCAAGCTCGTCTGGTACATGAACAATGTGCTCGGGCGGCCCGAGAAGAAGAAGATCATCTCCCGCTGGCGCGGCTATCACGGCTCGGGCCTGATGAGCGGCAGCCTGACTGGCCTGGCCGCCTTTCACAATCTGTTCGACCTACCCCGCCCGCCGATCCTGCACACGGAAGCACCCTACTTTTTCCGCCGCCCCGACCGCAGCATGAGCGAGGAGCAGTTCTCGCAATACTGCGCCGACAAGCTGGAGGAGATGATCCAGGCCGAAGGTCCGGAGACCATCGCGGCCTTCATCGGCGAGCCGGTACTGGGCACGGGCGGAATCGTGCCCCCGCCGAAGGGCTATTGGGAGAAGATCCAGACCGTTCTGGAAAAGTACGACATCCTGCTCATCGCCGACGAGGTGATCACGGGTTTCGGGCGTCTCGGCACCATGTTCGGGTCCGATCATTATGGCATAAGGCCGGATCTCATCACCATCGCCAAGGGCCTGACATCGGCTTATGCGCCGCTCTCCGGCGTGATCGTGTCCGAGAAGGTTTGGCGCGTTCTGGAACAGGGATCCGACACCTACGGCGCCATCGGGCATGGCTGGACCTACTCGTCCCATCCGCTCTGCGCCGCAGCCGGCGTGGCGAACCTCGATGTCGTCGACGAACTCGACATCGTCAACAATGCCCGCCAGGTCGGAGCCTACTTCAACAACGCGCTTCAGGAAGCCGTGGGCTCGAACCGCTTCGTCGGCGAGGTGCGTGGTGAGGGCCTGATGGCTGCGGTCGAGTTCGTGCGGGACCGCAACGACCGCGTATTCTTCGATCCCTCCGAAAAGGTCGGGCCGCGCATCACTGCCGCATTGCTGGAACGCGGCGTCATCGGGCGCGCCATGCCGCAAGGCGACATCCTCGGCTTTGCCCCGCCACTCTGCCTGACCAGGGAAGAGGCTGATATCATCGTAGCCGCGGCGAAGGATGCTGTGGAAAGCGTAACCGCGACGCTCTAATATTTACCTCTGCGGTGGGTGGGCGCAAAAACCAGCCCACCGCGGAGCTCGGCAACGGCCTCACGAAGGCCGGAAAAAGAGGGCACAAGCCCAACCCCACTGAGGATGCAGCCCCATGCTTGTCGGCGTACCATCTGAAATCAAGAATAACGAGGCCCGCGTGGGGCTTACCCCGTCGTCCGTGCAGGAGCTGGGTCATCATGGGCACCGCGTCATGGTTCAGTCCGGGGCGGGCCTGGGGGCTGGGCTTATGGATGAGGATTACATGGCTGCCGGGGCGGAGATCGTCGACGGTCCCGGGCGGATCTTCGCGGAAGCCGAAATGGTGGTGAAGGTGAAGGAGCCTCAGGCCCAGGAGCGCAAGCGCCTGCGGCCGGGACAGATCCTGTTCACCTACTTGCATCTTGCCCCCGATCCGGAGCAGACCCGCGATCTCATGGAAGCCAAGGCGGTTTGCATCGCCTATGAGACCGTGACCTCCCCTTCCGGCACCCTGCCTCTTCTGACCCCCATGTCCGAGGTCGCCGGCAGACTTGCGCCACAGGTCGGAGCCCATGCTCTGGAAAAGGCGCAGGGCGGACGCGGCATCCTGCTCGGCGGTGTGCCGGGCGTTCCGGCAGCGTCCATCGTCATTCTGGGTGGGGGAGTGTCAGGCACCCATGCTACCGCGATTGCCGTCGGCATGGGCGCACGGGTTACGGTTGTCGACCGATCGCCCGATGCCCTGAAGCGCTTGGCGAACCAGTTCGGCAGCGCAATCTCGACGGTCTATTCCACCAGGGCAGACATCGCGGAGCTCGTCAGAGAAGCCGATCTGCTGATCGGCGCGGTGCTCATCCCCGGCGCTGCCGCACCCAAGCTGGTCAGCCGCGAGATGATTGGCACCATGAAGAAGGGAGCCGTCGTCGTCGATATCGCAATCGACCAAGGCGGGTGCTTCGAAACTTCCCATGCCACAACTCACTCCGACCCGACCTATGTAGTGGACGGAGTCGTACGCTATTGCGTCGCCAACATGCCCGGCGCGGTCCCCAGGACCTCAACCTTCGCCCTCAACAATGCGACCCTGCCGTTCGTGCTGGCCCTTGCGAACAAAGGCTGGCGCACGGCGCTGTCGCAGGATCTGCATCTGCTGGACGGCCTGAACGTATGCGACGGCAGGATCACCTGCCTTCCCGTAGCGGAGGCCCAAGGCCTCGTCTGCACGCCTGCCCGGGACATGATCGCGAACGGACATTGATGGGCGCTGGCCAACAAGCGACATAGAGCATACGGTTTTCGATCTGCGACCATTGCGTATCCCTGGCATCCGCTGTTCGGACAGACCGTTCAGGTCTCGCGGTATCGGCGCGGTAAGGCCTTGAGCTTCGTCTAT
>NZ_VOSK01000263.1 GCF_009296175.1 Microvirga tunisiensis | reverse complement strand
CTGTCGTTCTTCGACTATCTTGGCGACCGGCTCGGCCTGAATGGGGATCAGCCGAGAATTCCGCCCCTTGCCGACCTCGTCATCCGGTCAGCCTAAGGCCCACCGTCCCCCAAACTGCCCCGATGACCCCGATGCACAACCATCCCCCCTTGTCCTAAGCTCTTGTACCAGCCACGCTTTGCGCCAGCAAGGGAACCCAAACCGGCATTTGCTTCGCTGTGGTATGAGCCCGTTGCCACTTGGCTTTTGGTATCGATAATGACCGCTTATCGCTACCAAGTGGTTTTTGGCCCTGTCGAGGCGCTTTGGGCTCCTTTTCGTCCCTTCCGGCGTGATACTTGGCTTCATCCAATCGGTTTTCGCACCCCCGTCGGACTATCCCAGGCTGAAACCGTCATCGTTGTGGCGACCCCTGGGCAGCACCTGAACCGCCTCGGGAGCAGGCTTGGTCCACCCCCTAGGCAAAAGGCCAAAACTGGAGCGATTGGAAGCGATGACAGGGGCAGCCTCCGGTGGACGGCGATTGTGGGGTCCCCATATACGACTGCCAGGGCGCCCTCCCCTCTCCTGGGCCTCGTGCTGGATGTCATACCCCACCAGTCGGATCGGCCATCCACCCGGAGCACCAGGATGCGCGGCCCTGCTCCCCATGTGAGCATCACTGCCCTGATGGGCTCGCTCGGGCTGTCGGCTTGGCGCGAGCGCACGCGGGCGTCGGAGCGGAGCTGGATCCCTGTGCCAGGCTTCGATCGCCGCTTGCTCGCGGGCAACAATCTGGCTCATTGAAGCCCCTCCCCTCTCGGCCGCGGCAATGCGAGACTCAGTGTCGAGTTGTCCTAGATCTCTGGAAGAAAGCCAGGACGGCCTTGATCCGCCGCCGCAGCATGGTTATCTTACCAACGTCTTACCTTGCATGGCGGGCATCCAATGACAAAAGCAGAGCGCCTCATGACGGTTGTATCCACGAAGGGCCAAGTGATTTTGCCCAAGTCCATCCGGCAGCACCGGCACTGGGATCCGGGAACCCGACTGGTCGTGGAGGAGACCCCAGAAGGCGTTTTGCTGAAGGCAGCCCCTGTGTTTGCCCCGACCCAGCCGGACGACGTGTACGGATCCCTGCCTTATCAGGGCCCGCCCAAGACCCTTGAGGACATGGAAGCCAGCATCGTTGCTGAGGCCAAGCGGCGCCATGCTCGCGATTGATACCAATCTGATCGTTCGCTATCTGACGGGCGATCACCCTGAACAATCGCCGAAAGCACGCGACCTGATTGATCGAGAGGATGTCTTCGTCTGCACGACCGTTCTCCTGGAGACGGAATGGGTTTTGCGCAGTGCCTATGGCTATACCCCGGCTCAGATCGGAGCGGCGTTGAGCGCCTTTGCCGGACTGCCTCATGTCACCCTGGAAGATGCGCCTTTGGCCGCAAAAGCGCTCGATTGGATGGCCCAAGGGCTCGATTTTGCGGATGCTCTTCATCTGGCGAAAGCGGTGGGATGCACGGCCTTTGTCAGCTTTGACCAGCGCTTTGCCAAAGCCGCCAACCGGGTCAGCGAGGTGAAGGTTCGGGCGCCATAAGGGGAATGGCCGCTTCCTCGGACGAGCAAATTCAGGCGATCTCTATTTCAGAATTAGAAGAGCCCGGAGAGTTGTGGTCCCCCTTCCCTTGCGGCGTGATAGGTCCTGCCCATGCTTGAGCCTTACCTTCGTCAATGGGGCCTGACACCCGCCGGAGAACTTATCGTCACGCACACCAGTCAGCTTCTGCCGGTCCTGTCCAATGGGCAGCCCGCGATGCTGAAGGTCACCGAGGACGCGGACGAGAAGCACGGCCATCTCCTCCTGCAGTGGTGGGCCGGAAACGGAGCCGCCCGGGTGCTCGCTCATGACGACGGTGCCATCCTGCTGGAGCGCGCGACCGGATCCCGTTCGCTTGTCACCCTTGCCAATGAGGGGCGTGACGACGAGGCCACGCGGATCATCTGCGACGTCGCCCGCCAGCTCCATGCCCCACGGGGAGCCCCTCCCCCCGGCCTCGTGCCGCTGACCACTTGGTTCGAAGCCTTGGCGCCGACGGCGCGGGCGTATGGGGGCATCCTGGTTCAGGCTACTAAGGCGGCCGAAGTGCTGGTGGCCCAGCGGGAGATTGTGCCCCTCCATGCTGACCTGCACCATGAGAACATCCTGGATTTCGAAGAGCGGGGCTGGCGTGCCATCGATCCAAAACGGGTGATCGGCGAACGGACCTTCGAGTACACCATTCTCTTCTGCGACCCGGACCTCGGCCTGCCGCATCTGACCATCGCCCGACGGCCGGAGATTTTCGCCCGGCGTGTCAAGGTCGTCAGCGAAGCCGCTGGCTTGGAGACACGCTGCCTGCTCCTTTGGATTCTGGCCTGGGCCGGACTGTCGGCGGCCTGGCAGATCGGCGACAGCCTCGAGCCTGGGATTGAGCTGCAGGTGGCAGAAATGGCGTGGAGCGCCCTGAATACCTGAGGCGCACGGCAGGTCACCACGTCTCGCTGGGGTCCTCAAACTCCATCAGCTCACCCCCGATCCGGCGAAGGGCGTCATCGAGGGGCGATACCCCTCTGCCGCCTGCTTTATGCCGGGGTCCCCTCCCCTGCCCGCGCACAAGCCTGCGCTTCACGAGCCGCGTGGCCTCGACTGCCAGATAGGCCAGTTCCTGATCCGGCATGCCGTCGAGGAGATCGTCGATCTCGGGTCTGGTTGCCTTCGCGCCAAGAGCTCCTAAGGACACCGGCTCGCCTGCCCGGGTCTCCTCACGCACTGCCCTCGGCGGGGACGTCCGGCGGGCCGGTTTGGTAGGTGGCGGAGGTGCCCCGAACAGGTCCCCTTGTCGCTCATCGCGAACCGGGTTTCGCGCCATTCCCCCTCCAGACTGTTTTCCTCTCATTAACCATAGTGGCCGCTACGCCTTCGTCCTTCAACCAAACGGTGACGGTACTGATGGCTTCGCGAGAGAATGGCCCCTCCCCTACAAAAGATCACTCTGTTCATCGGAAGGTGCCGCACGGTCAGCTTCAAGATGATTAGACCCATCATCCGCCGCCGCATCAGACGTCGTCCCGGTCTCCTTAGCAGGCAGACGCATGAGTAGGCTGCACAGGCGCGCCAAGGTTGGGCGCAGGTCATGGCGGTGGACCACCATGTCGACCATGCCGTGTTCCTTCAGGAACTCGGCCCGCTGGAACCCGTCGGGTAAGTGCTCGCGGATCGTCTGCTCGATCACCCGTGGTCCGGCAAACCCGATCAGGGCCCCGGGCTCGGCCATATGGACATCACCCAGCATCGCATAAGACGCCGTCACCCCGCCCGTGGTCGGATTGGTGAGAACGACGATATACGGGAGCTTTCTCTCGCGCAGCCGCTGGATCAGAACCGTGGTTCGTGCCATCTGCATGAGGGACAGGATGCCCTCCTGCATCCGGGCTCCACCCGAGGCGGTGAACGCCACATAGGGCGTGGTTCGCTCGATCGCCGCTTCAGCACCCCGGATGAACGCCTCCCCGGCGGCCACTCCGAGCGAGCCGCCGATGAAGTCAGGGTCATGGGCAGCCACGGTCATTGGCAGGCCTTCGACCGATCCTGTGCCGACTTTGATCGCGTCCGGCAACCCGGTTTTCGTCCGGGCCTCTTTCAGGCGATCGGAGTAGCGCTTGGTGTCCCGGAACTTCAGCGGGTCGGATTCTCCGTCTGGGACTGGCACGTCCGTCCACTGACCCTCGTCGAAGGTCAGCGTCAGGCGCTGGAGCGCCTACAGGCGCATGTGATGACCGGAGCCTGGGATCACCCACTGGTTAGCCTCAACGTCCTTATGGAACACCACTTGCCCGGAATCCGGGCACTTGATCCAGAGGTTGTCAGGCGCATCCCGCTTGAACAGGGTTTTGATCTTGGGCGCGACATCGGCAATCCAGCTCACGCGGCGTTCCTTCCCTCTCTGCCGGCGCGGCACAGACCACGGGAATGTAGCAGGAGTGCGACGCCACGCTGGATGGGCCCTCGCCCGGCTGCTCAGTCACAGTTCACAAATCAGAGGGGCTCGACCATAGTCCGGCCAGAAGAACGATCTTGACGTGGGGCAAACAGCGTTGGCCAGTTCGGCATCTCAGATCAGGCGCGCAAAGCAACTCGATGCACTGGCGGCCGTGCTGCCGATGGCGGCAGCTGATCGCTATGCGGAAGTTCTGACCGACGCCGATGTCGCCACCCTGAAGCACCTCGCTGATACAGGGATGGGGGCGAACACGCTCCGCGCCCTCGCCTCCGATCTCGCCTATCTTGAAGCCTGGTGCCGGGCCGCGACCGGGCGCCCACTCCCGTGGCCGGCAGATCCGGAACTCGTCCTGAAGTTCATTGCCCACCACATGTGGGACCCGGATCAGAAGGCTATCGATCCGGCCCACGGCATGCCCGACGATGTTACCGAAGACCTCTGGGATCGGAAGATCCTCAAGGTCAGAGGGCCCCATGCGCCCAAGACCATATCCCGGCGGCTGTCCAACTGGTCGACCCTGCACCAGTGGAAAGGCATTGAACCACCGTTCGACCATCCGGGCATCCGGAAGGCTCTCCGTCTGGCTATGAAAGCCTCCGCTCGGGAGCCCCAGCGCAAGAGCCGCAAACCAGTCACCCGTGATATCCTCGAACGTCTGCTGGCCACCTGCAGCGGCTCCAAAGCCATTGACCTCCGCGATCGGGCCATCCTCCTGATTGCGTTCGCCGCCGGCGGGCGGCGGCGCAGCGAAGTGGCAACCCTAAAGCATTCGCAGATCAGTGCGGCCGATCCCATCAAGCTGCGGCCAGCGGACCCCGCATCGCCAACGGCGCCCTGTGTTCGCATTGCCCTCGGCCGGACGAAAACCACCACGGCAGGGCAGGGGGCCTTCGTGTTTGCTGCGGGCCGTGCGGCTATTGCCCTTCACGAATGGATGCAGGCCGCCAACATCACCTCCGGGCCGATCTTCAGGGAGGTTCGCAAGGACGGCTCCATCGGAGCCAACGCACTGACCCCGCAGTCGGTCAACCTCATTCTCAAGAAGCGCTGCCGGATGGCGGGGCTGGACCCGGCGGATTTCAGCGCCCACGGACTGCGATCGGGTTTTATGACCCAGGCGGGACGCGATGGGATCCCGCTTGTGGATGCTATGCGCCAATCAGCGCACAGGTCGGTCCAACAGGCTTCCGGCTATTATGATGAACAGGAGCACGCCCAGAGTAGGGCGGTCCGGATAGACATTTAGGCACGGCTCTGCCTGCTCTAGGTCCATGGCGGCGTGAGATTACTAAGATCATGCTGCTCCTGCAGTCTCCAATCCCGAGTTGAGCACGTTCAACTGGGGTCAAGATGAACTCCGAAGCCAGCCCCGCTCCTGGAGCGATCTGAGAGACAGATCCCTGCAACTGAGCCGCTCCCGAGTTGAACATGTTCAACTTGCATCAGGGTGCCGCGTACAGTGGCAGATCAACTTCTGAGTTGAACAAGTTCAACCACCCTTTGGCGATTAAAGTTGCTCGTTGAGCGCAATTCATATCCCGAGGTTAATCAGGCGAGGTGAGATCGTACGATTCAGATAGATCATGCGGTTCGTTTAGATGCATTATCACATAATCGCGAGTTGAACATGTTCAACTTTCATCAATTGAACGGTCACTGCATCGGCCGCTTACTATCTGAACACACGCGACGAGAAATCGAAGTTCATTGGGCCCTCCGAGCCAAATCGCTCGATCCATTAACTCGCGATTAACAAGTTTACGGCTGTATCGGCATCAGCGCTAATTTCCGGGCTTGGGCCCGATCAGCGTTGACGTCTTCGGAAAGGCCCCAGCAATGCAAACCCAGCACGCACAGTCCCCCGGCGAGGCAAATGACCTGCGCCTGCTGATCGAACGGGATGCACAGGAGATCTCCGCAAAACTAAAGGCTCACCAGGAACGGATCTTCCCTCCTACTGCACAAAAGCGTCTGCGCCGTTTCACGTCAGCTGAAGCCGCCAAGTTTATCGGTATCCATGAAGGATACATCCGGCAACTCGCTACTACTGGCAAAGCTCCGCTTCCGGAGCCAGCACCAAATGGCCGGCGGACATTTTCAGTAGAGGAGATGAATGCACTTCGTGGATTCCTCGACGAGGGCACAAAGGGCGCCCGAACCTACATCCCGCGCCGCAAGGATGGTGAGAAGCTCCAGATCATTTCCGTAATGAACTTCAAAGGTGGAAGCGCGAAGACCACTACAGCTACCCACTTGGCCCAGTACCTCGCGCTCAGGGGGTACAGGGTCCTTGCCGTTGATCTCGATGGTCAGGCGAGCATGTCGGCGATGCTGGGGCACCAGCCCGAATTCGACGTTGGTGAAAACGAGACTATTTACGGTGCGATCCGCTACGATGACCAACGAGTGGACATTACCGAGGTCATCCGCGCCTCATACTTGCCTGGACTTCACATCATTCCGGGTCAACTTGAGGTGACGGAATTCGAACATGACACGCCGAAAGTCCTTGCTGATAAAACTCAGGCGGGATCCCTCTTCTTCTCCCGCATTGGCCAGGCATTGGCGCCTGTGGCCGATGAATACGACGTCGTGATCTTTGACTGTCCGCCTCAGCTAGGATTTCTCACACTTTCAGCTCTCTGTGCCGCCACTTCCGTTCTCATCACTGTTCATCCTCAGATGATGGACGTCATGTCCATGTCGCAGTTCCTTCGGATGACTGCCGATCTCCTTGGAGTCGTATCCGAAGCCGGCGGTTCAACCAACTATGATTGGATGGGCTATCTGGTAACGCGCTTTGAACCCGGTGATGGCCCCCAAAATCAGATGGTCGGGTTCATGCGATCAATGTTCGGAACGCGGGTGCTCAACAATCCAATGCTCAAGAGCACTGCCATTTCCGACGCGGGACTTACGAAGCAGACCCTTTATGAAATCGAACGCTCGCAGTTTACCAAAGGTACATACGACAGGGCTCTCGAGTCGCTGACGGCAGTGAACAGTGAGATCGAAGATCTGATCCGCAAGGCATGGGGGAGGGTGTGATGTCGCGTAAGAACCTGTTCGGAGATCTCGCGGTTCCGATCCCGCAGGCTGGGGGCGAACCTCCGGCCGCGATGGCACCTGAGAGACCTTTCACCGGGAAAGAGCGTAAGCCGCCACGAATGGCTAGCGCACTCGGTGCAATCACTGAGTCGCTGGGGGCCATTACCGAAAAGGCCCAAAAAGCCGAGGAGATGGAAAGGCGCCTCGCGGAGGGATTGACAATCGTCGAGCTCGAACCTGCTGACGTTGACGTGTCCTTCGTCCGCGACAGAATGATTTATACCGAGGAGGATCATGCAAAGCTCGTTGAGGCGATAAAATGCAATGGGCAACAGGTTCCGATCCTTGTGCGCCCACATCCGAGAGAGCAGGGACGTTATCAGGTCGCCTACGGTCACCGACGCCTCCGGGCCGTCACTGAACTGGGCATCAAAGTTCGCGCCGTAATTAGGCCTTTGACCGACGAGCAGCTAGTGGTTGCTCAGGGGCAGGAGAACAATGAACGCACGAACCTAACGTTCATTGAGAAGGCTCGCTTTGCCCTTCGACTTGAAGACGCAGGATTCTCCCGAGAAATTATTCAGCAGGCGCTGTGCGTCGACAAAACCTATCTTTCTAGGCTAATCAACTCTATCAAGAATATCCCGACGGATATCATTGACGCAATTGGATATGCGCCTTCGATAGGCCAACGGCGTTGGCAGGAGTTCAGTGAAAAGCTGACGGCACAAAAGGTAGCCGGACTTCGGGAGGTTCTTCATTCTCCGGAAGCCCAAAATGCGATCAGCGACAAGAGATTTGAGATCGCCTTGAAGGCTCTTCTGACTGAACGCCCAGTTTCAGCTCAGGCAGAACAATGGGTTTCAGCAGATGGAATCCGTTTGGCCAAATATAGCCAGGCCGACAAGAGGTTTTCTCTCGTCATCGACGAGAAGGCAGTTCCTCAATTCGGACAGTTTCTGATCGGGAGGATGCAAAGCCTATACGAAGAGTTCGTCGGAAGCCAATCTCAATGAACCTTCTCTCCTGAGGCTGCCGAAGGTGTCCTCGTAGCTGTCCCGGCAATCCACTCCCAACTGGGACAGCTAACGCGCAGTTGTGCGCCATGTAGGCAATAGGGTCAGTAGAAGAGGGAAGGGGAGAGAGCGCAGGTTAGAGCGTTTGCTATCTCTGATGGATGTTTTGTACAAAGACGGATGTCGTACCCAACTGATCGTTTGAAGACGTCTTTCAAGCCGTTTTGTTAACCAGCAGGGGAGGGAAGGGCTTCCCGAGAACCTCCGAAAATGCCTTGAAAACAAGGGCTTTAGCGAATTGGCTCACGATGGAGGGCAGGCATAGGTGCCCGCGATCAGATTCCCAATGAGGCAACTCGCGATGACGTTGGTGCATAATTGAGAGGTGGGCCGCATGCACCCCTTAGCCCTGGGGTTCAGACGAGGCGCTGGGATACTGGCATGCCAAGGCTGGTCATGATGTTGATGACCTTGCAGCTGACCGCAGCTTCGGCCTTTTGCATAGACAGAGTCCGGGCGTGGAGGCGGCGACGACGTTGGTGCGTAAATCGGACCGGGGTGTCGTGCCAAGTCAGGGGTAAGGTATAGAGGCGGTCTTCTGAAACCGAGAGCCGCATGCCCTACAAGGTTAATGAAGAGCGCCGCCACAAGATTCCAAA
>NZ_VOSK01000262.1 GCF_009296175.1 Microvirga tunisiensis | reverse complement strand
TCACATTCTGCATCATCGCAAAGCGATGAGCCCTATCAGAGTACCCGCTGGTACGCCCGAGGCGCCAATGCACAACGGTGGCGAAACGCACTGCGACGGCCCAGAAGTGTCTATCGCTTTGGGCCGGAGCAATGACAGGGCGCGCCGGGTCTCGCCGGGCCCTGACGCCGCCAACACTCCATGCAGTGAACCAAAGGGTCTGGCACGGGGCCGTGTCGGAACCCCAGGTTGTCATTGTGGGGACGCAAACGCTCGGACGGTCCTTCCAACCGAGACCTACCGAGGTGGCGGCGGGGTTGCGGGAGCGCCTCCCGGCGGCAGCGCGGAACGCGCCCGTTCCAGCAACGTGGTGGTCGCGTCGACGCATGCCCTCATGTTCTCTTGCGGGTCACATCGAACGGCCACGGTTGCATCACCGCTGCGCAGCAGGAACCCGGCGCCGCGACGGAGACGGCTTCCCGTTCCATCATCGCCGATGCCGCGCAAGAGCTCTTCGAGATCATCCCGGTCCCGCCGATCATAGGATCGACCTCGGTCTTCAGTGTCATTCGAGCTCTGGCCCAAGGCAGGCACGGCGATCAGCGTCAGACCCGCCGCGATCAGAAGAGCCTTCTTCATGTCACACCTCCATTTTGAATGATGCAGCAGGGCTAATCACGGCAAACGCGTCGGCGAACGAAAACGAGGAGAGTTCTGTCCTCGTTTCTGAGGCTTCTGGTGAGGATATAGCAATCGCCGCCGTCGCGTCTCTCCGCAAGGCGCTCCCGCAGCCGGCCTCGCCGGCTCCCGTCCTCCTCGTCATCCCCCTGGCTTGAGATCCGCTCCCGCAATCGATCGCGCAGATCGCCGCGATCACGCCAACTCCCGTCCTCGTCATCGTCCCCTCTGTTTGAGAGCCGCTCGCGCAACCGGTCGCGCCGGTCCATGCGGTCATGCATCCGATCCATCACCTCGGCGCGACGGCCCCGGCGCTCCTGGAGGAGATCCATAAGCATGTCGCGTCGGTCCGGATTGTCGCCCACCCAATCCCTCAGGAGATCCCGCAGGTTTCCACCGCTCATGTCGCTGTTGCTCCATTCCTGCTCCTGCGCGGATGCTGGCGTGATCATGGTGGAGAACAGGGGCGGGAGCGCGATGAGGGTGAGTACTGATGCAACGATGATGGATGATCGTGTCATGGCACTTCTCCAGTCTATCAGAGAGTTCTTTTGCCTCGCACCGCACAGTGGCGTCTCGCATCGCCTGTGAGGCGGTCGGCCATTTAGATCCATTGCTTGTGTCGCATTGTTGTACGCGTAGGCCTGCGAGCAATGGAATACGCACTCACCGCAACGGGCGGCGAGGAGGTCACTCCGGTCGATCCTAGGATTCATGGTCCCCCTGTGCTTGACCGGATGGGACAAACCTTTGACAGTTTTGCGCCAGCGGCCGGCCAGGGCCGGGCCCTGACGGCTTTCCGTCTTGAGTTGTCACGAATTGGCGCAATCAATCGTGCAATCGGCACCGACCTGGGCTTTTCGATTGCATCGCGTCCTTGCTGGGCGCAAACACTGAGATCATCCGAGACAGGTCGGCTGAGGCCATTGAGGGAGTTCAAGCGATGAAAGCGGGTTTGCTACTGGTGCTTGGCTTCCTGGCCGCCACAGCGCCGGCATGGGCACAGGATAGAAGCAGCCGGATCACGGCCTCCGGAGAGATCCGGATCCCAACCTCGCGAGAACTCGAACGAGAGGTCTTCGCAGAGCCTCGCAATGATTTCTCGTCGATCGACGCTGTCGCTGATGGCGAGATGGACCGGATGGATCGCGAAATCGATCGTCTTCTCGAACGCGGCGTCTGCCAAGGATGCTGACGCTCCAAAGCCAACGCGTGACCGGGATCATTCGCGAATGGCATTCGTCTGAGAGGAATAGCCCAGGGAGATGTCGAGTAAACCATTCGTATGCGGCTAGACACGAGGAAGAGGTTTTTCGGATGGCTCGTTGCTGGCACCCTACGTCATCATCGCGGCCGTGCTCTATCTGATCCCTGCCGCCGCGCCTTAGAGGGACCATGCTGCGACAGCTTCTCCTGGGCGGCGCCGTCAGCCTCGGCAACATCGCCATCCATGCCGCCGTGATGGCCACGGTCGTGGGCACCGCCCGCCGCGCCCTGGAGTGGGAGCGCCGGCGACCCCAGCTCCGGCTCGCCGCCGTCATGGTCGCGACCGTCGGGGTCCTGATGATCGCGCATCTGGCCGAGGTCATGGTGTGGTCGCTGGCCTATGGAATCCTGGATGTCGCCCCTCCCGGCGCCGATCCCCGGTACTTCGCGTTCGTCAACTACACGACGCTCGGCTACGGCGACGTCGTGCCGGTGGAGCGCTGGCGTCTGCTCGGCCCGATGGCGGCCATGAACGGGGCCCTGCTGTTCGGCTGGTCGACGGCGGTGATCTTCGAGGTGCTGCGGCAGGCCATGCGCAGCCGGGACCACGGGGACAGGCCGTAAGCACGGGACAGGCGACAGGGGCAAGATCCCGATTCTTCCGGCTTTGTCCCAAACTGTCACGGCCCTGGCCCGATCGATCAAGCACCGCACCCCGAACGCGACCATGCTGGCCTGCACCGCTGGGAAAGTCGCATGAGTGCATCGCTCAATCCCGCCTCACCTCACCACCTGCCGGCGTTCATCACCGCGCCGGGCGAGACGGACGTCCTCATGGTGGTGATGGCCGTGTTTCTGGTCATCGCCGTGCTGGCGGTCGGCCTGCTGTTCCTGCGGCTGCACACGCTGCCCGAGCGCATGGCGCACCGGTCGCACAAGCTCCAGTTCGAGATCGTCGCCGTGCTGGGCCTGCTGGCCCTGTTCACCCACCAGCACATCTTCTGGGTCGCCGGCCTGATCCTCGCCCTGATCGACATTCCCGACTTCGGGAATCCCCTTCGCCGGATTGCCGGATCGGTCGAGCGGATCGCCGGCATCCCGCCGGGCCAGGGCGCCGACAAAGAGCCCGACGAAACCGCCGCCGCGGTGCCGGGCGAAGGCACGGTCGACGTGCCGACGCCCATCGCTCCAACCCGCGGGCCGCTCCGTCCCAAACCCCAGATCTCGCCAGTAAGCACGGGGAGTTGATCCATGCTTGAGGTTCTTTTCTGCTCGCTGCTGACGATCCTCCCGGATTATCTCTACCGCCGCTATGCCCAGGGCAAGCGCATCGGCAAGGAAATCACGCTGTTCTCCGTCTGGTTCGAGCTGCGCTGGGGGATCATTACCTGCCTGATGCTCACGATCGGGCTGATCACGGTGATCTTCTACTTTCACCCGTCCACGACCAGCGCCACCTTGTTCTACCGGACCGTGCCGATCCTGCCCGAAACCAACGGCCGGGTCGCCGAGGTCTACATTGACGGCGTGACCGGTGAGGTGAAGCAGGGGGCACCGATCTTCCGGCTCGACAGCTCGAAGCAGGAGGCGGCCGCGGAGACCGCCCGCCGCAAGATCGCCGAGACCGACGCCGCCATGGTGGTCGCGCGGACGGAAGTCCTTGTGGCCGAGGCCAAGATCCAGGAGGCCAGGAGTGCCCACCAGCAAGCCGTGGACGAGTTGGAAACCAAGCAGGAGATCTACCGGCGCAACCCGGGCGCTGTCGCGGTCCGTGACATCGAAAAGCTCAAGGTCGCCATAGAGGGGCGCCAGGGCGGGATCGACGCGGCCAGCGCCGCGAAGGGCTCTGCCGAGGCGCAGATCGCCAACCTGCTGCCAGCGCAGAAGGCCAGCGCCGAAGCCGAGCTGAGCCAGGCTGAGGTGGACTTGGCGAAGACCGTCGTCCGGGCCGGCGTGGCCGGGCGGGTCGAGCAGTTCACGCTGCGGGTGGGCGACGTCGTCAACCCGTTCATGCGCCCGGCCGGCGTGCTGATCCCGGAGGGCGCCGGGCGCAAGGCCATCATGGCGGGCTTCGGACAGACCGGGGCCCAAGTCATCAAGATCGGCATGGTGGCCGAAGCCACCTGCGCCTCGAAGCCCTGGACGGTGATCCCGATGGTGGTGACGCAGGTGCAGGACTTCATCGCCGCCGGCCAGGTCCGCGCCGGCGAGCAACTGATCGACGCGCAGCAGGTGGTGCGGCCGGGCACCATCCTGGTCTTTCTCGAGCCGCTCTATGAGGGCGGGCTCGACGGCGTCACGCCGGGCAGCTCCTGCTTCGCCAACGCCTATACCAGCAACCACGACCTGATCGCGTCAGGCCAGGTCGGCGCCACCAAGGGCCTGGTTCTGCACGCGGTGGACGCCGTCGGGCTCGTGCATGCCATGATCCTGCGGATCCAGGCGCTGATGTATCCGATCCAGACCCTCGTGCTCGGCGGGCACTGATGGGAGCGCTGCCACGGCCGTGGATGGACTGCCCCGCCTCACGCAGAACGCGGCTGTGGATCGAGCACGCAGCGCTGGGCTCTTCCTCCCATACTGTCCGGTCTGCCCCCGGACGGCGCCGAATGGTGCCGGACTGGATGACATGGCTCGGACCACCGTCCGGCGGGCCGACGGCCGGCAGGGACCCGATCCACGCTCACGCTGGCGGGCCGCCCACAATAATCGGTGCCTGGGGCGGCAAAAGGAGGCCGTCATTGAGCACCATCATGCCATCGACATGCACAGGATCGTAGGTCCCATCAGGGAGATCCGTCGACTGCGGCGCGTGTATACGGACCGGCTGCTCACGCTGCTGACCGTGGTGCTCATGCTCGCGATGTTCGTCTTCGGACCGCCTCAGGCCACGGGGATTTTCGTGTTTCAGGGCTTCGCGATTGCCGCCCTGTTGGTCATCATCGGCAGCATTTTCGTCATCTCGGACCATCCCGCGGCACTCGCCGTGATGTTTGTCTGCCTCATGGCCAATATCGTGGTCTTCGTGCTGCGTCTCTACTATCCGCCATGGCCGTACAACCTCTATGTCTTGGCTTCGGCCTGGCTGGCCATCGCGGTCACTCTCGGGGCGGTCGTCGCCGAAGCCGTGTTCAGGCCTGGCCGCGTCACCTATCACCGCATCGTCGGCGCCATCCTGCTGTACCTGCTCATCGCCGTGCTGTTCGGGACGCTGTACATCTTTGTCGGGCTGTCGATCCCGGATGCCATCAAGGGCATCACATTCGAGGACAACGCGGCCCTGACCAACTCGGTCCTCTATCTGAGTTTCGTGACCCTGACGTCGACGGGGTACGGCGACATCATTCCGGTGCATCCGATCGCACGCACCCTCTGCGTCCTCGAAACCATCATCGGCCAACTGTATCCGGCAACGTTGCTGGCGAGGATCGTGACCCTCGAAATGCGGCAGGGCAGCGACTGAGAATGCAACCCTCGTGGGTGCCGCTGTCCGCAGGTGGTGTCGCCGGTTCTACGCCGTTCTGCGCGTCTGTGATGTTATGGAGGCTCGCAAATCGTCCGGAGGCTTGGGTTGTAAGGACAGCTAATGGCATTTCTCGAAAGAAGCGCGTTGGTCGTTGATGTGGCGGTAAGAAGACAGAGAGCCGATGATCCCGAGTGCGAAGCCGAGCCAGGCGAGGCGCGGCAGGGGCAAAGGGCGTCCAAGGGCCGTCTCGGCGACATAGTAGCCGAAACCCATCACCATGAAGGTGGTCAGGACATAGGCGATGGACACGCCATGGGCCGTGACCGATGTGAAGTAGGCATTCGCCGTGAGAAACGGCGCCGGCAGTGGACTGCGCGCCCACATCTGCCAGACCCCGAGGACAGAAGCTATGGCAAAAGCCGCGAAGGCTACCCAAAGATGGGCGAGTGTGAGGCGTCTAGCGTGCGTCACAATTCGCTCTCCCCTCGGCGTCCGGGTTGAACTCGCTTTCGGGAACGACCCGCACCGTTGCCCACATCTGGCTGTGCCCGAGACCGCAGAATTCGTGACACGGCATCAGGAGATCGCCGGTTTTGGTGAAGACTGTATGCACCTGGCTCACATAGCCCGGGATGATCATCGTGTTGACATTGGTGCCCGTGACCAAGATGCCGTGAATGACGTCGGGCGTTGCAAAGCGCAGGGTAACGGCGCGGTTCGCAGAAACGACAATGCATTGCGGCTGGAACGCGAACTGTGTCGCGACGATACGGCTGGTGACTTGGTCGCTCGCCTCGACTCTCGTCCCGAGATTGCCCTCGGTAAATTCACCCGTGAGGTGGAGAGTCTTCGGGTCGATGGGTTCGATGTTGCTGGGTGGATTGATGTGATGGACGATGCCGGCGTAGATGATCGCCAGCATGATCGCCGTGACGACCGCGGTGACCAGGGCGGTCCACCACAGTTCCGTCTTGAGAATTTCCTGTTCCGTATCGGCCCGCATGACCTACCCCACCATGCCGCGGGGCAGGAACACGAAGGCATACATCAGGAACCAGGCGACCAGCAGCAGTCCGACGGTTAAAAGCGAAAGAGTCAGGGCACCGCTCGGAACCTCGCGCATGACGCGTTCCAGCGCTGCGTCGTCGATGACATCATCAGTTCTGGGTGGGACCTGGGACGAGAAATCCGGGTGCGGAGTGAGCGCCATGGCAAGCCCCTGAGCTGACGCCCACCTATCGGGACCTGAGCGTCAAGGCAGGGACCAATGATGCGCTGAAAACGTGCGCAGTCAAGCTCAGTTCCTTTTGGTAGGGTAGATTGGCGCGGCCTGAGGGGTGGGTCCTCATATTCAGGCTTAATGGACCTGCGGAGCCCAACCTCGACCGGACGTGGAAGCTTAAGGATGTCGCCGCAATGAAGTGACAGGCTAGCTTCTTGTCTGAGTCATCCGTTGCTTAAGGTCCGGAAATGGCACTTGGCTGACCTTCGCGGTACTTCCCCACTTGCGGGGTGAGCGGACCTTCGCACCTACATCCGCTACTACTCAGTTTGACCCTGGTTGTTCTCTAATTCCGGGTTTGGGGTCAAGCTCTCTGTAAGCATCCTTGCCGGGTCCAGGGTTCTCTCCGCGGTAAGAACATGCCTTCCGCATGATGGCGTCAGATGACGCTGGCGGATCAATGTGTGAAGCGCGCTCTGCCCTAAGGGGCCTCGCAAAGCCTGGGGCGATCTCACCAACGCCAACGTCCCGGCAGGGACCTTGCTTCCCGCGGGTTGGCGGGAATCCAGTTAAACTTTCATGCTGCTTGTTGGTCGGCCTCCTGTGAGGACCAGCGGAAGTCCGTGCCATCCATCCACATCCGGTGCAGAATAACGGCAAGCTTGCGTGCGACGGCAACCTTGGCTTTGCGCAGTCCGCTGCGCTTGGCCAGCCTGAGGCCCCTGGCCTTCAGCGCCGACCACTTGGCGACCCGGGTGAGCAGCACATTGGCGGCCTCGTAGAGGTAGCTGCGCAGCATCGTGTCGCCGCATTTTGAGATCCGGCCGGTCCAGTCAGTCTCGCCGGAGGCGTAGCCTCGTGCTGTGAGGCCCGCATAGGCTCCGACGCTCCTCGACCGCTTGAAGCGGGTAGGATGATCGATCGTTGCCAAGAAACACAGTGCCGTAATGGCACCGACTCCCGGGACTGTCATGAACCGCTGCACCTGAGCACTCCTGCGGGCCAGCCGCAGCACCTTGCCATCAAGATCCGCGATCTCCTGCTCGACAGCCTCGCGAGCTCTGAGGAGCGGCAGGGTCGCGGCAGCGAGTTCCGGCCTGTCCTCGAGCAGTTCTGCTGCTCGCCTGGCAAACACGTTCATCTTGGCCCGGCCGATCACCCGCTCGAGGTTCTTCAGGAGCCCGCGGATCTGGTTCTCCAGATCGCGCTTGAGCTTGACCAGCAGAGCGCGGCTGGAGAGGAGGGCCTTGATGGCGTGACTGCCGTTGTCTTTGACGTGCACCTGCTTGTACCATCCACATTGCATGATGCGGGCAAGTCCAGCCGCATCGTTGCGGTCGTTCTTGTTGATCTGCATCTTCAAAGCTGCCTTCGCATGCCGGGCATCGATGCAGATGACCGGCAATCCCAGCGCGTTCAGCTCGTTCCAGAGCCACGTCGCCGTCGCTCCGGTCTCCAGTCCAACCCGGGCCACATGCGGCGCATGGGATTGAACGAAGCCCGCGATCGCCTCCGGGTCGGAGGGAACCATGCCTTCGCGCACGATCTTCCCCGTTTGATCAACAATGCAGATCGCCGTCAGCTTCAGCGAGACGTCCAGTCCGACATAGTGCTCCATGGCTACCCTCCTCACGGTCAGGGCCCTGGCGTGGGCCTTGTCGATGGTAGAGAGCTGATTCCCAGAGCCAGGTTATGGCGCGGTCCCCGGAATTACCCCATGTGTGAAAACGCGGTTGTCGGTGTGCGGATGACGGGCGCTGTTGTGCGGGTGCCGCGATGGTGCGCATGGGCGGGCGTGTGGCGTCAGGCTTCGAGAGCCTTCAGCAGGGGGCCGACACCCAGAATGCTGATCATCCGCTTCAGGTTGTAGGCCAGCACGTGCAGGCTCATCTCGGTTTTGACCTTCTTCAGGGTCTTCATCAGGAAGTGAGTACTGCCCATCCAGGCCTTGATGGTTCCAAACGGATGCTCCACCGTCTGCCGTCGGATGCTCATGGCCTCGGGCATCCGCTCCAGCCGGGCCTGCATGCGGTCGAGCACATCCTCGTGCTGCCAGCGCTTCACCCGCTTGTGCGTGTCCGGCGAGCATTGGGGCTTGAGGGCACAGGCTGAACAGGCGGTCAGGTTGCGGTCATGATCGATATTGTCCCGGCGGTCTGAGCGCACCTTGCCCTTCGTCAGATGCTGACCCGCCGGGCAGGT
>NZ_VOSK01000261.1 GCF_009296175.1 Microvirga tunisiensis | reverse complement strand
GAACAAGAGCATCCGGGAGTGGACCGAGCTGCTGGCCGGCGACGAGGTGCTGGCCACGGCCATCCTCGACCGCCTGCTGCACCGAGCGCATGTTCTCAACATCAAGGGGCGCAGCTATCGCCTGCGGGATCTGGAGGAGGCTCTCCAGCGGGCTCACGCTTGAGCCGTCGTAAAACTGGATGTCGCCTTATCTCGTAAATCTCGGTGTCGCTTGACAGACGTCGATCCGGCGGCGCCCCTCGATTTCAACGGGCTGATCGAAGACTACTATTTGGGGAATGAAGGTCGCCAGAATTCGATCTGCCGGCATGCCGTCGGCCGCGTCTTCCGCTTCTTCCGCCGCCTTGTCCGCCTCAAGCCATGCGGCGAGGGACTGCTGCATCTCTTTGCCGTCGATGAACTCGCAGAGGAGCCGGATAATCATTGGGTCGTCCCAGTCACCGCGGCCCATGACATGGTCGTGGATAATGTCGAGGGCGCGGTCAGCGACCGGGGCAATGTCCGACCTCTGAACGGCGTCACCTTCGATGGCCATGAGGCGGGTAAGGGCCTCCATGTAGGGTAGTCCGGAGCCGAGCACCTCTTCGCGGTCCTTGGTGCGATCCTGAGGATCGGCATGCACGCGTCCGATGTCATAGCCGCCGGCTTTCCCGTTCCATCGGATGAAGGTCGGCATTCGGACCGGGTCATGCGGTTCGATCCCGGCTTCCGTGAGAGCCTTTCGGGCTAGGACGTTGATGACCTTGAAGGCATTCGAAATGGCCTTGTCCTCACCCTCGCGCGAACTGTAGAGGGTTGCCAGGAAGGCCGCGGTCATCAGCGCATTTGAAATTGACGGTGTCATCAGTCTAGTTCTTTCAGGGCTTTGGAGAGCTCGGTAATCGCCTCAGTGAGATTGTCCTTGGACCGCCGGCGAATGACCTTTCGGGCTGCCTTCACCAGTGCTTCGACCCTGTGATGGGTTACGGCAAGTTCGCCGTGCGCGAAGGGAACTTTCGCGGTGTCCCCGTTGATGGAGAAGACGAATGGTCGATTGCCGTCCCAGTGCTCCTGCTTCCCGATCGGCGGATTGTCGCCTTCGATCTTCTCACGGGCCTTGCGACATGCATCGTTGACGTTCTTGGCCCCGGAAACCGTAACGCTGTAGCGCGTATAGGCGGCGTATTCAATGAGTTCGACGTGAAACTTTGGCATGGAATTCTCGGGCGTATGGGAGGGAGGGCCGTGCATAGTCATCCGGGTTCCCATGGGAGCCCGGAGACTGCTTCGGGTATCGAGTGGCTTAAGCCGTCAGGCTGCCTGGACCGTGACTTCGGTTCCGGTCAGCCTGTTCCGCTTTATCGAAATGACGAGGGTCGTCTCATGCGTTTCATCGTCCTCGGGCGATGGCAGCAGGTAAGACTTGTCGAGGATGTCCTGCTTCAGATGCTTCTGAAACAGCTGATCCGTTGTTCTACACACCCGCGAGACGAGAGTTTCATAAGTCTGTTTCGCGTTCGCTTCCTGAGTGTCGTAGCTGTCGGAATCCGTGTCATCGCTTTGGTAGTCGATGCCCTGCAGCATACGCCAGACAACGTCGTGGTCGCAGCCCTTCCGGATAATCAGCTCGGGCTCCCAGCTATTGCATTCCTTGGAGTAGTACACCGCAGAGACTGGGAAACTCCGATGTGAGGTGGATCCGTCCGGGTGGGTGACCGTGAAACGGGCGACGAGATCATCGGCGAGAATGTCGGATAACTCGTCGTAAGCAGCCTCAACCTCGTCGATCGCGAGTGCAAGTTCCTCCAGCCCGATATCACCGGGCTCGCCTACTGGGATCGTAGTCTCCTCATCATTGGCTTTGACGATGATTTCGAGATCGGTGGCGAAGCTTGCCTTGTCGCCAAATGCCGCGCGCAGGTCCTGTTCGCGGAAGAAAAGGTCTTCCTTCCGAAGTCCGCGTGACGCCTCCGAGGGCTCAAGGATCGACCACAGATAGGTATTATCGTAGACGCCAATCGCTTCGGCCGCCGGAACCTTCTTGTTCTCAGCGAAGACGAGATAGTCGCCCTGGCTGTATGCAGAGAAGCTCGAACTGCTCTGCCATTCCGAAGAGCCAAGACGCCGGATCGGGAGCGTTGGAGCAGGGATCTTATCTCCGCCCGGGAGCTCTCTGATTGGGTGATGCAGTCCAATGCCGTTCGGCAGGTCGGGATTACCCATCATCTCGACATAGAGCTTGTCGGTCTCCTCAATAATGCGAGCGAGGCCCTCGTCAGCGATGAGGGCGTTCCGCTCAGGAAGTTGGAGCTTGAGGACGCTGGTGTCATGAACATCGATCAGGATGGTGCAGGCGACGCCAACCTCACGGTGCTTTGCCCGACCCTCTACTGTCTCCACCATGACGAACTTCTCAGGCGTCGGGATATTCGGCGAGAAGTTGATCCTCCAGCCGTGTGTGACCACTTTGCCGAAGAAATTGACGCGGGCCTCCTGATGGGAGCCATACCCGCGGATGATCTTGATCGTGACACCACAAACCGTTCTGGTGATTGAGCTGAAGCCTCCACTTTCAGTGCGGAGGAAGCTCTCAGGTTCGAAGGTGCCGTTTTCCAGGGAGAAACCCTTCATGTGGGTTCGCAGGCCGCTGAAACGTGTGGCCTCGCGGACGATCTGGCCCGTGAGGAGCCGCGCCCAATCAGAGACGGCCTTAATGCCATGGATCTTGACGGTAAGTCCCTGGACGCGGGGGTGTCCGGTAGTAAGAGTGGCCTCTGCATTCTCCGCGAAAGCCTCCTTAGGGACAGTCATCGACCAGTCGTGGGACTCAAACGTGACGTCGTGATTGCTAAGCGAAAACACGCCTATGCCGGCGGGATCCTCTTTGCCTTCGGTCGTTTCGTCATTGGCGCTGCCGCCAAGGGTCAGGAGGACCCCTGCCTTTTCGGCCGGCAAGCCCTTCCCGTTGTCGGCGATGATGAGCGTGTCATCGACCAGAGTGAAGGAAATCTCGGTTGCTCCGGCACGGCGGGAGTTCTGAACCATCTCGTCGATGATACTCGACGTCTGGTTTGTGAAGAACTTGGGAGCATTGCGGAGGAGCTTGTCGCCGAGCGTAGCTTTGATTTTGGTGGTGGTCATTGAGAAAGCCTCAGGTCATCAGGAGAGAGCGTGGAGCGTGTCGATTGCGCTGGCGTCGGTCTCGCGCGCCGCGGGGCGAAGGAGATCTGCTGCGGCCGGGAAGATTGAGATGAGGTCCTGGACTGAATCACAGGCGCCGATCTCGCGGGCGATCGAGGGAAGAGTGTCGAATCGAGCCCGGATCTCGCTGGCGAGCCGGGGTACTTCGATCTCAATGAGGTTCCGAAGCTTTTCCTGATTGGGCTTTGCCTCCACAACGGGAATGGTGAGTGCTACGGCGAGGGTTGCTTGAGGCAGGACGGCGGTGCCATTTGAAACATCGAAATGGACGACTTCGGCAGGCATTTCGATGTGGGCACGCGTGGAGGAGATGACCTTGACGAAGTCTGGCTTGTCTACGGCCTCCATGAGGGCAGGCCAAACCGTCGAGTAGGATGAATTGAGCTGGACCGTGCCAAAGAGGTCTCGGGCGAGGCTCATCTCAAGAGCGAGTTCGCGCTTTTTCTTGGCGACGCCGGCAGCGAGGAACAACTCGAACCCGTCGTGCGCTCGGCTGGCCTCATCGAGAGTGATCCAGGCGTTCTTGGCAATATCTGGGATCAGCTGAGCGCGTTCCTTGTAGAGCGACGCGCAATTGCGCTCCGTCAGCCTTTCGACGGCCAGAACGAGGGCTTTATAGCGGTGCCCATTCCGCAGTTTGAAGTTGTCCATGTGGTCTCCTCCGGTCGACGAGGCGCCGGACGGGTTGAACAGGCGGGCCGGTCGGCATGCGCCGGAGCCGCGTGTTTTGAGGGGGTTTGATCCATCAAGGATCAAAAGTCTGGTCAGGATAGACATGAAAAGACCCGGACGTGCGGGCGCGCGTCCGGGCCTGGTAGGCGTCGCAATAAGCAGGATAAAGGGTCTGGTTATGAAACGGATTGGTCGTCTAGGCGGCCAGCATCATCTTCCCATTGAGGGCAGGAAGATGTCTCTTGAACAGGGCAAGGAGTTCGGCTTCCGCCTCTTCGGGCGGCATCCAGGTAAAGGGTGGACAGGACGGCTGGATATCGGGGATGGCGTCGATCATCCACGGCAGCTGCTGAGGAACATGGAAGTCACGCTTCTCTATGGCGAGAACCATCAAGTCGATGCGCCTGAGTGCGGCCTTCTGCTCGGGCGTTGGAATCTCGAGCCCCGCGGCTTGGTGGATAGCGCGATCGTGTCGGGATTCCAGCTCCTTGCGAACCCTCTCGATCATGTCCGCGGCATCAGTGCCGAACATTTCGCAAGCAACCTGATAAGTCGCCGATTTCTCGGGCTGCAAACGATCCCCAAGGCGTGCCTCGGCGGCATCATGTAGGGCGAACAGTGCAACAAGGTTGTCTGGTGCTAGAGCGCAGCCGATGAGCGTATGGAGAGCGACCGAGATCGGCTTTTGGGTGTTCCCCCCGAACCGATTTTCAAGGGAAAGCGCGTGAGCTATCTCCGCAAAGTCAACTTCCTGGGCGATTGGATTGACGAGGTCGATCGGCCGGCCTGTGTAGGAGGGCATCCAGATAACTGGAAGTGACGGTGGGCTGTAGCTCATATGTCCTCGTGAATCTGGAGCAAATCTGCTTCAGGCCGAATTGTATCATCCTCGGAGTCTCTGCCTTCTGGTTCGGCGAGGTTCTGGTCAATTATGGCAAACTCCTCCCGGATCCCGAGAGCATCGTAGTGGTCTCCTAGAATGGACATGTCGATCTCCTAAAGGGGGCTTTCCCTGCCCGGGCTCGAACCGGGATCACTGTCTTCGTCGGATCCGTGGCGCTAGCAGGTCGCCGTCGATGCTGTCCGGTTGCTTCCACCTTCGTCTGCTAGACCGGGGCTTGGGCAATTAGGACTTCTCAGTGGATCCTCAGTTGCTCTGTCCGTTTGAGCTACAGGGACGCGAAGTGGCTTCGGCATTGAGTGATGCCGGAGCCGAAGGAATGATGCCTTACGTTGCTGCTGAGGTTTCCACAGCCTCTACATTGAGCCACGATAGTTTCTCGCACACGCGCTCTAAGGAGGCACCAGATGCGTGGGCATCCTCTAGAGTATTTAGGATCAGGTTTGCAGCATGAAGGCGCATCTCCCGCGGAAGCCGGGCGTCCAGCTGAGTGCAATAGCTGGAGTTCTCTAACTCTACCCACTCGCCGGACGCGTCTTTGATGAAGCCATCGAATCGGAGGAGAGGAGTGTCTCCTGGGTCTTGGGCCTGGTAGTCGCCATCTTCACCTTCCCCAATCCACTCGAGATCGACCCGAAGGTTCGGGCCGCTAACAGTGATAGGGTCGTTTGCCACTTCACCGGTTATTGCCAGAGGCTTCTCAGGAGGCTTGTCCTCGCACGGGGTTTGATTACGAAGACGCTCGAGCAAATCGGAAGCTCGGACAGTGAGTGTATCCCTGGTGACAGAGTAGTGTTCGTTGAAGTGGTTGGCAAAATAGGCTGAAACCACCTGCTCGGCAGGTGCCGTCTCTGGATCGACGGACGGACCCACGTTGTCCTTCACCTCGGACCAGTAGCTCGCGCAAAAGCCGGCGAGTTGCTCGTAGAGATGCTCCCTTGAGAGAGCCGTGTAGGTGCTCTCACCATGTCTATGCTCAATGACTGCCACGTGGACGTCGAGCCTGATCATCTGGTCGCCGAGAGTATCGAGCGTCCCGGTGAGGGTCTGAAGCGGGTTCTCCCAGAGTGGAGAGAGGTTTAGGAGATGACCATAAGGGGAGGGGGCGAAGGTATGCGCCCGCACTTCCGACGCGACCTGTTCCAGATAGCTACCGTCGATAGCGAAGGGCGCGCGAGCCAGCGGGTCCCGAGCGACAACGATGGTTTGGTCCCCGAGCTCGACCACCCCAAGAGGCTCGACGCTGGGTGGCGTCAGTCGACCGGCTTTCGCCGCGGCCGTTGTCTCGTTGGAGTTGTGGTGCCCGAAGGCTGCGGCAGCGACCTCAAGGACCTGACTGCGCTTGAGGTTGACACCCTGGGCTTTGAGAGCCCAATCAAGGCGATCCAAAATAACCGGAAGGCTTTTCATAGCTTGCTCCTGACGGCAGTCGGCAAAGACAAGCGGGGGTTCCGTTAACCGCGAGCCGACTGCGTTTGAGAGCAGCTGATAGCTACGCGTGGTTGGTCGGGGTTTGCCTGCAGCAGGGCTGCGAGATTGAATCTCTGGAACCGGCGGGCTTCCCGTGGCCCGGGGGGCAAGGCCCCTTCGACGAGACCCGGTGGATCTCGGCGGAGAGGTCTTTCTCTTGCTCTAAGGGTTTGAATCTTCTGCTCTGTGCTCTGAAAGGGCTAACCAGCAAATTCCCGAGGGGCGGGCAAACAACTGCCTACCGTAGATCCAACATGGTTGGTCTATGTCTTCTGGAACGACGATACCCAGTCGATGATCTGCTGCTTGTACGGTTCAATCAGCAACCATAGGCCGACCAGGCAAATGAAACCAAAGGCCATGTTCCAGAGAACGTTAAGCCTGACGCGCTCTAGTCGACGATATCCCCTGCGATGCTCTCTGTCCCCAGCCCCGCCGATTGGTGAGAGCGGGTCGATACCCAGTTGTTTGAGCTTGTCATCTATGGCCAGGCGATAAGCCCTAAGTCGCGCGACGTGAAACCTGTTTCTCTCGTAGAGCTTACTAGAGACCAGGATTCCGAAGATACCGATCAGAAGCAGGAACGCCGCAATCACGACATTTGAGAACACTTCCCCTGCTCGAAACTGATGCAATCCTACGATTGTCGCTGCTAATCCGAACAGAACTGTAGCAATATTGGATCTCAACGTTTCATGTTGGCGAGCCTGAGTGGCCTGCTCGTTGTACATCTTCCAGGCGAGATCGAGGAAAGCCTTGTCTTCATCGGTCAAAGGCATCGTCAACTCCCAGAGGCCGGGACTTTCGGCTAAAGCGTGACGGGGACGCCTATCAAACTGGCCTTCGGAAGCGGCGCATCCAGACACCGGCCGTTGGCGGGCCCTAGCTCAGTATGGTCCGTCCAGAATACCGTCTCGCTAGATACCAGAATATGCCTAGTTGGGATTAGCAATCTTAAGCTTAGCAATATGGCTGACGAATTCTGCCGGCGCAGGCGAACTAGGAGCCCGTGCTAAGAATGTCGGCCTTCGAAGTTCTGCGCCGCCTTCTCAGAAGAATCTGGCGGAATGGATACAAGAGCTGCTTGCCGTATGTCTCCGGGACATTGTCGCTGCAGCCGTACTTCGTCGGCTGGCCGTCCGGCATGTGGGCGGTACCGAACAGAACATCCAGGAATGAGAGCTGGCCGGCATAATTCTTGTTGTAGGCTTCCCGATGGTCGCTGTGATGCCAGTGATGGAAATCTGGGCTTGCCAGAAGCCAGCGCAAGGGCCCGATCCTCACCGTGACATTCGAGTGCAGCAGGATGGCATGCCACTGGTAAATCACTGCGTAGGTTACCAGTGCCGCCTCGGAGAACCCGAGTGCGAAGCACGGGATCAATGACCCTGCTTTGGTCAGGATCTGATCGATCGGGTGGACGCGGTTGGCAGCGAGCCAATCCAGTTCTTCGATGCTGTGATGCACAGCATGGAACTTCCAGAGGGCCGGGAAGGTGTGGAATGCGCGATGGATGAGATAGAAGCCGATGTCGGCGATCACCAGCACTTCGATTACTTGGATCCAATAGGGCTGTGAGCCGACGGCGGCCCGCACGAACTCCGGTATCATAAGGCGCCCGGCTACGATGCCTGCATAGATGAGCAGCATGGAGCCAATCTTGATGATCGCGCCGTTGAAGGTGGCGTAGATCAGGTCGAGCATCCAGCCTCGTCTGAGGTGCTTCTGCTCAGGGTGCATCCCAAAGAGGTGTTCGAGCGGAACAAAGATCGCACCAAGGAGGAGGAAGGTCTTCCAGTCGAAGAGATACGAGAGCGCGTCCATGTCGTTAAAACACCAATGGAACTAGACGATACGGGACTGCAACGATGAACCGGCGATAAGCCTCGTCTTTCGACAGCAGGCGCTCCTCAGCCAAGATACGTCCAATCTGGATTGCAAGAGCGCAAGCATAGATCAGGGAGTTCCAGAGACTCGGGTTGATCAGAAGGAACCCGACCTGCGTCATGACGTATCCCGCATACATCGGATGCCTGCAGAACCTGTAGGGGCCAGATGCCTTGATCCCGCGATTGGCCGGAATCACGCCAAAGCTGCGTCGCAGGGTTAATTTGGCGGAGATCTGCAGAACGAAACCCATGAGCATGATCGGGATGCAGGCGAGAACCGGTACTATGCCACCGTCCGCAACAGGGCGGACCAGCATCGGCAGGACCGTTCCAGCAAAGGCAAGCAACCAGTCGGCCGTACTCGTGGAGATGTCGCTGGTCCTGCGGCGGATCAGAACGAAGGCAAGGACGGTCCCCTCTGACGCCAGGACGATTAGCGTTGCAGCGCTTCCTGTTTCTATCCACGAGCTGAGAAAGCTCCAGGACATGAAGCTGTAGAAGAGGACGAGGGCGACCCGCTCAAGGACGTCGAGAGCGTGGGGAAGCCGGTGAGAGGAGGGAGAGCCGGAGGGATGCATATTTCTCACTGACTAAGCTCGAGTTTAGCCCATCACACGGCATGGCAGAGTGCGTATACCAAGCATCGCTGAAGCGCCTGTGAGGGTTTTGGCGTTTTGTGCCGGCGCCGGGATGTGAGTAAACCCGTTTCGCGCCAGATAG
>NZ_VOSK01000260.1 GCF_009296175.1 Microvirga tunisiensis | reverse complement strand
TCTGATCCGCCTTCTGGTCAAGCGCGTTGAGATTGATCGCGGCGACATCACGGTGGTGTTCCGTGTCGCTCCGCCGCCCGATCCGAGCTATGGTGGTTCAGACAGCGGCAGTTTGCACCATTGTAGGAGGGGTCTTGGCCCTGTTTCCGGTCACGATGGCTGATATGACCGAGTTTCCGGTTTGGTCGACACTGGGCATAAAGGCTTCTTGCGAGATCCAACCTGCCCCGACGACGGCGTAGCGAACCTTTTTCAATGCTCCCTCCCTATTGGGCAACACAGGTGGCGTGTGTTTTGACTGAGGCCGGATTGCTTTGCCGTGGAGGGCAATCGGAGACTGATGCAAATCCCCTGATGACGGGTCCTCGCCTCTAACGGCACAACTTGCTTGACCATCGAGGTCCGTTGCCTCTTGTGAATGCAATAAATATTGCAGAATACAAAAAAGCGTCAACTTTTATTCCAGAGGTGGAGGGCTATGGCGCCCACCTGTACCGTACGTCTCAGGCCGTCAAATGCAGTTTCTCCCACCCTCAGAGTTCCAGCAGCGCAGGCTCACCGACTCGTCAGGAGTCGGCATGGACGGTCGGCAGTCCGAAGTCTGGCCGCGGTTTGCACTGATGACGTGTTGGCCTGCGATTTCGGCTCTCAAAGCCCTTTGAGAGCCAGTACCAGGTTGGGTGCGGCTCTCGCCCTCACCGCACTTCGGCAGTAAGGTTCGGTCAGGACCAGCCCCCATCTACCACGTATTGCTGATTGGTGCAGGCAGAGGCCTCATCGGACGCGAGAAATACGGTGAACCGCGCAATTTCATCAGGCACGAGCTTCCGCTTCAAACACTGTCGCTGCATAAGATCGTGTTCGGCCTCTGGGGTGAGCCATTTCTCCAGCTGACGCTGGGTCATGATCCAGCCGGGGGCAATCGCATTGACGCGAATATTATCTGGGCCGAAGTCGCGTGCGAGAGAGCGCGTCAACCCGAGGATGGCAGACTTTGCCGCTGTGTAAGCTGCCATGCCCCCTTGACCGATCATCCACGAAAATGACCCGAAGTTGATTATCACGCCAGCCTTCGCGGCCTGCATGTCAGGCAGCACAGCTTGCGCAGCAAAAAACTGGTGCTTGAGGTTGACCGCAAAGCGGTCATCCCAGTACTCCGGGGTGACGTCCGGGGTTGGGTGTCGCTCATCATGAGCAGCATTGTTGATGAGAATCTCTACTGGTCCGAGGCCCTCCCGAACACGCGCAACTGCCGACCTTAAGGCGCTGATGTCCGTGAGATCCGCATGTTCAAACCGTACGCTGTGACCGTGTCCTGATAATTCACCGGCAAGTTTCGCGGACGGTTCGGTTGCGATATCAATGAACGCGACCTTGCATCCTTGCTCAGCAAAGCGCCGAATAATCGCTTCACCAATGCCTGATCCACCACCGGTGACCAGCACAACCTTGTTCTTCAGATCACTGTAGGTTGCGACCATTTTGTTGTTCCTCCCGTGCCAGATCCTATAGTCAACCTGCTATCTACGTGGACGGTATGGCATTGTTGCCGATGCCCCTATCACTGCCACCCGAACTTTCCTGATTTAATCCAGCGGACAGGCTGCTATGTCAGAAACTCTTATCAACAACCCGTTCATCGATCTGCTGGGTGTTCAGATCGAACACTGGGACGATGGTTATGTTCGCGCCCGTCTTAACCTCCAGGCAGACCATCAAAATCGTTCAGGAGTGGTCCACGGTGGTATCCTGACGACACTTCTCGATCACGTCGGCAGCTTTTCTGGATTGTACTGCACGACCCCCGGTCACGCACGCTTTTGCGTAACCCTCTCCCTTACGTGCAACTTCGTGGGCCAGTCGAAAAGCGGGAGTATCGTGGCCGCCGGCCGGCGAACCGCCGGAGGGCGGAACATCTACTTTGCCCAATCCGGGATCCTCGACCTCGCCGGCTCAGTGCTTGCGACAGGCACGAGCGTTCATCGCTACCGCAAAGGCAGTGAGAATCCTCAAGGTGTCCCCGTCAACCTCTCAGATCCCACCTTGTCTTCATGAACCGCGTGGTGGCCTTCGGGTTGGCCGAACCTCATATTGAAGGAGGCCGGAAGGGCATGCTCCCCTTCCGGGTTGCATGCCCTCGTTCCGGCTCAATGAACGTGGCCGCGAGTCCAGCTCTGCTCGTCTAGGTGCCCGATCCCACGCAGCTTGTCGCATTCTGCGGGGTGCAGACATCCAAACCGGTATAGGTTGGGTCTTTAGGAGCAGGCTTTCCGTCCTTCATGTCCTTGAGGAACATCATAGACTTGTAGCCCATTTCGAAGGGACGCTGCCCCACCTGTCCCTTGGACAGGCCGGCTTTCAGAAGGTCCATCTGGGCCGGCAAGGTATCAGCGACGACCAGAGCCAAAGAACCGTCATCGATGCGGGCCTTGTATTTCTCCGCAACCTTCCGATAAGCCTGTGGGATGAATTGTGGGAAGCCGCCAGTTGGAATGAACGCATCCAGCTTCGGGTTCTTCCCGAGGGTATCCTCCATCTGTTGCACGGCGAGCGGGAAATCGTCGTTGGTGTACAGGGGACAGCCTGCTACCTCCGTCCAACCGTTCTGACCGGTCAGCTTTGTTCCAGGGGCCGCCGTTGACTTCGCACCGGAGAGAGTATCGCGAATACCCTGCATCCGCTCGTTGTGGTTTGCGGCGGCGGCTCCCCCCGATTGGATGCACAAAGTCCCACCCTTTGGCTTGATCTGCTGTGCGAGCTTGGCAAGATTGACGCCGATGTCATAGTTGTAAGTTCCGACATAGGCGGCGCGAAGGCCTTTATCCTTCTCCAGAAGATCAGAGTCCCAGGTAAGGACAGGGATGCCAGCCTTCTTCGCGCCTTCAAGCGCCTTGCCGACAGCGGCGGCGTTGGCCGGTGAAACGGCGATGCCATCGACCTTTTTGGCGATCAGGTCATTGATCACCTGGACCTGCTCCTCGCCACCGCCGTGCTCACCGGGTCCGATATACAGGCACTCAATTGCACCGTTGAGCTCCTTCTCCGCCTTCTTGCAGCCATCCCGCGCTTGGTCGAAGAACGGGTTGTTCATGTTCTTCGGAACCAGAGCGAGTGTATATTTCTTGCTCTGGGCTTGGGCGCCGGCTGCAGTTGCAAGCAAGGCCACCGCGGCGACACTGTAAGCTAGAACTCTCATTGGGCTTCCTCCTTGTGATGTCCGGCTTCCCTCAAGCCGAACGCTTGCCGCGGATCCGCTGCAGCAGAACCGCTAACACGATGAACAGGCCGACAAAGGCGCCCTGCCAGTTTGCATCGACGCCGGCCATGAGCAGCGAGTTTCGGATGACTTCGATCAAGGCAGCACCGATGACAGCCCCATAAGCACTGCCCTGCCCTCCCATCAGATCGGCGCCGCCGATCACGGTCGAGGCGATCACCCGCAATTCGTAGCCTTGGCCGAGAGCGTTGATGGCGGATCCCTGCCACCCGACGATAAGCACAGATGCCAGAGCCGCCGTGAGGCCCGAAACGATGTAGGCCTGGAGCTTGATACGACGCGTGGGAACGCCAGTGAGGCGGGCGGCATTCTCGTTGCTGCCGATGGCGTACAGGTAGTTGCCCCAGCTCGTGAAGTTCAGGATGAATCCAAAGATCAGGGCGAGGATCAGCAGTACCCAAACCGGATTGGCCACACCCAAGATCGCGCCGCCGCCAATCGCATTGAACGTATCGCCATAAGGACCGAACTCGTAGATCATCTTGTTCTCTGATAAGACGATCGCCAGCGAGCGGGCTATCGACAACATGCCGAGGGTCACAACGAACGCCGGAAGCCCAATATAGGCTACCAGGACGCCGTTCACGGCGCCTGCAAGAGCACCTGCTGCCAGTCCGGCGAGTATCGCAATTCCCCAATGTCCTTCAGCTTGGAGCACAAGGCCGCAGATGACGCCGACAAGCCCCATGATCGAGCCGACCGACAGGTCGATGCCGCCGGTGAGAATAACGGCAGTCATTCCGATAGCCATGATGCCCACGAAGGCAAAGTTGCGTGTGATGTTGTAAAAGTTATCGGCGGTAGCAAAAGCGTCGGGCTGATCCCAAGTCATCACGCCACACATGACTACCAGGGCTACCGTGACCCAGAATGGCTGGCTTGCGAAGAGTTTGTGCGAGAGGCTACTCTCCTTGAGCCCAGTGATGTCCTCTATCTCGACGCTGCTCGGTGTGGTCGGGAGTTGGGTTGTTGACATGGAACGCTCCTATGCACCCGTCAGGCAACGTGGATTGCACCGGTGATGAGTCCGGTCACTTCTTCAGGCGAACTAGAGGTGATGGCTTTGTCGGCGACCTTTCGACCGCGCCGCATCACAACGACGCGATCACAAACCGCGAATACGTCCGGCATACGGTGGCTGATCAGCACGACAGCAATGCCGCGGTCCTTGAGGCGGTGAATGAGATCCAGCACCTCCGCCACCTGCCGTACACTGATCGCGGCCGTCGGCTCGTCCATGAGAACGAGTTTGGCGTCAGCAAGGCGAGTCCGGGCGATCGCAACAGCTTGCCGCTGACCACCGGACATTTGCTTCACAAGATCACGGGGCCGGGTCTCCGACTTGAGTTCCTTGAACAATTCAGCTGCCTTGGCGTACATGGCTGGGTAATTCAGGATCTTGAGCGGACCGATCTGGCGTTTGAGCTCGCGGCCAAGAAACACGTTCGCCGCTGCCGTGAGATTGTCGCACAAGGCAAGGTCTTGATAGACAACTTCGATCCCAGCCACCCGGGCGTCTACCGGCTTGTGAAAGTGCTGCACCTGGCCGTTGATGCGGATTTCCCCCTCTGAGGGACGGAAGTTGCCGGCAATGACCCGGACGAGAGTGGATTTGCCGGCGCCATTGTCCCCCATCAGGCCAACGGCCTCACCGGGCTCAATCGTCAGATCGACGCCTTTCAAGGCCTCGATTGCACCGAAGTGTTTAGCGATTCCGTTGAGTTCTAAGAGGGGCATTGACGGCTCTCTCCTTTTCCCAAGGCATGCATTGGGCAGCCACACAGTCAGGTTGTACGCACCGGATTCCCTTGCGGGGTTGCACCTGTCCGTCGCTGGTACCGACGAGGAGTGTTGGTGAACCGGCACAGTGCCCCGCAGTGCGGGCCTTCTCCCGAATTCCTATGTCCCTGGCACCGAAGATAATCTTCTGCCCGGCTGGATCATTGCACCCTCCGCATTCGCGCGAGGATACCGAGGGCTTATCACCAAGCCGGCCCTTTCCGAGGAAGCCGGAACACTATTGAGGTTCGGGTGAGACGCGCCCTAAGCGTGGCCAATATGAAGGCGGCGGTGCGGCCAGCCGATATTCTGGTCGCTGACGAGCTGACGCCAAATGCTGCCGTTGCTCGAAATAGTAAGGGAACTGTTGCGTCGTATGCGCCATCCATTCCTCCCGTCAGTGCCGTTTTTCGTGGCTTGTTGGGCAAAATCTACAAGCTTTCTTGCGCCATGTCAAATGCTGCAACAAAAATTGCAGAAGTGATTTTTGGCAATACTGCTTGTCTCGCCGCACTCACGGATTGGGCAGAACTGGCATCCTCCCGTAGGCCAACTTGGGCGTCAGATTCAGGAGCCCAAAGCGGGACCTGAGACCCGTGGGATAGCAGCGACGGCGCATCGAACAGCGACTGACAACGGAGCCACCCACGGACGCAAAAAGAAAGGCGAGGACAAGTCCTCGCCTCGCTCGCTTTCCCGCAAGGAAGTTGAGTTGTTGCTAGTACGGCGCCTCAGGGAAGTAGTACTGCTCGGCATTCTCTTTGGTGATCAGCGGGCTTCCCAGAACCCAGCGGCCGCCGGCTGGAGCGCCGGTTGCAAACTTCAACGCGGTCGCTCCAATGGCTGGAATGATCAAGGTTGGCGGGTAGAAGATGTCAGCGTCCACCAGCTTGTCGCCGTCCATGATACGCTTGATGACCTTGTTCATGCCGGATCCACCGAGCACGATCATGCCCTTATCCCGGCCGGCTTGGTTGATGGCCTCAATGGCGCCCAAGGCGGCATCGTCATCGCCAGCCCACACACCATCGATCTGCGGGAATCGCTGAAGATAGTCCTGCATCACCTCGAAGCCCTTGTCCGGATTCCAGTTCGCATACTGCATATCCAGAACCTGGATGCTCGTGCCTTCCAGGGCTTTCTTGAAGGCGTCAATGCGGATGTTGTCGATTGCAGTTGGAATACCGCGCATAACGACGATTTTGCCTTTGCCCCTTCAGCTTCGTCTTAAAATACTCGGCGGCAATGCGGCCGTACTCCGGATTGTTGCCGCCGACATACAGGTCCTCGACACCCTCCTCCGATAGGCCACGGTCAACGGTTGTCACGAAGACGCCCTGCTTCTTCGCCTCCTTGACCGGCTCCGTTAATGGATCGGATTCGAAGGGCAGAATGACAAGGGCATTGATTTTTTGAACTGCAACGAGATCCTCGATGTCGTTCACTTGCTTCGTTGCGCTGTCAGCCGTCGTGATCACGAACTCGAGGTCGGGATAGGCCTTCTTCAAGGCGTCCACGGTGCGCTTGGTATGGTAGTTCAAGCCACCGGTCCACCCATGGGTTGCGGCCGGAATGGAGATCCCAATCTTCGCCTTCTCCGCCAAGGCGATGGACGATGAAGCCGTGACCACCGCTAGGGCCATGGCACCGATGCCTAGAATTGAACGTACGCTTGCTAACATGTCTTCCTCCCTTGTGGTAAACGGCTGAGCCTGGTTATCGGGCCGCCCGCCCCTTCTGCATGAGGACGGCCAGAATGATGATCGCGCCTTGGATGGAGCCGTTCAGATGGGGGCTGAACCAGGACGTGAGATTGAGAATGTTCTGGATTAGGCCGAGGATGAGGACGCCGACGATTGTTCCCCAGATCCTCCCATACCCGCCCGACAGCACTGTCCCACCGATGATGACGGCCGCGATGGCTTCGAGCTCCCAAAGGACGCCGGTGGATGGCGTGGCGGCGCCCAGACGCGGCACATAGATGAGGGTGGCCACGGCCACACACAAACCTTGGAGGATGTACGTGGCAATCCGGACGCGGTTTACATTGATGGCCGAATACTTGGCGACCGCAGCGTTGGAGCCGATGGCGGCGCAATGGCGGCCAAACCGCGTGCGCCAGAGAACGAACTCACCAATGATGGCCAGGATCGCCAGGGCAAGGATCGGATAGGCAATGCCCAACAGGGTACCGTAGTAGATCGGCCGTGCCGTCGAGCGAAGACCCGATTCCAGCGAGATCGCGCCGCCGTTCGAGAGGTAAGTCAACAGCGAGCGAAAGATCCCCATCGTGCCGAGCGTGACAATGAACGCTTCAATACGCCACCGCGTGATCAGCAAGCCATTGACGAGCCCGGCCATTGTTCCCAGGAGCAACGCAAACAGAATGCCGACCAGCACGGTGAGCCAGCCCGTGCCGAGTGTTGCGGCAACAGCGTTCATGAACATGATCATGAGGCCTGCAACAAGAGCCGACATGGCACCGACGGACAGGTCGAGTCCACCGGCTGTGATGACGAACGTCGTTCCGATTGCAATAATGCCGATGAGCGCGCTGCGTGTCAGCACGTTGCTGATGTTGGCCGAGCTCAGGAACGATTCATTGATGAGTCCCCCGATGATCAGCAATGCGACCAATGCGATCAACGGACCAAAGGATGTCAGGTGATCACTGATCCGGTACCGGCCGCTTGTGGCTGGCAGCTTGTTGGGGACGGCAATCGTATCAGACATGGATTGGTGCCTCCTTCAGGCCCACGGCATACCGGACAATTTCGTCCTCAGTCATTGTGTCGCCGGCCACCTCGCCAACGATGCGGCCCTGGCGCATGATCATCACCCGGTGGCTAAGGCCGATGATTTCCTGCATCTCTGACGAGATGACCACGCAGGTCTTCCCGGCCGCGGCAAGCGACTGGATCAGGCGGTAGATCTGCTGCTTGGTGCCAATATCGATGCCGCGGGTCGGCTCATCGAAGACAATCACGTCCGGTGCGGCGAGCAGGGTTTTTGCAATCAGAAGCTTTTGCTGATTGCCACCGCTGAGCGTGCCAACACGGGCTGACGGCCTCGGGGCCCTAATCTCGTAGGTTGTGATTGCATGGTCCAGTTCGGCCCGTTCGGCTTTGATATCGATGACCGTGCCACCTGTCAGGGCTCCTTTGAGGAGCGTCAGGTTCTCGCCAAGCGACTTCTCAAACAGAAGCCCGCGTCCTTTGCGGTCCTCCGTCAGATACGCCATGCCCATCTGGTAAGCTTCCCGTGGCGTTGGAAGAGGGCGCCCCTTCCCTTGGTATGCAAAGGATTTGCAGCGAGCCGGCCGGAGCCCGAACAACCCTTCAAACAGTTCGGTGCGCCCGGACCCGACCAGACCCGAAAAACCAAGGATCTCCCCTTTCCTGAGGTCAAAGCTCGCGCGCTCGACGTATCCCGGCACCTCAAGCTCGCGCACGGATAGAACACTCGTCTGATCAGGCTTTGGGTGCTTGGGCGGGTAGAGGTCGGACAGTGGGCGTCCAACCATCAGGCTCGCCATCTCATCCTCGGTCAACGAACCGGTCGGAGCAACGGTTACAATCCGGCCGTCGCGGAGAATGGCTGTCTGATCCGCGAGCCGCTTCACCTCGTCGAGCTTGTGCGACGTGAAAATAACCGCGCCCCCATCCTGCCGGAATCGGTCCACTCGCTCGAACAAGCGATCCGTCTCGTGGTGGCCCAGAACCGCTGTCGGCTCGTCCATGATCAAAAGGCGCGGCCGGCGAGACAGCGCCTTTGCAATTTCGATCATCTGCCAGTCCGAGACTGCGAGCTTTGAGAGAAGCATCCGTGGATGGATGGTGGACCCAAGGACCTATGCCGGAATGTGGGTGATGACGGTTTGAGAAAGGCGACGTATCGAGGCGGGTGTCGAGCCTGCCAGAACCTCTTCAGGAGAGCGATACGTCATGACCGAGACTACCAACATTGTTCGCC
>NZ_VOSK01000025.1 GCF_009296175.1 Microvirga tunisiensis | reverse complement strand
TGTGGGTTGCTTGCCCTTCATCGTGGGGGACTTTCACCTCCTACTCCTTGCCGGTCTCCCGGCGCACTGACGTATCCATCCCGATGCGAATAATCTGGTCCACGGACGGTCTCCTGTGTTTGAGATCAGCAACGACCTCATTCTGGCACAGCGATGCCGTAAGGGGGCCGTCCACCCCCAACACTTGTAGAGGGAGCATCGGCCCCAAAAGTGCATCCCGCTTTTGGGGCCGATGCTCTAGAGGCCTCGCCTTTTTCCTCCCCTGAACTATTTTCCTGCCTCAGCTTATGGCGCCTCAGGGGATGTCGATGCATCTGGTTCAGATTCTGCTCCCGCTCGCCGACAATGCCGGCCGCCGTTTCGACGGTGCAGCCTATGGACGGGTTCGCACGGAATTATCCGAGCGCTTCGGCGGCATTACGAGCTTCACCCGCGCACCGGCACATGGCGTCTGGAAAGAGGGCGGCCATACGTCCCACGACGACATCGTCGTGTTCGAAGTCATGGCCCGAGAACTCGATCATCCCTGGTGGGAGCGCTACCGCGCGGAACTGGAGCGCCGATTCGTGCAGGAAACCATCGTGATTCGCGCCATCAGGGTGGAAATGCTGTAGCGCATCGTGCGGAACCAGAGGTCTCCGTCGGCGAAAAGTGGACTCGGTGTTGCGCTCCCACCGATGGTCTGACGAGGGAACCTGAGCAGCGCCGCTTCGCTTGTCGTTGAAAAGCGGAGCATTCCAATGGCCAAGCCACTGATCATTTCCATCCCCCACGACCTCGGCCAGGCCGAAGCCATGCGCCGGTTGCACGGCGGCATGACAGGTCTGAAATCCCAGTTCGGGGACAAGGTCGCGTCCATCAACGAAACCTGGAACGGGAACCGCATGGATTTTCGCGTCGGAGCCATGGGACAGAACGTCAATGGCCACCTTGAAGTGATGCAAGATCAAGTGCGCGTCGAAGTGCAGTTGCCGTGGATCCTTGCAGTGATTGCAGAGAAGGCGAAGACCTTCATCCAAAAGCAAGGAACACTGATGCTTGAGAAGAAATGATGCTGGCTATAGCCATGAATAGGCGTTCATGAAGATGAACACAGATGGAACCAAACGGCTCCGTCTGCGTTCTGTAATCGATTGCGACCACGACCCTTCGTTGGTGCGCTTCACTTAAGACATCGCTTTATTCACCCCGGGCCGTGTTCTTCCGTCCGACCGCGACAACACACCTGTATTTGAGGATGGCGCTATGCATGAGCGTTTGATGCCGCAGTCCTATGCCCTTCGTTCGCCTATCAAAGCCAGTTCAGAAAAACCGCTCCTCGTCTGTTTCTCCCACCTTCGCTGGGATTTCGTCTGGCAGCGGCCTCAGCATCTCCTCAGTAGGGCCGTCAAGCATTACGACGTACTGATCATCGAAGAGCCCATGTTCAAGGCCGGCGCGAAGCCTCATATGGATGTGAGCGATCGGCCGCAGGGTGTCACCATTGCCGTGCCGGTTCTTCCCGAGGGCCTGTCGCATGAGGATATTCTCGCAGAGCAGCACGATCTGATCGAGGAGCTGATCGGCCGGGAGGCCAAGGGCCCGCGCGTGTTCTGGTACTACACGCCGATGGCCATGGCCTTTACCAGCGATCTCGAATGCGATCTGTGTGTCTACGACAACATGGACGAACTCTCGCTGTTCCGCGGCGCATCGCAGGAGCTGCTCGACCTGGAAAGTGCTCTTTTCTCCCGCTGCGATCTGGTTTTCACGGGCGGCATGAGTCTCTATGAGGCCAAGCGCCATCGCCATCGCAGCGTCCACGGCTTCCCGTCCTCCATCGACTTCCATCACTTCTCCCAGGCGCGCTCGATCGACAAGGATCCCGACGATCAGGCGCAGATCCCGCATATTCGCCTCGGTTTCTTCGGTGTCGTCGACGAACGCATGGATGTCGATCTCCTGGCCAACGTCGCCGATCTGCGCCCCGACTGGCAGTTCGTGATGATCGGCCCTGTGGTGAAGATCGACCCTTCGGCTCTGCCGCAGCGGCCCAACATTCATTGGCTCGGCGGAAAATCCTACAATGAACTGCCGCATTACCTGTCCGGCTGGGATGTCGGCTTCATGAATTTCGCGCTGAACGAGGCGACGAAGTTCATCAGCCCGACTAAGACGCCTGAATTCCTGGCCGCGGGCGTGCCGGTCGTCTCGACGCCGATCACCGACGTGGTGCGGCCTTACGGCGAGAAAGGTCTCGTCGAGATCGCGAAGGACGCGAAGGACGTGGTTGCCAAGGTCGAGGTTATCCTGGCCCGGCCGAAGGACGCGTGGCTCGCCAAGGTCGACCGTCATCTCATGGCCGGATCGTGGGACAAGACCTGGGCTTCCATGCACAAGCTCATGCTGGATGCCGCCGGCGACAGCAGCACGGCCGACCGTCCCGCCTCGTCCCTTCCCGTTTATGCCACCACGCCTGCGGAGTGATCTGGAATGTATGATTGGTTGATTGTCGGCGCCGGCTTTGCGGGCAGCGTTCTGGCGGAACGTCTTGCCACCGAGCGCAACGAGCGCGTCCTTCTCATCGATCGCCGTCCTCATATTGGCGGCAATGCCTATGACCGATACGACGACGACGGCCTGCTCATTCACCAATATGGCCCCCATATCTTCCACACCAATTCGAAGCAGATCTTCGATTATCTGTCCCGCTTCACGGAATGGCGCTTCTATGAGCATCGGGTGCTGGCGGACGTGGATGACATGCTCGTGCCGATTCCGATCAATCTCGATACGGTCAACAAGCTCTATGGGCTGAACCTTACGTCCGAGCAACTGCAGGACTGGTTCGCCGAGCGGGCGGAAAAGATCGGCGAGATCAGGACGTCGGAAGACGTGGTGGTCTCCGTCGTCGGGCGCGAACTCTACGAAAAGTTCTTCCGCGGCTATACGCGCAAGCAATGGGGGCTTGATCCCTCCGAACTCGACAAGTCGGTGACCTCACGCGTGCCGACGCGCACGAACCGGGACGACCGCTACTTTACGGACGAATTCCAGTTCATGCCGAAGAACGGCTACACGCGGATGTTCGAGAAGATGGTCGGCCATCCCAACATCCATGTGATGACGCAGACCGAATATGACGACGTGAAGAACGTCGTTCCCCATCGCCGCGTCATCTATTGCGGGCCGATCGACGAATACTTCAACTTCCAGTTCGGCAAGTTGCCCTATCGCTCGCTGCGCTTCGAGCATGTCACCCTCGACAAGGCCTGGCACCAGCCCGTGGGCGTCGTGAACTATCCGCAGACCCGTGACTATACCCGCGTCACGGAATACAAGCACCTGACGGGTCAGGAGCATACCAAGACGGCGCTGACATACGAGTATCCATCCGCCGAAGGCGACCCCTACTACCCGATCCCGAAGGCGGAGAACCAGGAACTGTTCAAGAAATACGAGCGGCTTGCCCAGGCGACGCCCGACGTGTGGTTCGTAGGCCGTCTGGCCACCTATCGCTATTACAACATGGACCAGATCGTCGGTCAGGCGCTTGCCACCTTCCGGCGCATCAACGAATCCCTGCCCGTTGGAGCCGATACATCGGCCGTCAAAGTCGTATCGCCCTCGGCGGCTTTGGTTTCCTAACCGACAAAGAGCATTGAACATTCCACGCTAAGAATAGTTGTGGAAGAGCTGTTATAATAGCTCGGAGTTGCATGATGAAACGACCACTGGAGCTTTGGGGCGGTCTGGAATGTACCGTCGCGAGAGTTGGCGACGATTACCGCGATCAAAGCTCAGAAACCGGTCATCATGATCGAATCGAGGATCTCGACCGCATTGCCGAACTCGGCATCCGGACGTTGCGTCATCCGGTGCTCTGGGAGAGAATCTCTCCCGAAAGCCCGGACCGCACGGACTTCTCCTGGCACGATCCGCGTCTGAAGCACCTCCAGACGCTTGGCATTCGTGCCATTGCAGGCCTGTGCCATCATGGCAGCGGCCCGCGTTACACCCATATGCTCGATCCGGCCTGGCCCGAGTTATTGGCGCGCCATGCCGCCAACGTTGCGGAGCGTTATCCGCATCTCGATCTCTATACCCCCGTCAACGAGCCGCTCACCACGGCCCGGTTCTCGGGCCTCTACGGCCATTGGTATCCTCATGGCACAAGCTACGAGGCCTTTCTCAAGATCCTCGTGAACGAGTGCAAGGCGACCGTCCTGTCCATGCGCGCCATCCGCAAGGTTCGGCCCGATGCGCAACTGGTGCAGACGGACGACATGGGCAAGACCTTCTCGACGCCCGCGCTCGCCTATCAAGCCGAGCACGAGAACCAGCGGCGCTTCTTGAGCTTCGATCTCCTGTGCGGCATGGTCGATCGGGATCATCCCTGGTGGGATACATTCCTCCACAATGGTGTCGCGCAGGCCGATCTCGAGCTCTTTCTCGAGGCGGATGCCGCACCGGACATCATCGGCATCAATCACTATCTGACGAGCGAGCGCTACCTCGACGAGCGCATGGCGCGCTATCCCGAGCACCATTGGGGCGGCAACGGCCGGCATCGATATGCGGATGCGGAAGCCGTTCGCATGCCCCTGCCATCCGCCGACCTCGGACCTGCGGCCCGGCTTCGGGAGGTGTGGGAACGCTACAGGCGGCCGGTAGCCGTGACCGAGGTGCATCATGGCAGCACCCGTGACGATCAGCTGCGCTGGCTCATGGAGGTGTGGAACGACGTCAACACGCTGCGTGACGAAGGAGCCGACATCCGGGCCGTCACCGTCTGGTCTCTGTATGGCGCTGTCGATTGGAACAGCCTGCTGACCCGCCGCAACGGCTTCTACGAGCCGGGGCCCTTCGACGTGCGGGCTCCGGAGCCGCGGCGCACGGCGCTCGCCCATGCCGCGGAGGCACTCGCCAAGACCGGCACCTTCGATCATCCGGTGCTCGATCGCGCAGGCTGGTGGAAGCGTGACATTCGTTTCTACAAGCCGCCGGCGAAGCAGTCGAAGTCCTGCTGGCTTTCCGACGAGCCGCGAAAGCTTCTGATCACGGGTGCCAGGGGAACCCTTGGCCGCGCCTATTCCCGTCTGTGCGACTTCCGCGGGCTCAACCACGTGCTGCTTTCACGCCAGGACATGGACATCGTCAACCCCAAGAGCGTCGCCAAGGCCCTTGACTACTATCGCCCGTGGGCCGTGATCAACACGGCCGGGTATGTGCGCGTGGCGGAAGCCGAGCATGACAGACAGGCTTGCTTCAGGGAGAACACCACGGGAGCGGAGGTGTTGGCCAAGGCCTGTGCCGATCTCGGTATTCCTCTCGTCACCTTCTCGTCCGACCTCGTCTTCGATGGAACGCTGGACCGGCCTTACGTGGAGAGCGACAAGGTCAATCCCACGACAGTCTATGGCGAAAGCAAAGCCGAGGCAGAGCGCAGGGTTCTGGAGGCGCACGACAAGGCTCTCGTCTTGCGCACGAGCGCTTTCTTCGGCCCCTGGGACCGCTACAACTTCATCTGGTCGATCCTCAACACTTTAAGCAGCGGCGAACGCGTGGAAGCCAGTGTCGATGTTGTGTCTCCCACATATGTGCCCGACCTCGTGAATACCTCGCTCGATCTCCTGATCGACGGCGGCACAGGCATCTGGCACATGGCCAATATCGGCGAGACCTCCTGGCGCGAACTGGCTGCCATGGCGGCCGAGCGTGCAGGCTTCAATCCGGAACTCGTGACGGATGCGGACGATATGCCCGGCCTCAATACGGCCCTGTCCACGGAACGTGGCATTCTGATGCCGCGACTCGAAAGCGCCCTCGACCGGTTCTTCATCGATAGTGAAGTGGAGTGGTCGGACGAAGTGATGAAGACGGCTGCCGAGTAAAACCTTCCTGGTCGGGCATTCCAGGCATGGCTGACCTTATGCCCGACATGCTTCTTGAGAGTGAATGAAAAGGCGGCCAGAACGATCTGGCCGCCTTTTGATGTTCGCGACGGGAAGCCTTACGCGGCTGCCTCCGCGGCTCGAACGGCTTCCTCCAAGCGAGCTGCCCGAGACTCGATGGCCAGCTCCACCAGAGCGTCCATCAGGATCGTGGCGGTCGGATCGGCCAGAGGCTCGTCGCGGAACAGGCGCAGGGTCGAAGCGACGAGACGCCCGCGGCCGTAGGACCGTTCGACGCCGAGCGCCACCGGCTTGTGGATCCAGCCGACCACGAGACCAGCAAACACGCGCGCCTGGAAGTCGAGCAGGTTGCAGTTCGCGATCACATAATCCGGCAGCACCCGGTCCATGGTCTCGTCGAGCAGCGGACCTGAGGGGAAGCGGGCGAAATGACCCGAGCGCCGCAGCCAGCCGAACGACGACGCCCAGTCGCCGGACCAAAGCGTGCCGGCACGGGCCTGCACCTTCACCGCCTGCCAGTGCGGGAAGAACGGATAGAGGGTCATATCCTCTTCCGGCAGGAGCAGAAGCTTGGCACCCGCGCGCACATGATCCGCAATGGCCTTGTTGTGCGTGCGGGAGACGATCAGGGTCGATTCCTCGAAGGCCCGGGCGAGATTGTAGCCAAGAGCCCGGAAGCGCTCCCGGATATCCTCATCCGGCGACCACACCAGTTCGCGCGCATGAACCGGCCGCGTGCGCTTGGGATGAATCGCGATGTCGTGATGGTTGTGCGCGATGACCCGGCCGTCTGCGGTGCGCAGGTCGAAGCCGATGCGCCGCAGCGAGGGCTCGTCCATCTCGGGCAGGCGAACCTCGATGCGACCAATATCGAGCACGTTCGGGGCCTCAAGACGGGGCAGGGACAGTGTCTGGGTCTCGCCGGAGACGGAGATCTCCAGCGTGCAGTCTTCCAGAACCGGCCCGGCGCCATGGGCAATCGCCAGGTCGAGGGCGACCGTCTCGCCGGACCAGTAGGCGGCACGCTCCCATTTCGGCACGATCACCGTGTCCGAATTGATGATGTGGAAGAGCTCGTGAAACACGCGCGGGTTGCGGCGCATGTCGAGAAGGCCGTTGGATTCCCAGTGGCAGTCATGCAGCTCGGTGATCACGTAGCCGGCGAGATTCGGCTTCCGGCGCATGGACTCGATCTCGTATTTCAAGGCGCGGAACTGCTGCCACTGAGCCGCAATGACGAAGCGGCGCAGATCGCCGAAAACCCGGTCCAGGCTCCAGTCCGAGAAGCGGTTCTCGACGCCGTGGGCGTACATCACGCCCTCGCCCCAGTCGTGCCCGGTCTCGAACCACCAGGGCTCCTCGCCCTTGGCGTCGCGCAGGTCCTTCGGATAAGGCAGGCCCCAATTGCCGAACTCGGAGCACATCAGCGGCTCGCGCCCCGTGATCACCGCGTCGCCATGGGGCGAGTAGAGCCAGGAGGCGCGGCTCGACAATTCGTCGACGAACTGGTCCCACTGGTCCCGGTGATCGGGATAGGCGGCGTAGAAGTGATAATCCGCGATGTCGGATTCCACGTGGAAGCTCGGTGCGAGCGGCGAATTGTCGACCACGAGGCGCGTCGGATCGTAGGCCTTGAGCCAGGCGAAGGTGCGCTTGAGCCAATCGCGGTGATCGGCATCGTTGACGAGATCGACGCCCCAGTTCTCGTTGATGATCGTCCAGATGATGATCGAAGGATGATTGCCGTCGCGGTCGACGATGCCCTTCAGCAGCTTTTCCTTGCGCCCGCGCGAGCGGTCGGTGGCCATGCCGCCATTGGGAAGCTCGGTCCAGATGAGGATCCCCATCCGGTCCGCCACCTCGTAATAGCGCGGATCGGCCGCCTTGATGTGGCAGCGCAGGCAATTGAGGCCCAGCTCCTTGGCCTTGCGGAACTGATCTTCGAGAAACTCCACCGACGGAACGGTGCAGATCGTATCTGGATAGTAGTCCTGGTCGAGAGCGGAGCGCAGGTAGAGCGGCTCACCGTTGAGATAGAACTTGCCGTTGCGCGTCTCGATGGAGCGGAAGCCGAAATGGTCCGCGATCTCGTCCTTCACCTCGCCATTGCGGATGAGTTCGAGACGGATGCGGTACAAGTTGGGGTGGTCCGGCGACCAGGCGCGTACATCGTCGAGCGTGAACTCGAACGGCATGGAGGTGACGCCCACCTGCGTCTCGTGCATCTCGTCGAGCACGATATCGCCCGAAGGGTCCGTGACCTCGATACGGATCTGTGTCGCGTCCGTGAGCGGGCGCGCGAAGAACACTCCCGAGGTCACCCGTCCCGTCGTCAGATTGGGAACGAGGCGGACACGGGTCATGTGATCGGAGATGCGGCGCTCGAGATAGACTGGCTGCCAGATGCCGGACAGAGGGCCATACCAGCTCTGCTTGCCGAACGGGATTTCGGCGAAGGGCGAATCCGGAAACTCGGCCGGGTTGTCGGTCGGGCTGTCGACCCGGACCTTGATCTCGTTCGCGCCCGGCTTGAGATGGGAGGTCACATCGAACGAGAAAGGCAGGAATCCACCCTCGTTATGGCCCACTGCCTCGCCGTTGATGAAGACCTTGGTGTTGTGGAAGACCGCGCCGAGGCGGATCCAGATGCCGTCATGCAGCCAAGCTTCGTCGATCTCAACAGTCCTGCGATAGATGCCGATGCCGGCCCGCATGCGGAGATCCGAGAACTGGGCCTGCCATGGACTTGGCACCGTGATCTGGCGAACCTCCGCCGGGCCCGACAGACGGTCGTCGGCCACGTGCAAAAATTCCCAAGTCCCGTCCAGATTGATGCGATTGTCCTGCATGACCTCTCCTTGAATCAGAGATTACCCAAGGGTTTCGAAAGCGGCGAAAACATGGCTGAAGGCGAGCGGAGCGGGAAGGCATCCCGCCTGCGACATCGCGTGTCACTGAAGCGCGTTCGAACCATTGGCCCCTCGTCTCTGACCGTAATTAGTGACCCGTTTCGAACAACGGAGAAACGCTTCTTTTGATCCCGGGGTGGGACGGGCCGGAGCCTCCGTCCGGCCGGGAGGCAGACTGTCCAGGAACCGGCTCTTCCATCTCGCGTTGCCCTGATGAGACCGAGCCTTGCTGCTCGCCCGACAAACCGCATTCTTCAAAGAGGCTACAGATGGCTCAACAGATTCCCGACGATCGGGCCCGACAGGGAGCATCCGGACGCCCCGTTCTGGGCGTTCTGATCGGGTCGCTTCTGCTCCTCGCCGTTGCCGTTTCCGGTTACATGATCTGGGCTGGCTCGACATCTCCCGACGATCCGGGCACCGATGCGGCCCGCGCCAACGTGACGGGTTCCACGACCGGCTCGTCCGATGCCAACCCCACCAACCGGATCACTCCCGCCAATCCGGCCTATCCTGCGCCCGGCGCCCAGCCTTCGGCCAACGAACCGCCGAAACAATAACGGGTTTTCCCTTAGGGAAGCCGGGAGAGGCGTTCGCCTCTCCCGGCTTTTTTGTTGCGCTTCGTCCGTCGGGCGGCGACTTTTCGCCGTAATGATTCGCAAATAACCGGCCCGCTGGCGCATCGTGCTGCAAAAGCGAAGCGGGTCTTTCGCTGACGCGGACCTCCGGTTCGCAGGGAACGATGCGCTCTTCGAAAAGAGGAGCATCGGGTCGATCCGGTGCTCCAGGGAATGCGATAGGGTAGACTGAATGACGAGTATTGGCATGAAGCGGCTCCTGCGGGCCGCTGCGATCGCGTTGAGCATTGCAGCGAGCGGTACGTCCTATGCGCAGCAGGCACAGACCTCGCCCAATACCCAGCCTCAGGCTCAAGCCCCGGCCTCGGCTCAGCCCCAGGCGGCCCCCCAGGCCGCGCCGGCTCCTGCAGCGGCGGCACCGGCCACCTCGATTTCGGCCGAGACCAAGGCGGTCCGCGCCAAGCTCGACGGCTTCAAAGCCGATCTCGACCAGAAGGAAGCCGCGATCCAGGGCCGGACCATGTCCGACGCGGATCTGCAGAACATTCGTGTGCAGATCGAACCGATCATCGCCGAGATCCGCACCGTCGTCGACGAGCTGACCCCGAAGCTCGAGGCGAGCAAGCAGCGCCTGACCCAGCTCGGGCCTAAGCCGGACAAGGGCCAGCCCGAGGAGAGTGCCGATGTCGCTCGGGATCGCGCCGAGCGCGAGGCGGCCGTGGCGGAACTCGACGAGACCCAGCGGCTCGGACGCGCCCTGCTCGTCCAGGCCGAGCAGCTGAATACCCAGATCGGCGACCTGCGTCGGGCGGGCTTCACCCGTGCCCTGTTCGAGCAGAGCGACGGCGTCTTCAGCCCCAACCTGTGGATGAACGTGGTGCAGGCCGTTCCGCGGGAGCTGCGGGCGCTGGGAATCGTCCTGGGCGATGCCCTGGAACAGCTCCGGCGCAGCACGTCGCTTGGCGTCCTGCTCCTCCTCGGCCTGTCAATCGGTGCGGCGATCGCCCTTTACGTCGGGCGGCGTTCCATTGCCCCGCGTCTCGTCAGGCGCGATCCGGCTGTCACGGATCCCTCGCGCCGCAGCCGCCTTCTGGCAGCGTTGGGCGTCCTCATTCTGGGGGCGGCCCCGGCCATTGCCGGCAGCTGGATCGTGTGGGTCGCCTTCGATTCCGCCGATATCGTCCCGCCTCGACTGGAGCAGATCGTCAGGGCACTCCTGAGCGGTCTGGCCTTCATTGCCTTCGTGCGTGCCCTGATCGACGCGATCCTGGCGCCGGATCATACCTCCTGGCGGCTGATTCCGGTTCGGGACGCCTCCGCCGTGCGGATCATGAGCTTCTCCGTGACCCTGGCGACCGTCATGGTCGCCGGCAAGGTGATCGAGGCATTCAACACGGCCATTGCCGCCGCCTTGCCCGTCACCGTCATGACCCGGGCGATCTTCGCCTTGGCGGAGGCCTTCGTGTTTGCCGAACTCCTGCGGCGCTTCGCGGCCCGCGAAACGCAGGATGAAGCCTGCCTCGGGCCCTATGTCGCGCAGGACGTGGACATCGGCGGGCCCCTGCGCAGTCTCGGCTGGTTCCTCGTTGCCCTCGTCGTCGGCAGCGCGATCGGCGGTTACGTGGCGCTGGCCTCCTTCGTGATCGACCAAGCGGTCTGGATCTCCATCGTCGTCGCGCTGCTGGTCCTGTGCATCGCGCTTGCCGACGAGTTCATCGGCGGCTCCCTGCGCGGCCAGACCCGGCTTGCCACGGCGCTGCAGGCCAATACGGGCTTGCGCCGCCGCTCCCTTGAGCAGATCGGCGTTCTGGGCAGCGGCGTCGCGCGGCTGGCTCTCATCATCGTCGGTATCCTGCTGGTGCTGGCCCCCTGGGGCATCGAATCCACCGATGTGACGGGCTCCCTGCGGGCCGTGTTCTTCGGGTTCAACGTCGGCGACGTTACGATCTCCCTGTCGTCGATCCTCCTTGCGGCCCTGCTGTTCGCCGCGGGCTTCGCCGTCACGCGCCTCATCCAGCGCTGGCTCAACAACACCTTCCTGCCGGCGACCGATCTCGATGCGGGCCTGCGCAACTCGATCAGCACGGCGGCGGGCTATGTCGGCATCATCACCGCGGGCGTGATCGCCTTCACCTATCTCGGCCTCAGCCTGGAGCGGGTGACCATCGTGGCCGGTGCACTTTCGGTCGGTATCGGTTTCGGCCTGCAATCCATCGTCAACAATTTCATCTCCGGCCTGATCCTGCTCTGGGAGCGCCCGATCCGCGTCGGCGATCTCGTGGTCGTCGGCGACGGCGAGGGCTATGTGCGCCGGATCAATGTGCGCTCGACGGAAATCCAGGCCTTCGACCGTTCGACGCTCATCGTGCCGAACTCGAACCTGATCTCCGGCATCGTGCGCAACCGCGTGCGCAACGATCGCGTGGGGCGCGTGCTCGTCTCGGTCCCGGTCCCGCGGGCGTCTGACCCGGATCAGGTCGCCGAGATCATGCGCAAGGCGGCGCTCGCCCACCGCGAGGTGATGAGCGAGCCTGCGCCCCGGGTGCTGTTCAAGAAGGTGACGGAAAACACCATCGATTTCGATCTCATCTCCTTCGTGGACGATATCGATGCGGCCGGCCGGGTTTCGAGCGACATCTATTTCGAGATCTTCCGCGGCCTGCGGAAGGCCGGCATCGGCGTTCCCGCGCCGGCACCGGCTCCCGAACCGGACGAAGAGCCGCAGGACAAGGCTCCGAAGGCGGAGGAGAAAGAGGACGAAACCTTAACCCTTCTCAAGGATAAGACGCCTGCATGAAGCGTCTCATCCCCTTGATCCTTCCCGCCCTCGCTCTTGCCGCCTGCCAGAGCGAGAAGCCCGTCCAGCGCAGCCAGACCCCGAGCTTTTACGTCTCCATGGCGAGGGCCGGTGCCGAGGTGGATTCCGCCATGGCGCGCGACATGATCGGCGCCTATCGCGGCAACAACGGCTTGCGGCCCCTGACCCTCGATCCGGATCTGCAGGCTGCGGCCCAGGCGGAAGCCGAGGCCATGGCCAGGGCCGACAAGCCGAGTTCGGCCGAGGCCTTCAAGGCCCGGCTGGCCTCGACGGGCTTTGCCGCACCGGCGGCAAATCTCTCGGCCGGCTACCATACCCTGGCCGAGGCCTTCTCCGGCTGGCGGGAGAGTCCGCAGCACAACCGCGTTCTCCTGGATGCCAGGGCGACCCGGATCGGCATCGCCACGGCCTACGCGCCGAATTCCAAATACAAGGTCTATTGGGTACTTGCCGTCGCAGCCGACAAGCGCTGATCGGTAGAGCATCGGACCCATAAGCGGCGATCTGCACCGGAACCATTCCGGAACTTAACCTATGTGAACAGGCTTTAGCTTGAGGAACTCTCAAGCTGAACGAGTATGCGTCACGAACCGATGCCGGACTTTGATCCCAAACTGGGCAGACAACTGCCTCCGCCCCCTGCGACTGGAAGCGAACAGGAAGTCGGTCCCGGTCAAGGCAATACGCTGGCCAAGGAGGCGGCCACCGCCGCAGCCCATCATCCGGAACCGCCGCACCCCCATGAGATACCCCCGAGCATCCTGCGGGAGCTGTTCCAGCTCTTTCGTGACATGCTCCGCAACGGCAAGGGCTGGCCCATGCTGCGGCTGGGCGCTGCCATTCTCGTCATCCTCGTCGGCAACATGTTCGGCCAGGTGCGGCTCAACCAATGGAACGGCGCCTTCTTCGACGCGGTCGAGAGGCGGGATGCCTCCGCGTTCTTCCACCAGCTCCTGATCTTTCTCGTCATCGTGGTCGTGCTCCTGGCCCTCGTGGTGGCGCAGACCTGGCTGCAGGAGCGTCTCAAGATCCGGTTGCGGCAGCGCCTGACGCAGGTGCTCCTCGACATCTGGCTCAAGCCGAACCGCGCCTACCAGATGGGCTTCATGGGCGAGAACAGCGCTCAGCCGGACCAGCGCATGCAGGAGGATTGCCGCCTCTTTTCCGAGCTCTCGACGGAGCTCGGAGTCGGCATGCTGCAGGCCTTCCTCCTCCTCGTGAGCTTCATCGGCGTCCTGTGGGCGCTGTCAGGGCCCGTGAGCTTCAATCTCGGCGGTCGCGAGATCACGATCACCGGCTACATGGTCTGGGTCGCGGTCGGCTATGCCGGGATCGGCTCCGGGCTCACCTGGCTCGTCGGACGGCCGATGATCCGCCTCAATACGCTCCGCTATGCCCGCGAGGCCGAGCTGCGCTTCGCCCTCGTGCGCGTGAACGAGAGCGCCGAGAGCGTCGCCCTCTACAACGGAGAGCCGGACGAGCGCCGCAACCTCGATGAATTCGTCGATGCGGTTCTCAAGGCCTCGCGGCGTCTGTCCGGCGGTCTCGCCCGGCTGACCTGGATCACCTCGGGCTATGGCTGGCTTGCCATCGTGGTGCCGATTCTCGCGGCCGCACCGGATTATTTCAGCGGCCGCCTGTCGTTCGGCGAAATGATGATGGTGGTCGGCGCCTTCAACCAGGTGCAGGCGGCCCTGCGGTATTTCGTAGACAACTTCCCGAAGATCGCCGATTGGCGCTCCGCCGTCCTGCGCGTCGCCACGTTCCGGCAGGCCGCCATCGATCTCGACGAGGTCACGGCCGAGAGCCGCAAGATCGAAACCGGTCCTCATCCCAAGGGGTGGCTCAGCTTCGAGGGCGTCTCGATCGCGCTCAACGACGGCAGCATCCTCATCGAGGATGCGACGGCGGAGATCCGGCCCGGCGAGCGGGTGCTGATCATGGGCGAGTCCGGCGCCGGCAAGAGCACGCTGTTTCGGGCCATTTCGGGCCTCTGGCCCTGGGGATCGGGCCGGATCCGCATCCCCAAGCCGGAGGAGATGATGTTCCTGCCGCAGCGGCCCTATCTTCCTTTGGGAACCCTGCGGGCCGCCATCAGCTATCCGGCCTCGCCCGAGACCTTCGACGATGCCCGGGTACGCCAGGCGCTCGAGCGCGTTGGCTTGGGCGAATTCATCGAGATGCTCGACAGGCACGAGCGCTGGGACAGGAGCCTGTCCCTCGGCCAGCAGCAGCGGGTGGCCTTTGCCCGTGTTCTCCTGCACAAGCCCAAATGGGTGTTCATGGACGAGGCGACCTCCGCGCTCGACGAGGAGAATCAGGCCTCCATGCTGGCGCTGTTCGAGAACGAGCTGAAAGGTGCGAGCGTCCTGTCGATCGGACACCGGCCCGGCCTCGAGGAGTTCCACACCCGCACGCTTCACATCCGCAAGACCAGGGAAGGAGCCATTCTCCTGGCCCGGTCCCGGTCGCGGCGGAACGGGCACTCTCAATCGAAGCTCGGGCCGAAATGGATCGGGCGCTTTCGCCGGAGCCTGAAGCCGGCCCGGAGCAGGGCATGAAAAGATACGGTCCGGAAAGTCCCGGCTTTTCAAGCGGCATGAAGTGCGCAAATCTCGACCGGAGGCGCAGTGTCCTTCGCGGAGTTCGTCACGTTCGCAGGTAGATCCCCATGCGGCTGATCAGGCTATATATCCGTGTTCTGGGCCAGCTCGGGTCCGATATGAGGATCGGGGCCTTGCTGGCCCTGGCCAATATCGCCCTTGCCATATCGGCTTTCGCGGAGCCCATCCTGTTCGGGCGCATCATCGACGTGCTCACCCGCGCCCAGATGCCAAACTCATCGCCTGTAACGTTCGGCGTTCTCATGCCGCTCATTCTCGCCTGGGTGGCTTTCGGACTGTTCTCCATCGGAGCGGGCGCGCTCGTGGCACTGCATGCAGACCGCCTTGCGCATCGCCGTCGGCTGGCCGTGGTGGCGAATTACTTCGAGCATGTACTCGAGCTGCCGCTCGCCTTCCACACCTCGACTCATTCGGGCCGTGTGTTGAAGGTCATGCTGGAAGGCTCGGGCGCCATGTCCTGGCTCTGGCTCGGCTTCTTCCGCGAGCATCTCTCGGCGATCATCGCGCTCGTCGTCCTCCTGCCGCTGACCGTGTTCCTGAACTGGCGCCTCGGCCTGCTCCTCGTGGCGCTCGTGGCGGTGTTCGCGCTTCTCACCGCCATCGTGCTGCGCAAGACGGAAACCCTGCAGGGGACAGTTGAGCGCTATCATTCGAGCCTCGCCGAGCACGCCTCCGACGCGCTCGGCAACGTGCCGGTCATCCAGTCCTTCACCCGCGTCGAGGCCGAGAGCCGCTCGCTGCGGACCATCATCCAGCAACTGCTCCAGGCGCAGAACCCGGTGCTGTCCTGGTGGGCTTTGGCATCCGTCGCCTCCCGGGCCTCGGCCACGATCACGGTCACGGCGGTCTTTCTCCTCGGCACCTGGCTGCATCTGAACGGGTTGGCCACCATCGGCGAGATCGTCATGTTCATGAGCATGGCCACCATGCTGATCGGTCGGCTGGAGCAGGCGGTGAGCTTCATCAACCAGCTCTTCATGCAGGCGCCGAAACTGCAGGAATTCTTCGAGATCCTGGACACGGCGCCCGTCGTTCACGACCGCGCCAATGCCAGGAACGTGGAACGCTACCAGGGCGACGTCGTCTTCGACAATGTGAGCTTCTCCTATGACGGGAAGCGCTCCGCCGTGCAGGATCTGACCTTTAGCGTTCAAGCGGGCGAAAACGTGGCGCTGGTGGGCGCCACCGGTTCCGGCAAGTCGACCACCCTGGGGCTTCTACACCGGGCCTTCGATCCGCAATCGGGCAGCATCCGCATCGATGGTCTCGACATCCGCGACGTCACGCTCTCGTCCCTGCGGCGCAACATCGGCGTGGTGTTCCAGGAGCCGATGCTGTTTGCCCGCACCATACGCGAGAACCTGCAGGTCGGGCGGCCCGATGCCACCGACGCGGAGATGATCGAGGCATTGGAGCGGGCGCAGGCCATCGAGTTCATCTCGCGCCAGACGGAGGGGCTCGACACGGTCATCGGCGAGCGCGGGCGCTCCCTCTCCGGCGGCGAGCGCCAGCGCCTGTCGATCGCCCGCGCGTTGTTGAAGAATCCGCCGATCCTGATCCTCGACGAGGCGACGAGCGCGCTCGATGCTGCAACGGAGCAGAAGCTGCAAAGGGCTTTGGACGAGGTGATGAAGGGACGTACGACCTTCGTCATCGCCCATCGCCTTGCCACCATCCGCAACGCCAACCGCATTCTCGTCTTCGATCAGGGACGCGTGATCGAGACCGGGACCTTCGAGGAGCTCGTGGCGAAGGGCGGCCGCTTCGCGGAGCTCGCGAAGGCGCAGTTCATGGCTGTCGAAGAGCCTCCGAAGCGCGTGAAGGTGTCGGCCCACGCATGATCCAGACCTTCGATCCTCAAACGGCGGGCGTCCGCCATCGGGTCAACGGCGTGACGCTTCATGCCGTCGAGGCGGGGCCGGCGGACGGGCCGCTCGTGATCCTGCTCCACGGCTTTCCCGAATTCTGGTGGGGATGGCGCTATCAGATCGGTCCGTTGACGGATGCCGGCTTTCGGGTGCTCGTGCCGGATCAGCGCGGCTACCATCTCAGCGACAAGCCCGAAGGCCGACGCGCCTACGACCTCGACACGCTGGCGAAGGACGTCGTCGGACTGGCCGATGCGCTCGGGCGCGGGACGTTTTCCGTCATCGGCCACGATTGGGGCGGGCTCGTCGCCTGGTGGACGGCCTCCCGCTATCCGGATCGCGTCGCAAAGCTTGTTGTTCTCAATGCGCCTCATCCGAGCGTTGCCGGATCGTATATGCGCTCACATCCGAGCCAGATGCTGAGAAGCCTATATGTCGGGTTTTTCCAGATCCCGCGTCTGCCCGAGGCCATGCTCTCGGCCAATGGTTATCGCAGCCTCAAGGATGCCCTTGTGCGCACGAGCCGCCGCGGCACGTTTTCGGACGGGGATGTCGCTCGATACGAGAAAGCTTGGTCGCAGCCCGGCGCGCTCACCGCCATGCTGAACTGGTATCGGGCTCTGCCCTTGAAACCCGGCATGCCGGATTCCACCGTCCGTTCGCCGACGCTCGTCATCTGGGGAACACGCGACCGATTTCTGGAGAAGGGATTGGCGGAGGCGAGTCTTTCCCTTTGTGAGACCGGGGACGTTCGCTGGATCGAGAACGCCACCCACTGGGTCCAGCACGAGGAGCCTGACGCTGTCAACGCGGCGCTGGTGGGGTTTCTGAAAACCTGATTCAGCGATCTCTGCCCTCATCCCGAGAGTCCGACCGGCGATCCGGGGACGTCATTTTTGTGTCATGGCCGGGCTTGTCGCGGCCATCTCGATTGGAAAGGTGCGGCGTCTCTCGCATCGGGATCACCGGCACAAGGCCGGTGATGACGTCGGAAATGAATGTCGGTCACACCTTAAAGCAGCGAGGATCACTCAGCCTTGGCGCGCACGTGTGTGAGCGGCGTAATCCTCACCGCCATGATCCGGTTGCGCGACTTGCGCAGCACCTGGAAGCGGAAGCCGTGGAAGGTGAAGATCTGGCCCGTGTCGGGAATGGTCTGCGCCTCATGGATGACGAGACCCGCGATGGTGGTCGCCTCTTCGTCCGGCAGGTTCCAGTCCATGGCGCGGTTGAGGTCGCGGATCGGCACGGAGCCGTCGACGTTCACCGAGCCGTTGGGCTGGGGCCGCACGCCCTGAACCGAGAGATCGTGCTCGTCCTTGATGTCGCCGACGATCTCTTCGAGGATGTCCTCGAGCGTCACCAGACCCATCACCTCGCCGTATTCGTCCACCACGAGAGCGAAGTGGGTCTTCTTGGCGAGAAAGGCCTTTAGCTGATCGCGCAGGGAGGTGGTGTCCGGCACGAACCAGGTCTCGAGCGCAATTGCCTCGACCTTGAGCTTGCTCGCGTCGCCGCCGACTGCATCGAGCGCCCGCAGCAGATCCTTGGCGTGGAGCACGCCGACGATGTTCTCCTGGCTGTCGCGCCAGAGCGGCATGCGGGTATAGGGCGAGGAGAGCACCTCACGGACGATCTCCTCCGAGGTGAGATCCGCGTTGATGGTGCGCATCTTGGTGCGGTGAACCATGACCTCCGAAACGGTCAGGTCTTCGAGATCGAGGAGGCCGCCCAGCATGTCGCGCTCTACCTTGGCGACGCCACCTTCCTTGTGCAGCAAAGCGACCTGACCGCGGATCTCCTCGCTGGCCGAGAGGATGGGCGTGTTCTCCCCGATCCGAATGCCGAAGGGCAGCAGCATGAGCCGCACGATCCGCTCGATGGCGATGGCGAGCGGTCCCAGCAGCGCTACGGCCCAGGACATGGGCCGCGAGAGGAAGAGCGACACGGTCTCGGGAGACGAGATCGCAAGGGTCTTCGGCAGAACCTCGGCGAAGACGATCACCAGGATCGACATGATGACGGTGGCGTAGATCGCGCCCTCGTCGCCGAAGATCGCGACGAGCACACTGGTGGCAAAGGCCGAGACGCCGATATTGACGATGTTGTTGCCGATCAGCACCGTGCCGATGAAGCGCTCGCGAATTTCGAGCAGGCGGTTGACCAGCTTGGCGCGCCGGTCGCCGCTCCTCTCCAGGACCAGCATGCGGGACCGCAATGCGCCCGTGAAGGCCGTCTCGCCGGCCGAGAAGAAGGCCGAGAGCAGAAGGCAGAAGATGACGACCAGGGCGGCAAACCAGAGATCGCCGGAGGATTCTTCGATCATGACCGTGACGGGTTGAGTTCGCTTTCCAGGAAGGTGCGGACCTTGTCGGCCTCGATGCCGGGAGCGATGAAGCTCTGCCCGATGCGTCGGGCCAGGATGAAGGTCAGGGCGCCGCCTTTCACCTTCTTGTCCTGGGCCATGGCGTCGAGCAGCTCGTCGGCCGTGCCGCAGCCACCGGGAACATGGGAGAGGCGCGTGGGAAGTCCAGCGGCCGATAGATGGGCTTCGACGCGCTGCGCATCGGCCGCCGGGCACAACCCGAGCGAGGCGGAGAAGCGGAAGGCGAGGGCCAGGCCGATCGCGACGCCTTCGCCATGGACGAGGCGCGCGGAATCGTAACGCGTGATCCGCTCGAGCGCATGGCCGAAGGTGTGGCCGAGATTGAGCAGCGCACGATCACCGTTCTCGTGCTCGTCGCGCACCACCACGTCGGCCTTGGCGCGGCAGCTCTGCGCCACGGCCTCGTCCCGCTCGGGCCCACCGGTGAAGACGCCCTGCCAATTGGCTTCGCACCAGGCGAAGAAGCGCTCGTCGTCGATGAGGCCGTACTTCGCCACCTCCGCGTAGCCTGCGCGCATTTCGCGGATCGGCAGAGTGTCGAGGAGGGCGGTGTCGGCAAGGACCAGGCTCGGCTGATGGAAGGCGCCGACGAGATTCTTGCCGTGGCGCGAATTGATGCCGGTCTTGCCGCCGACGGAGGAATCGACCTGGGAGAGCAGGCTGGTCGGCACCTGGACGAAACGCACGCCCCGGCGCACCACCGCGGCCGCAAAACCCGCGAGATCTCCGATCACGCCGCCGCCGAGCGCCACCACGAGATCCCCGCGCTCGATCCGGGCAGCCAGCACCGCATCGCAGACCTGTTCCAGGCTCGCATAGGATTTGGTGGCCTCACCGGGCGGAAGCGTAGTCACCGAGGTGCGCAGGCCCTGGTCGTTCAAGGATCTTGCAAGGGCCTCGGCGTAGAGCGGCCCCACGTGCTCGTCCGTCACGATGGCGGCGGCGCGCGCACCGAGCGCTGCAATCCGCGAGCCGGCCGTCGCGATCAGGCCGCGCCCGACCAGGATGTCATAGGCCCTGTCGCCGAGCGGGACCGGAACCGTGATGAAGGATGGGCTCTCCATCCCGGCGGCTGCGCTCGTCATGGCTCGGCGCTCCCTTGCTTTTCGCGTGCGAACCACTCGGCGAGAGCCTTGATGGCGTCGGCGACCACCCGGTCATGCGGTGCCTCGTGGGAATCGATGGTGATGTCCGCCGTGGCATAGACCGGATGGCGCAGCTCCATCAGGCGGCGCATGGTTCCTTCCGGGTCGGGATTCTGCAGAAGGGGGCGGGTCGATCGCTTGCGGACACGACGCATGAGAATGTCGAGATCCGCCTTGAGCCAGAGCGAGATGCCATGCTCGGCGATGCGCCGACGGGTCTCCTCGTTCATGAAGGCGCCGCCGCCGGTGGCGAGCACGATCGGTCCCTCCTGCAGGAGGCGGGCGATCACGCGGCGCTCGCCGTCGCGGAAATGATCTTCGCCGTGAATGGCGAAGATCTCGGGGATCGTCATGCCGGCCGCGGCCTCGATCTCGTGATCGGCGTCACGGAAAGGCAGCTTGAGCGTCTGTGCGAGCCTGCGGCCCACGGTGCTCTTTCCGGCGCCCATGAGCCCGACGAGCACAAGCGATCGCGTGCCGAGCTGGCGGCTGATGGGATGGCCGCGCTGGCTTGCCTGGTCTTGCCCGCCGACTTCATCGAGCGAATTGAAGCGGCTGATATTGTTCATGGGTCAGTCCTAGCACGGGCGCGGCGCCCTGTCACAAGGGCGTTATCCCCCTATTCCTCTCAAACTTAACCGAAGAGAAGGACTTGCCTTCGCCGTTCGGGCATGGTTCTAGCGTTTCAACGCTTCAAGAGGCTCACGTGCCCACCCTGTTCCGGTTTCTCCTCATCGTCGCCATTCTCGCGGGCCTTGGCTTTGCCGCCATGTTCGCCCTGGCGACCTTCGTCAAGCCCGATCCGCGCGAGATCACGGTTCCGGTTCCCACCAGCCGCACGCCTTCGTCTTCATGAGCGGCGCGCGCCATGCCAACCTCTTTCTCGACATGCTGGCCGCGGAGCGCGGCGCCTCCAAGAACACGCTCGATGCCTACCGGCGCGATCTCGACGATTATCTCGCTTACCTAAAGGAAGCAGGCTGTCAGCCCGACAATGCGACTTCCGCCACCGTCCGGGGCTTCATGGCGAGCCTGGAGGAGCGGGGCCTGAAGGCCTCCTCTGCCGCCCGCAGGCTCTCGGCCGTGCGCCAGTTCCACAAGTTCCTTTACGTGGAAGGCTATGCCCCCGCCAACCCGACGGCTGCCGTCTCGGCGCCGAAGCGGGGAAGGGCGCTGCCGAAGGTCTTGTCCGTCGCGGAAGTCGACCGTCTCCTGCAGGTGGCTTACGAGGGCGTCCAGCACCCGGAAGCCGCGCCCGCCGAGCGCCTGCGGGCCGCCCGCATGGCCTGCCTGCTGGAACTGCTCTACGCCACGGGCCTGCGCGTCTCGGAACTGATCGCCCTGCCGCGCAGCGCCGCCAAGACCCGCGACCGGTTCCTCGTGGTGCGCGGCAAGGGGGCGAAGGAGCGGCTCGTTCCGCTCACCGATGCGGCGCAGGACGCGGCCCGCGCCTATCTCGCTCTGCTGGAGGAGCGGACAAAGGCCGTTGGCCCTTGGCTGTTTCCAGCCGACAGCGAGAGCGGCCATCTCACCCGCCAGGCCTTTGCCCGCGACCTGAAGGTGGTGGCCGGGGCAGCCGGCCTGAGAGCCGATAAGATCAGCCCCCACGTGCTCCGCCACGCCTTCGCCAGCCATCTGCTCCAGAATGGAGCCGACCTACGCGTGGTGCAGGAACTGCTGGGTCATTCCGACATTTCGACGACGCAGATCTATACCCACGTGCTCGACGAGCGCCTGAAGAGCATGGTGCGCGATCTGCACCCGCTGGCGGAGACGGAGGGGTAATCGCGCGTTCACGTCATCGCCGGCCTTGTGCCGGTGATCTCGATTGCATGAAGCGCCGAGCCTTACCGTATCGGGATGGCCGGGACTGATCCCCGGATCAAGTCCGGGGACGGTCATGACGTGGAGAGTGTCATCCCCGGCGAGCCGAAGGCGCGGGAAGGGGATCCACTCCCCTTCTGAGCCGATGGGTTCCCTTCCCCTGCGATGGCTTCGCCATCTCCGGCCGGGAATGACAGAAAGTGAATTACCGCCGCTTGAGCAAAAATACGGCCTGGTCGCCGAGCAGGTTCCACACCCACCAGGGCAGGGTCACGCGCATGGGCTGACCGCCGGCATTGAGCGCGACTGCCTTTTCCATCTGCGCGCCGACCTCGCGGCACAGTTCCACGAAATCGCGGATGGTGCAGAAGTGGATGTTGGGCGTGTCGTACCAGGAATAGGGCATGTTCTCGGTCACCGGCATCCGGCCGCGAATCCCGAGGTCGAAGCGCACGCGCCAATGGCCGAAATTGGGGAAAGACACGATGGCCCGGCGGCCGATGCGCAGGAGATGCTCCAGCACCACCCTGGGCTGGCGCGTCGCCTGGATCGTCTGCGAGAGGATCACATAATCGAAGGCATCGTCCGGGTAATCGGCAAGGTCCGTGTCCGCATCGCCCTGAATCACCGGCAGGCCCTTGGCGAGGCAGGCATTCACGCCCTCGCGCGAGATCTCGATGCCGCGCCCGTCGACGCCCTTGCAGTCGCGCAGGATCGCCAGCAGCGAGCCGTCGCCGCAGCCGATGTCGAGCACGCGGGAGCCCGGCTCGACCATGTCGGCCACGAGAAGGAAGTCGAGGCGGTGACCGGTCTCGAGATCGGTTGCGGGAAGGGTGGCGAACGTCATGCGATGCCCCGCACCCGTGCCGCCGCGTCGATGAAGCCGGCTGCTGCCGCGAACATCTCGGGCTCTTCGAGCAGGAAGGCGTCGTGACCCTTGTCGCTCTCCACCTCGACGAAGCCGACGGAGGCCGCGGCCGCATTCAGGGCGTGGACGATGGCCCGCGAGTCGGAGGTGGGGAACAGCCAGTCGGAGGTGAACGAAATCACGCAGAAGCGCGTGGTCGATCCCTTGAAGGCCTTGGCGAGCGAGCCGCCATGCTCCGCCGCGATGTCGAAGTAATCCATCGCCCGCGTGACATAGAGGTAGGAATTGGCGTCGAACCGCTCGACGAAGGCGATGCCCTGGTAGCGCAGGTAGCTCTCGATCTGGAAATCGGCGTCGAACGAGAAGGTCGGCGCGCTGCGGTCCTGGAAGTTGCGCCCGAATTTCCGGTGCAGGGCCATCTCGGAGAGATAGGTGATGTGCGCGCCCATCCGCGCGACGGCGAGGCCCTTGGAGGGACGCGTGCCCTCGGTCAAGTAGCGCCCGCTGCGCCACTCCGGATCGGCCATCACCGCCTGGCGGCCAACCTCGTGGAAGGCGATGTTCTGGGCGGAATGGCGGGCGGCTGTCGCGATGGGAAGGGCGGAAAAGACCCGGTTGGAGTAGCTCACGGCCCATTGCAGCACCTGCATGCCGCCCATGGAGCCGCCGACGACGCAGAACAGGCTCTCGATGCCGAGCCGGTCGATGAGGGCGGCCTGCGCCCGCACCATGTCGCGAACGGTCACGACCGGAAAGTCGAGCGCGTAGGGCTCGCCCGTGGCCGGATTGATCGAGGCGGGGCCCGTGGTGCCCATGCAGCCGCCGATCACGTTGGCGCAGATCACGAAGAAGCGATTCGTGTCCACCGGCCTGCCGGGGCCGACCATGGGAAGCCACCAGCCGGGCTTGCCCGTGACCGGGTTCTCGTTCGCCACGTGCTGATCGCCGGTGAGCGCGTGGCAGATCAGGACTGCATTGGACTTGTCGGCATTGAGCGTGCCGTAGGTCTGATAGGCGATCTGCCAGGGCGCGAGCGCGATGCCTGCATCCATCATCAGGGGCTCGTCCGCGCCAAAGCGCATGACCAGGCTCGACGGGTCGTCGACCTGGCTTCGCGGTTCGGAGGACAGGGGCGCAAATGACATGGTTTAATGGAAATGTTCGTTCTTTCGAACAACCGGTACTGCGGAGCGCCTGCCGCGTCAACGAGCATAACGCCCGGCAACGGGCTTAGGGTGTCATCCCCGGCGGCCGAAGGCCGGGAAGGGGATCCATGGCGCTGAGGTGAGAGTGGATTCCCTTCCCCTGCGCTTTCGCTCCGGCCGGGAATGACACTCCCGCAGCCCTCACGCTCCTCCAGCGCCGGCACCCGCCGCGTCATCCTCGGGCTCGTCCCGGGATCCACGTCTTCGTCAGCCACGCTTCCTCAGGATGAGGGCAGAGGCAGACGTGCCGGGCAGGGCGTGGGTATGTTCGTGTTTTGTTCTTGACAATTGTCCTAACCTTGGCTATGGATGGGAGGTCCGGTCTCACGAGGGACGCGCCCGAGGCGTCGGTGACGGAGACCGGATACGGTTCTGACAGGGCGGGGGAGTCGCACCCTCCGGCGGTCAGGGTCCTGAGCGGAGGCGGCGCGACGATCGACCTGTTCGGGCAGGCGGTGGCCGCCCCCTCCCAAGCCTCGCCGGCACCGGTGTAATCTCCGGGGCCGCGCAATCAAGCGCCGTAAAGCGCCTCTGAGGGTGTCGTCCCTGAGGCGGGGAGTGCGGGGCTCAGGATGAAAAAAGCCGTGCGCGGGAGGCGGGTTGAGCTTCCCGTCCGGGCGGATCTCCCGTCCCGAACCCCTTCGCGCTCCGCTGGAGCGGCGAAGCACACCTCAGTCCCGCGCTTCCCTCGATCTCCGAGACAAGCCAGGACCGGCCGGAAGCCGCCAGCCCCACCAGGGGAGGGAGCGTTCCCTCATGGGCAGGCCTGCTCCACGAGCCGTCGTGCAATCGGTGATGACAAGCAGGGCCAAAACCGCCAAAGAAGAGGGCGCCCGACCTAAGAGGCTGGCTCATCAATCTCTCCCTCATCCTGAGGAGCCTATACGGCAGGCGTCTCGAAGGAGGATCCAGTGCTCGCTGGAGACGTCCCGCTCCTTCGAGACGAACCTTGCGGTCCTCCTCAGGATGAGGGCTAGGTGTGCGCCAGTGACGAGCCAGACTTTAAGGATCCCGACCATGTCCGCCGAACAGCCCGCTCCCTCCCTTGCCGATCTGCGCCAGGAGATCGACCGGATCGACGAGGCGATGCACCGGCTGCTCATGGAGCGCGGCACCATCATCGACCGCCTGATCGCTTCCAAGAAAGCCTCCCAGGCGGGCCTGAGCTCCGCCTTCCGGCCCGGACGCGAGGCCTCGATGATGAAGGCCTTGGCCGAGCGCCATCAGGGCCTGCTGCCGCTCGACACGGTGGAGGGCATCTGGCGGGTGATCATCGGCACCTTCACCTATGTCCAGTCCCATTATTCCGTTCACGCCGATGTCTCGGCGGGCGACGCGCCCATGCGCGACACGGCCCGGTTCCATTTCGGCTTCACCGTGCCGCACATCACTCATCCGAGCGCAGCCGCGGTGATCGAGGCTGTCGCTTCCTCGCGCGGCGATCTCGGCATCTTCCGGCTCGATCAGGGCGCGACGAGCGGCGCCTGGTGGCGCACGCTGGCCGACAAGCGCCGCCCGAAGATCATCGCGCGCCTGCCCTTCATCGAGCGGCCCGACCATCCGGCCGGCACCCCGGTCTTCGTCATCTCGAAGCCCCTGACCGATGCGGCCGTGCGCGACGTGGTGCTCTATGCCGCCCAGTTCGAGCGCTGGCACAAGGGTGCCAATGAGGCCCTGATCCAGCTCGGCGGCGAAGTGGTGGCGAGCGCGGCCGACACCAACGGCCTCTCCGAGCTCATCGCCGTGCCCGGCACGGTCGAGCCCACCCAGCTGCGCCAGACCCTGACCAAGGCGGGCGCAAGCCTTGCCCAGCTGGTCGAGATCGGCAGCCATGCCGAACGTTTCCGCGTGAAATGAAATCCGACCTGCGCTAGAGCCTCTCCCATTGGTTGATTGCTAGGAAGTCAAGATGTCCGCTCGTCCCCAGCCCCGTCCCGGCGTGATGCAGATCGACGCCTATGTGCCCGGCAAGAGCAAGGCCGCAGGGGTTGCCAAGGTCTACAAGCTCTCCTCGAACGAGACCCCGCTCGGCCCCTCGCCGACGGCCGCGGAGGCGATCCGCACCTTCGATCATCTCGAGCTCTATCCGGACGGTGCGGCCACCAGGCTGCGGGAGGCGATCGCCGCGAGATACGGGCTCGATCCGAACCGGATCATCTGCGGCGCGGGCTCGGACGAGCTTCTGGCTCTGATCACCCATGCCTATGTGGGTCCGGGCGACGAGGGCATCTTCACCGAGCACGGCTTCCTGGTCTATCGCATCGCCATCCTGGCCGCCGGCGGCACGCCCGTCGTGGCGCCGGAGAAGGATCTCCGCACGGATGTGGATGCGATTCTGAGCCGTGTGACGGACAAGACCCGGATCGTCTTCCTCGCCAACCCCAACAACCCGACCGGCACCTACATCCCGTTCGACGAGGTGAAGCGCCTGCATGCGGGGCTGCCGCCCCATGTGGTGCTGGTGCTCGATGCAGCCTATGCGGAATATGTCCGCCGCAACGACTACGAGTCGGGCCTCGAGCTCGTCGCCACGTCCGAGAATGTGGTGATGACCCGCACCTTCTCGAAGATCTACGGCCTCGCGAACCTGCGCCTCGGCTGGATGGTGGCGCCGGCTCATATCACTGACGCGGTCAATCGCATTCGTGGCCCGTTCAACGTCAGCGGCCCGGCCATGGCGGCCGGCATCGCGGCGATCCAGGACGAGGCTCATCTCGCGAAGGCGGTCGAGCACAACGAGAGATGGCTCGCCTGGCTCACCCGCGAAATCGCGGCTTTGGGCCTGAAGGTCACGCCGAGCGTCGGCAATTTCCTGCTGATCCACTTCCCTCAGGAAGAGGGCCTGACCGCGAAGGACGCCGATGCGTTCCTCTCCAGCCGCGGGCTCATCCTGCGCCGGATCGATGCTTACGGCCTGCCTCACGCGCTGCGCCTGACCGTGGGCGACGAGGAGGCGAATGGTCTCGTGGTGGCGGCTTTGCGTGATTTCATGGGCGGGAAAAATGCCTGAGCGTCTCGGTCCTCCTCGCGAAACGCCGCTCTTCGAGCGCGTCGCCCTCGTCGGCCTCGGCCTGATTGGCTCGTCGATCGCCCGCGCGACCCGGCATCTCAATCTCGCGCGCTCCATCGTCGCCGTCGATGCGAGCGAGGCTGTCGTTGAGCGGGTGCGGGAGATCGGGATCGCCGACGAGGCGACCACCGATGTGGCTGCAGGCGTGAGGGATGCGGATCTCGTGATCCTGTGCGTGCCGGTCGGCGTCTGCGGAACGGTGGCCGAGGCCATGAGACCGGGCTTGAAGCCTGGCTGCATCGTGTCGGATGTGGGCTCGGTGAAGGCCTCCGTCATCGGTCAGGTGCAGCCGCATCTGCCTGACGGCGTATCGTTCGTGCCGGCTCATCCGGTGGCGGGCACGGAGCATTCGGGGCCGGATGCCGGCTTTGCGACGCTCTTCCACAATCGCTGGTGCATTCTCACGCCCCCGGAGGGCATGGACGAGACGGCCATCGAGAGCGTACGCGCCTTCTGGGAGGCCATGGGCTCCAATGTGGAAGTGATGACCGCGCAGCATCATGACCTGGTGCTCGCCATCACCAGCCATGTGCCGCACCTGATCGCCTACAACATCGTCGGAACGGCGGCGGATCTGGAGACCGTCACGCAGGGCGAAGTCATCAAGTTCTCCGCCGGCGGCTTCCGCGATTTCACCCGCATCGCGGCGTCCGACCCGACCATGTGGCGCGACGTCTTCCTGCACAACCGGGAAGCCGTGCTGGAGATGCTCGGCCGCCTCAACGAGGACATCGCGCTTCTGGCCCGCGCCATCCGCTGGGGCGAGGGCGACAAGCTCTTCGATCTCTTCACCCGCACCCGCGCCATCCGCCGCGGCATCATCTCGTCGGGCCAGGAAACGCCGGAGCCGGATTTCGGCCGCCGGAGGGAAGACAAGACCTAGATCCTTAGCACAGTGATTTTGACGGTTTGACACCGCCAAGCTCGTGCTGCGGACTTCGCATCTGGTACCGAGGCCCCGTCCAATGGGGATCAATCCACTTGCAGATCCCGCACCGCTTCGAAGTGCCGTCACAAGAGACGGCAGGCCAACCGGTCAAAATCACTGTGTCGAGGATCTAGTTGGAACGCTTGTCATCCCCGGCGGTCCGCAGGACCGGGAAGGGGATCCACGATCAGGCGCTCAGTTGATGGATTCCCTTCCCCTCCGCTGACGCTCCGGCCGGGAATGACATCCGCCCTCGTCATGGCCGGGCCTGTCCCGGCCATCCCGATTGGATAAGCACCGCACTTCTCGCATCGAGATCACCGGCACGAGGCCGGTGATGACAAGGGGGAGGGCCATCAATAGAGCGGCTGCAGCCTCACGTTCGGGATCACGAAAGGTCCCATGGCGAGAAAGCCGTTGTCGAGCCGGAGCGGGGGCAGGGACGCGAGCTGAGGCTTCGCATTGGGCTGAGGCGCATTGGCCCGCGGGTTCTGCCCGAGCAGCATGCCCAGAAGGTTGCCGCTGGCCCGCCCGCCGGTGAGGTTGCCCAGAAGACCGTCGAGGCCTGCGGCCGCGATGGTGAGTTGGCCCGCGGGCCGATGCTGCTCGTCGAGGCGCAGTTCGCCCTTGGTCTCGATCTGGCGGGAGCCCTTGGTGGCCGAGAGCATCAGGATCTCGAGCTTGCCGTTCGCCTTGCGCCAGAGCTCCAGCTCCTCGGCGATGGTGCCGCCCTTGAAGCCGTCGGCCTGGGTCACCGTGACATCCATGTTCAGGTTGGTGGCCTCCGCGCCGCCAACCAGGGCATCGAGGATGGGAATGCGCGCCTCCGTCACCGAGGCCGCCACGTCGCCCGCGAATTCGGCCCGCCTCGAGGGGTTGGGCCGCACATGAAGCTCCAGGTGCTTGCCCGATCCGGCGATCTCGCCGCCGCCAAGGCCCGTGATCGTCACCTTGGGGGCATTGGCGGCCAGCGACAGGCGCTGCAGCCCGCTCTGCGAGACATGGATGCTGGTCTGCAGGAGATCCCAGGTCCCATCGACCGTCACGGTCCCGTCCGTCACGTGCAAGGGGCCGGCCACCTCCGTGATGATGCGACGGGGCTGATAGACTTGAGCGACCGCCTCGGTGCGCCCGAAGGAGGCGGACACGGCCCCTCGCTTCACGTCGAGGGTCGTGCAGATCACCTCGATACGGAACGGATAGCCGACGATGGTGCGGTCGCCGCAGGTCCATTGCCGTCCGCTTCTCGCCTCCGCGGCGATCCAGCCGTCGAGCGCTTCGGCCGTGCGGCCGCGGATCACGAACCAGGCGATGCTCCAGGCGATGGCGAGCAGCAGCAGCAGAACGAATGGCGTGTAGAGCCAGAAACGGCTGCGGCGAACATTCCCCGTCGGGGCGGCCTGATCCATGCGCGATCTCCTGTTGTGCTGGCGCCTGGTTACTGCTTAGCGCCTCGTGCGGAAAAGGGGGACCCCACTTTTCCGCGAGAACGATGCGCTCCTCGAACAAAGCATCGAATCGCTCCCAAAAGTGGTTCCTCCTTACGGGTTCGATGCTATAGGCCCGAAGCAGGCAAGGTTCGGGCGGGGGCGGCATGAAGGACCTCACGGAGGATTTATGGGTTTTCGGCTACGGCTCGCTCATGTGGCGGCCGGGCTTTCCCTTTGTCGAACGGGTCCACGCCCATCTCTACGGGTACCACCGGTCTTTGTGTGTCTTCTCTCACGTTCATCGCGGAACGCCGGAGCATCCGGGTCTGGTCATGGGTCTCGACCGGGGTGGACGCTGCCACGGAGTGGCCTTCCGAGTCGCGCCCGAGGAAGCCGAGGCCACGATCCAGTATTTGCGCGAGCGCGAGCAGATCACATCGGTTTATCTGGAAAGGCACCTGCCCGTGCGGCTGGCCGATGCGCGCCGGGTTCGCGCGCTCGCCTATGTGGTCGACCGCAACCATGGGCAATATGCGGGCAGGCTTTCCTATGAGGAGGTCTTGAGGCTCGTGCGCCAGGGCCAGGGCGTATCGGGCCGCAATCCCGATTACGTGCGCTCGACCTACGAGCATCTCATCGGCATGCACGTGGTCGATCCCCTGCTGCACAGGATCGTCGACGCACTCGATCAGGAATCCTGAGTCTCGTTCTCGCGCAGGTCCTCGAAGATCGCGCGGCGGTCGTCTTCCGTTGCGGCGAGTCGGTGGATGTGGAGTTCGGTTGCGCCCAGGCCCTGAACCTTGGCGAGCCAGCGCATCCGGGTCTGCTCGCTCGGATCCGATGCCGCCATGGCGGCATCGACGACGATGCCGTTGCCGGTCCGGTCCCGCTTCACGGCAAGGATGACGGCGTCGGTGACCTCGAGAAGCTCCGCCTCGTTCAGCGGATGCACGCCGACGATGTAGCGGCGTCCCGAGCGGCCGCGCCAGGAACTCAAGGTGGAAGAGGAGCGAAGCCCAGCGGTCGCCCGTAGCCTTTCCTCGCGCACGCCAGCCCTCCGCATTCGGTCGTTGCGGAGATCCCGCATGGCCGCATTCCAGGATATGGTTCGTTTGTTCGCCATATGTTCTTATATGTAGGAACAGCCGGGTGAGTCGTCAAGGCAGTTGAAAGCTTGGCTGTGCTTGGGTTTGCGGATTTTTTGACGTCTTTGTCCTCCCCGGCGGCCGCAGGCCGGGAAGGGAATCCACGGATACGCGCTGCGCTAGGGATTCCCGTCCCCTCGGTTGACGCTTGGGCCGGGAACGACACTGCCTCTGCTCTTAAGAGACCTTGGACAGCGAAGCCTCTGACGATGACGCAGGGGCGAGGCCGAGCTCCTTCCGGCCCTCGTCCAGCAGCCGATTGGAGGCGACCTCGATCCGCTCCTGCACCAGCTTGAAGAACTCTTCGCGCGGCAGTCCTGGAGCGATGGAATCCTGAACCTCGATCCTCACCGTGCCGGGGCGGCGGATGAACCGGCGGCGCGGCCAGTAGAGGCCCGAATTCATGGCGACCGGAATGCAGGGAAAGCCGAGATTCTGATAGAGATGCGCCACGCCGTACTTGTAGGTCGGGGGCGCGCCCGGCGGACGGCGGGTGCCTTCGGGAAAGATGATGATCTGGCGGCCGTGCTCGGCCTCGTCCTTGGCCCGCGCGGTCATCTGCACCAGCGCCATCGACCCCGCCTTGCGGTTGACCGGCACGCAGCGCGCCTTCGCCAGATACCAGCCGAAGAAGGGGATCCACATCAGCTCCCGCTTGAGGATGTAGGTCGGGTCGTCGAAGATCGTCACTAGGGCGAAGGTCTCCAGGAAGGACTGATGCTTGGCCGCCACCAGCGCTCCGCCCGGCGGGATCTTGTCCCGACCCGTGATCTCGACATGCGTGCCGGCGATGACCCGCAGAAGCCAGAGGGAGGTGCGGCCCCAGAGCTTGACCATGCCGATGAAAACCCGGCGCGGCACCAGGAAGCCCGGGATCAGGATGATCAGCCACAGGATCAGGTTGGCGTAGAAGGCGACGTTGAACAGCAGGGAGCGGACGATCAGCATGGCTTCTTGAAAAACGAAAGGCGGAGCATGACGCTCCGCGGGCGCGGCACCTTAGCGCATCGTGCGGAAAAGTGGACCCGGTTTTCCGCCGGTTTCTCTAGCGCCAGAGCGGCTCGGCGATGACCTGCGCCTTGATGGGAGCCCCGCCGCTGATGATGTTCGCCACCGAGGAGCGTTCGGGGTCGCCCTCGAAGCGGGTCCGGACCCAGACGGCCAGGAACTTCAGGTATTCGGTGAAGATCACCCGGGCCACGGCCGGATTGTGCCACCAATCGTGCGGATCGATGGTGGCCGCGACCGGATAGGGGATCTTCTGGAGGTTCGGCAGGGCGTGGTCGAGCTCCACCAGGGTGCGCGGCATGTGGTAGTTCGAGGTCACCACGATGATGGCGTCGAACCCGTTCGCTTCAGCCCAGCGCCTGGTCTCGATAGCGTTGCCGATGGTGTTGCGGGCCCGATAATCCAGGTCCACGCAGCAATCGAACAGCCGCCGCTGCCCCGGATTGAGATTGGCGATCTGATCCCGGCTCGTCTTCTCGTTGACCCCGGATATCAGGAGCCTCTTGGCATAGCCCTTGGCGAGAAGGTCGATGGCGTCGCCGATCCGCTGCGCGCCTCCCGTCATGGCAACGATGCCGTCCGCCCGGGTCTCGGGAGCCTGTTCGAACCGGTCGAGGTGATAGACGAAGCCGAGGAAGCCGAGGAAACCGACGACGAGGGTCGCGATGCAGCTCCAGAAGCCGAGGGCCAGCAGGCGGCTCAGCAGAGACCGCCGGACAGGGTGCCTAGTCGATTCCGACATCGTCCAGCCCCAGCCTACGGCCTCTGTGGAATCCATGGCGCCCGTCGCACCCCAACTCTGTGTTCGCGAGGTCATCTTGGATGACAATAATGGAGAATGCGGCAACGGAGAGGCAACCCGCTTTTTCCCGGTTAACTATCACCATCAACCATTTTCGTTAAGAAAGCGTCTCACGGTCAGGCGCGAGACGATGCCGGTGATGAGCGCGACGAGCAGCGCGATGAGGATCACCACCGCGTAGCCGGTCCAGCTGATGGTGAAGGCGCCGAAAAGCGCCTCGAGCTGGTCGCCCGTGGGGCTTGCCCGCCAGGAGCGGGTCACGAAGCCCAGGATCAGGGTGAGGACCAGGGCCGCGGCCGCCCCGATGGCGCTGCCGCGCAGGCCCAAGCGGAAGAAGCGGCGCTGGAATTCCTTGGCGATGAAATCGTCGTTCGCGCCGACGAAATGGAGCACCTCCACCACCTCCCGGTTGCCGGCCATGGCGCCTCTTGTCGCAAAGATCACCGCAAGGCCGGCGGCCACGAGCACCAGGGCCACCAGAAATACCCCGACGCCGATGATCGTGTTGGCCATGGTCGAGAGCCGGGACACCCAGAGCGCATGATCGTCGAGGGTCGCGCCGGGGACGTCGCGCTGCAGGGATTGCCGCAACGGAGTGAAATCGGGCTTCGCGTCCTCCTTGATCTTGATCACGATCAGGCGGGGAACCGGCAGATCCTTGAAATCGAGGCCGGTGCCGAGCCAGGGCTCGAGCAGGCGCTCGGATTCTTCCCTAGAAAAGGCCTGGGCCTGCTCCACGCCCGGCGCCTGCCGGGCCAGCGCCACGGCGCGTTCCACATCCTGGTCGATGGAGCGCTGGGGATTGGGGCGGATCTGGATGGTGACTTCCCGGGCGATCTCGGAGCGCCATTGGGCGGAGGAGGCCGAGACCAGTTCGGCGCCGCCGGCGCAGAGCGCGGCAAGGAACGTCAGGATGGCGATGACCGCGGCGAGCGCCTGTCCGCCCGCCGAATCCACCGGGACGAGCGGGGCGTTCCGGCTCAAGGACGCAGGCAGGGAGCGCTTCTGCCCGTCGGAAGCGGCAGCCTTCCTCAGGCGGGGTTGGGACGCGGCGCTCATCCGGCTCACTCGTCGATATGCAGCCGGCCGTCGCCGAGCACGAGGCGGCGCACGTCGAGCTGATCCATGAGGCTGAAATCGTGGGTCGCGATGACCACCGAGGTTCCGAGCCGGTTGAGTTCGATGAAGAGGCGCAGCAGACGGCGGGCGAGCGACGGGTCCACGTTGCCGGTGGGTTCGTCCGCGAGCAGCAGGTCGGGGCGCACGATCAGCGCACGGGCGATGGCGGCGCGCTGCTTCTCGCCGCCGGAGAGCACGGGCGGCAGCATGTGCATGCGGTCGCCAAGGCCCACCCAGCGCAGAAGCTCGACCACCTCGGACCGGTAGCTCGACTCGTCCTTCCCCTGTGCCCTGAGAGGCAGGGCCACGTTCTCGTAGGTGGTGAGATGGTCGAGGAGGCGGAAATCCTGGAAGACCACGCCCATGCGGCGGCGGACCCCGGTCAGCTCGTCCTTGGAGATCCGCGACACGCCTTCGCCGAACAGGGAGATCAGGCCGCGGGTCGGCTTCACCGAGAGCAGGATGAGACGCAGGAGCGTCGTCTTGCCGGCGCCGGACGGGCCGGTGAGGAACTGGAAGGAATTGGGCTCGATGGAAAAGGTCAGGTCGCGCAGGACCTCGGGCCCCATGCCGTAACGCACGCCCACATTCTCGAAGTGCACGGACGGAGCCGCGCCCTCATCGTAGTCCTCGTCGTAAAGCGCCTTCACGCGTGCTCAAGCCATCCTTGGAGGTGTCGGTTCTTGTGGCGGATGAAGACCGCGATTCGCTTTCTTATCGCCCCTGCATAGTTAGCAAGCCATAAACTTGCCGGGTGGCGACGGGAAGCGAGCGTTTCGCGGGACATTGCCGCAGGAGCGGCGTGCCGTGTCATCCCCGGCGAGCCGCCGGCGAGGGAAGGGGATCCATAGCGCTGAGCGTGAATGGATTCCCTTCCCCTCCGCTGTGCTCCGGCCGGGAACGACACCCGAGTGCTTCTATTCGCCCGAAAAGACATCAAGTCCGTTTGACATCCTTAGCCAAGCATGGTCGTGAAGAGAGAAGCCTCGAAGGCCTTTCATAAACTTTCTGGATGATGACGATGACCGCTGCCCCCCGCATCCGGGTTCTGTTCGACGAAGACACGATTGCCAAGCGCAACGAGGCGCTGGCCCAGGAGATCGCGGCTGCCAAGCCGGAGAACCTGCTCGTCGTCGCGGTGCTCAAGGGCAGCTTCATGTTCGCCGCGGACCTGATCCGCGCCCTGCACCGCAGCGGGTTGGCGCCGCAGGTCGAGTTCGTGCACCTGTCGAGCTATCTCGACGGCACGATCTCCACCGGCAACGTCACGATCCTGCGCGACGTGGAAAGCGACGTGCGCGGACGCGACGTGCTGCTCGTGGACGACATTCTGGAATCCGGCCGCACGGTCACCTTCGCCAAGGACCTCCTCATGGCGCGCGGAGCCAAGAGCGTGAAGACTGCCGTGCTGCTGGAAAAGCCCGGCAAGCGCGCCGTGCAGATCCATCCGGATTACGTGGGCTTCACCTGCCCCGACGTCTTCGTCGTCGGCTATGGCATGGACGTGGCCCATTCCTATCGCCAGCTTCCCTTCGTCGGCGTGGTCGACCATCTCGACAACAGCCCGGACCTGTTCGACAAGCCGGAATAGGGCGCATTTCCCAAAGCACGCCTCCCATTTTGAGAGCTTGGTCCATCACTCTCTGACCTCATCCTGAGGAGGTCGCGACGCGACCGCCTCGAAGGAGGATCCAGTGTGCACTGGAGACGCCCTCTCCTCCGAGACGCAGACTTCGTCTGCTCCTCAGGATGAGGGCTAGGGAAGAGCCGAACGATAAGCCGGACTCTCAGGGTGAGGCTAACCGTTGAGCTGCCAGATCGTCCCGTTGAGCACGGTCGCATAGGCCACCCAGGCGAGATAGGGCACGAGCAGGAGGCCGGCGGCGCGGTCGAGCCTCCAGAAGGCGCGGATCGTAGCAATGATCGCCACGATCAGGGCTGCGATGACGACGAGGCCCGCGAGCGGGCTCTTGCCGCCGAAGAAGGCGAAGGACCAGAGCCCGTTCAGCGCGAGCTGCACGAAGAACGCCACGATGGCCGTCGAGCGTCCGGGCCGGTTCTCCGGCAGGCTCAGGATGCGCCATAGTGCATAGGCCATCATGGCGTAGAGCAGCGTCCAGGCGAACGGGAACGCCCAGTTCGGCGGGGTGAAGCCGGGCTTCTGAAGGCCCGCATACCAGGTCGGGATGCTCGGCTGCGTGACGAGGCTCGCAGACACGGCCACCGCGACCACGGGCAGCACGGCCACCAGGAACCGCGGCAGCCGCGGCATTGCATGGCTGCCCGGCGCAGTTTCGTCTGTATGCATGCTCGAAATCCCTTTATGAGATGCGCATCGTTATCCCTGTGACGCAACCTGTCACGCTTGCGGAGGTTCCCCCATGTCGTCATCGCGTTCCCCGTGGTCGAAGCGCAGCCTGACCGCTCAGGCCATGGGCCATGTGGATCCGATCACCAAGGCGGTCGTGCCGCCGATCCATGTGGCGACCACCTATATCCGCGACGAGGACAACGCCTATTCGTCCGGCTTCGTCTATGGCCGGCCCGACAACGCCACCATCCGCGAGGCGGAAGAGGTTCTGGCCATGCTGGAGGAGGCAGGCGCCGGCGCGCTGCTGTTCTCGTCCGGCATGGCGGCGGCGACCGCCGTGTTCCAGGCGCTCGATCCCGGCGATCACATCGTGGCCTCGAAGGTCATGTACTGGGCCCTGCGCAGCTGGCTCATGACGGAGGCCGTGCGCTGGGGGCTCAAGGTCGATTTCGTGGAGACCGACAATCTCGATTCCTTAAGGGCCGCCGTGAAGCCCGGTGAAACCAAGCTGGTCTGGGTCGAGACGCCCTCGAACCCGCTCTGGACCATCACCGACATCGCGGCCGCGGCCGAGATCGCCCACGCGGCCGGCGCGCAACTCGCCGTCGATTCCACCACCGCCTCGCCGATCCACACGAGGCCGCTTAACCTCGGCGCCGATATCGTCATGCACGCGGCGACCAAGGTGCTGAACGGCCATTCCGACGTGGTGGCGGGCGCGCTCGCGGGCGCGAAGGCCGATGCGTTCTGGACGCGGATCGCCTCCATCCGCAAGATGCAGGGCGCGATCCTCGGCCCCTTCGAGGCCTATCTCCTCATGCGCGGCATGCGCACGCTCCACGTCAGGACTGCGGCTCAGGCGAAAAGCGCGCTCGATCTCGCGCAGCGCTTCTCCGCTCACCCGAAAGTGGCCCGCGTGCTCTATCCCGGCCTGCCGCAGCATCCGGGCCATGACATCGCCGCCCGGCAGATGGAGAACGGCTTCGGCTACATGCTCTCGATCCAGGTCTCGGACGGCGAGGCCGCGGCGATCCGCACCGCCGCGCGGGTCGGCCTGTGGAAGCGGGCGACCTCCCTCGGCGGCGTCGAGAGCCTGATCGAGCACCGGGCCTCCATCGAGGGTCCGGGCACCCCGTGCCCGCCGGACCTCCTGCGCCTCTCCACCGGCATCGAGGACGTGGAGGACCTTTATCGGGATCTCGATACGGCGCTGCGGGGCTGACGCCCTCCTTGTCATGCCCATCCTTCTCCAATCCTACGTCCTCATCCTGAGGAGGTCGCGAAGCGACCGTCTCGAAGGAGGATCCAGTGCTCTCCGGACCCTCCTTCGAGACGCAAACTTTGTTTGCTCCTCAGGATGAGGTGAGAGGGTGTTGAGAGCGGGATCACCGGCACAAGGCCGGTGATGACGGCTGAGTTAGAGGGCGGTGGATTGTGGGCGCGGTTAGCCAGCTATCTTGATCCTGTCACAAAACCTGTGCTTCTCTCGGCTACAGGCGAGCGCTGTTTCGCAAAAAGACAAGCCAAGGGAAGACCATGACACAATCCATCACCCGCCGCCGCGTCCTGCAGACCGGCGTGTCCGCTGCCGCCATTGCCGGAATGCCCCGGTTCGCCTGGGCGGCCGGTCCGGTCGTGAAGCTCCGCATCCTGGAGACCACCGACCTTCACGTGAACATCTTCCCGTACGACTATTATCGCGATGCCGCCGACGACACGGTGGGGCTGGCGCGCACCGCGACTCTCGTGAAGGGGGCCCGGGCCGAGGCCAAGAACAGCCTGCTCTTCGACAACGGCGACCTGATCCAGGGCTCGCCGCTCGGCGATTTCGTCGCCTACCGCCAGGGTATGAAGAAGGGCGACGTGCATCCCATGGTCGCCGCCATGAACGAGCTCAACTACGATTGCGGCACGCTCGGCAATCACGAGTTCAACTACGGACTCGAGTTCCTGCAGAACTCGCTCGGCGCTGCGAAATTTCCGCTGGTCTGCGCCAACGTCATCAAGGCGAACGGCGAGACGCTGCTCAAGCCCTGGCTCGTTCTCGACCGGGAGTTCGTTGATGAGAGCGGCGCGAAGCAGACGATCAAGGTCGGCGTGATCGGTTTCGTGCCGCCGCAGATCGTGCAGTGGGACAAGGCGCATCTCGACGGCAAAGCCACCACCATCGACATCGTCGATGCCGCGAACAAGCACGTGCCCGACCTGAAGAAGGCCGGCGCCGACATCGTCGTGGCGCTCTGCCATTCCGGCATCGCCGGCAGCGAGCGCAAGGGCGGCGAGGAGAACGCGGCGCTGCATCTCGCGAAGGTCGAGGGCATCGACGTGATCCTCACCGGCCACCAGCATTTCACGTTCCCGGGCGGCAAGGAATTCAACAACATTCCGGGCGTCGACGTAAAGGCCGGCACCCTGCACGGCAAGCCCGCCGTCATGGCCGGCTTCTGGGGCAGCCATCTCGGCCTCATCGATCTCGAACTGACCAAGGACGGCAATGCCTGGAAGGTCGCGAACTTCCGCACCGAGGCGCGTCCGATCTACGACCGCGTCGACCGCAAGGTCGTGGCGAAGGTCGATTCCGACACGGCCGTGATGGCGGCAGCGCAGGCCGGTCATGACGCGACGCTGAAATACGTGCGCGAGCCCGTCGGCACGACGGCGGTGCCGATCCACTCCTATTACTCGCTCGTGGCGGACGACGCCTCCGTGAAGCTGGTGGCCGAAGCGCAGGCCTGGTACGTGGCGGATCAGCTCAAGGCCTCGCCCTTCAAGGACCTGCCGATCCTCTCGGCGGCGGCGCCCTTCAAGGCCGGCGGACGCGGCGGTCCGAACTACTTCACCGAGATCAAGCCCGGCCCGCTCGCCATCAAGGACATGGCAGACATCTACATCTATCCGAACACGATCCGCGTGGTGAAGATCACCGGCGCGCAGGTGCGCGAGTGGCTCGAGCGCTCGGCCGGCATCTACAACCAGATCGATGTGGCCAAGGGCGGCGAGCAGGAGCTCATCAACCAGAAATTCCCGGCCTACAACTTCGATGTGATCGCCGGCGTGCAGTACAAGATCGATCCCAGCCAGGCCTCCCGCTACGACGACAACGGCAAGGTCGTGAATGCCGATGCCCATCGCATCAAGGACCTGACCTATAACGGCAAGCCCGTGACGGACGATCAGCCCTTCATCGTCGTGACCAACAACTATCGCGCGGGCGGCGGCGGCAATTTCCCCGGCGCGGACGGCAGCACCATCGTGTTCGAGGCGCCCGACCTGACCCGCGATGCGATCATGCGCTACATCGTCGAGAAGAAGGAAGTGGCGCCGAAGGCGGACGGGTCCTGGTCGCTCGTCGCGCCTGCCGGCGTCACCATGACCTTCACCACCGGCCCGAACGCCGCTCATTATCAGCCGGCCGGCATCAAGATCGAGAAGATGGGCGATGCTCCGGAAGGCTTCGTGAAGTACCGCATCGTGAGCTGATCGCTTCTCTCATCGACACGCGGGGCGGCCGGGTTCATGCCCGGCCGCTTTGCTTTGGCGGCTCAGCCGATATGAAGGCCATCACATTTAAATGATCGCACGATGCGTCCTTTCGGCTCATGCCGGGAAGGAAGCATCCGCTCGTGCCATGCGACTGTTCCTGAAGGCAAAATCGCCTGCCTGTTTTTCGATGATGCCTTGGCTCATGAATCGCCACCTCTGACGGTTGAAGCGAGGGTAACTCCGCGTTAACCAGCGACAGTTCGAATGACGGCATTGCTGCTTCTTTGATTACGAACTCATTCTGGTTTTCTCGATGATTTTTCTTTTTCGCAGATGGGTGAGCCTTCTGCTCGCATTCATGGCGATGCCCGCTGCAGCCGTCGCCGACGAGGTGGAGATCTGGAGCGAAAGCATCACCTCCGCGTGGCTGGACAACCATGTGGCTGCACGGCGTTCCATCCGTCCGCGTCCGCCGGCGCGCTTGAGTCGAACCCAGGTCTGGGCGAGCAACATCGCTCGCTCCGATATGCAGGCCTTCATGCCGACGGATTTCGATCGCGCGGTCGGGGCCAAGATGCAGCCTTTTCAGGATTACAATTTCCTGGTCGGGACCGAACTGATCCATGGCGGCGAGTCGCGCTTTCTGTCGTCGAAAGCGAGCTGGGAGGCCTTCCTGAAGCGGGATTGGGAGCGCCTCGGAATGACGCTCGGTCTATCGACGGCAGGCTTCGTCGACAGCGTGGCGAACGGCTATTCGCAATCCGTCATCGGCACCATGGATATTCCGCTCGACTTGTCCCTTCACACGTGGAGCACGGGGCTGCGTCTGTCCCCCAGCATGAACCTGGACGGCCTGAAGGGGGACATCAGCACCGGCCTTTTGTCGGAGATCGTTGGCCAGACCCAGCTGACCTCTCCCGCTGACCGCTTTCGGTCCGAACTCAATGTCAGATTGGGCTATGGTCTCGCGCCCAATGCCCGGCCCGTCGCTTCCGCGAGACTCGAACTGAGAATCGCGCCGAATCTCTGAAGCGGAGCCGACGCAGCGGCACGGCGGTCACATCGCTCCCAATGGGCTTGCGACCCTGCCGGGCACCTGCCCGTTGATGATGGTGCTCGTGGCCGGAGAGAAACGTAGGACAGCTGACTGTCGATGGACCTGGGCCGTGCGATCTGTCCGATGCAGCCCATGCCGATGCGCCAAAGGACCGCGACGGGTTCATGCACTCAAGCTGCCGGCGGACGTCGGAGAATGCTTGGATTCCGGTCCGGATTCATGTGAGCGATGATAAGGTCGGCAAACTCGTCCGCCAGATCGGAGACGCCCGCATGCGATCGGACGGCTCGGCGATCATCGAAGCGCCGATGTTCTCCGTCCGTCTCATCTCCCTCGCCAATCTCCCTCGCCAAGCGCTTCGGGACGATAGCCATCATTCCGATAGGTTACCTCTCAAAAGCCGTATTGTCGGTCTAGGTCCACGGCATCGGCAGCCCATGACTTCGGCTGCTGCTCTTTCAGGCGCGATTCTGCCCTCGAAGCACTTTTAATTTCGAGGTGACCCATGAACAGACAAGCGTATGCGATAGCCGGTTATCAGGCTCTTGTGATCAATCGATCGACAGGCGACTTTGCGACCCATCATCTGAACAGCGAAGACCATGAGCTTGCCAATGAATGGGCCCGTTGTCTGGCGCAGTCGTGCAGGGTGGAACTGTGGCATAATGCCCAGCTTGTCGGATCATTCCCGCCCTTGTCGAACCGGGCGGCAAAGCAGTTCAGCTAGTGCCCTCGCCATTTGGTCCTGCGCGCACTTACAAATGACCCGGTGGGGCTGTATGCTCGTTCGATCGGCGGTTCCCCAGTCGGCCGCTGCCCTTTTGGGCGCATGAGGCGTCTCGAAGCTTCCTGGGCTTTGGAGAATGACGCATGCCAGTCGATTTGCCCCCGAACAAGAAACCTGCTCTGTCCGCCGAAGCGACCTTCAACATGCTGCTGGACCGGTCCTTGAACTGGCTTGCGGTCGTCGTTGTGATCGGCTTGCTTCTGTGGGTTTACAAGCTGGGTCTTGTGTAGGGTATCGAACTCATCGGTGAAGTCTGCCGGTCTGCCCGTTATGTCGGCGCAGAAAGCCAATTGCCTAAGGCAACGGAATCAGATCGCTCATGCTTTCCGGTTTCGGCTCCTCGCCGAGGCGCTTGCGCTTGGCGAGGAGGATGGTGCCGTTGAGTTCCCCGCCGAAGAGGAAGATGGCGCCGAGCGTGTAGAGAAAGATCAGGGCCACCATGGCGGTGGCGAGGCCCCCATAGGTCGAGGCATAGGCGCCGGGATAGAATTCGAGATACCAGCTGAAGGCGAAGCCGCCGAGAAGCCACAGAGCCAGCGTCACGCCCACCCCCGGCAGCACCGTGCGGAAGCGGCGGCGTCCCGCGGGCACGAGCTTGTGGGCGAGGAGCAGCCCGGCCACGATCACGATCGTCGCCACGCCGATCCGCAGGAAGGCGATCAGCCCATCGAAGGGTTTCAGCGCCGGCACCCAGGAGAGTACACCGCGCCAGATGAATGGGCCGAGCACGACGAGAAAGGCCAGGGCGAGAAGCATGAAGGCGCCGGCGATCACGAAGGCGATGGATTCGAGCCGCGTCAGCCACCAGGCACGGGTTTCGCGCACGCCATAGGCGCGGTTGAGGCCGACCCGGAGGCTCTCCACCCCGCTCGAGGCGAAATAGAGCGCGAGCACGAGGCCTAGGGTGAGCACGTCGCTGCGCCGGCCGGTGAGGATGCTGTGCACCTCTCCCGCAATCGGTCCCGCAATTTCCTGCGGCCAGGCCTCCAGAATGATGTCCGCCACCTCGTCCGCGAGCGAGCCCGTCCCGAACAGGCTCGCCAGAGCCGTGACCAGGATCAGAAACGGAAACAGCGACGTCAGCACCGACAGGGCGATGTGGCTCGCAATGGCCCAGGCATCGTGCAGCACGAAGCGGGTGGAGGCGATGGCCACGAGTTCCAGCGAGAGGCGAAGGCGATTCAAAAGAAGGGTCTCCAGGCTGCTGGAGATGGTGCGCCGAGAGCCGAGGGCAAGGAACCGGCGCCTGTCTCCTGCTCCATCCTATCGACGTTTGGACTAAGGCTTCGTAATCGACAAAGGCCGAGGTTAAGGCCTACAAGCCAGTGACCCATTTCCGCCTCCATCCTGCTCCCGATGCCATGAACCCGACCCTCTTCGCTCGCCTTGCGCCGCCCCTCTTCGTGCTCATCTGGGCGACGGGGTTCATCGTAGCCCGGTTCGTGGCGCCCTATGCCGAGCCGCTGACCTTTCTGCTCGTCCGCTACGTGCTGGCAACGCTCGTCCTCGTTGCGATCGTCACCGTGGCCCGGGTGTCCTGGCCGCGCAACTGGCACGATTGGCGCAACAGCCTGATCGCCGGAATCCTCCTGCACGGGCTCTATCTGGGCGGCGTGTTCTGGTCGGTGAAGCATGGGCTGCCTGCCGGGATCTCCGCCCTGGTGGCCGGGCTTCAGCCGCTTGCGACCGGACTTCTGGCCGGGCCTCTCCTGGGGGAGCGGGTCTCGCGTGGGCGCTGGATCGGAATCGGGATCGGCTTCTTAGGAGCCGCGCTCGTCGTGGCGCCGAAGCTTGGGGCCGGCGGCGTGCCGGCTCTGGCGCTCGGCATTTGCCTGCTCGGGATGCTCTCCATCACCTTCGGGACGATTTGGCAGAAGCGGACCGGCAGCGCCCTCGATCTGCGCGTCAATGCGGCCATCCAGTATATCGGCGCGGCCGCCGTGACCCTGCCCCTCGTGCTCCTGACGGAGGAAGGGCACATGGACCTGACCCTGCCGCTTCTCGGTGCCATGGCCTGGGCCGTGCTGGGGCTGTCCATCGGCGCCATCGGCCTGCTGCTCTTTCTCATTCGCCAGGGCGCGGTCGTGGGCGTGGCGACGCTGCTTTATCTGGTGCCGCCGGTCGCGGCGCTGATGGCCTTCGCGCTGTTCGGCGAGACCTTGAGCCCGATCCAGCTCGCCGGCATGGCGCTCGCCGCCTTAGGGGTCGCCGTGGCAAGCCGGAACTGACACGCAAACAGCCCCGGAACTCGGCTCCGGGGCCTCGCCCGACACTGGATTCACTTCGATATTTTTACGGAAACCGGATCGCTCGCCGGGAAGGTTTCCTCGACGCCCTCGTCGAGCAGATCCTCCTGGTGCTTCCGGTTGTTCTCCGATTGCTTCTCGTCCTTGCGGTCGCGCGTATCCTTAGGATCGTCCTTGCCGTGCGGAGTGTCCTGATCGCGGTTCATGTTCGTCATGACCTGTCTCCCGTGTTGGATTGCAAACTCCCGTTGAGACGACAACGCATCAGGCCAAGCTTCGATCCGCTCTCCGAATCCCCAAACGAAAACGGCGCCTTTCGGCGCCGCTTGTGTCGGTTTCGGTCTCGTTAGCGGGGCTGGCCCTGCTGCTGGTTGACGAAATAGTCGAACGGCAGCTCGGCGATGCGGAACCAGGTCAGCTCCTTCTCGCGGAAGGCGTTCCAGGAATCGTACACCTTCTTGAACTTGGCGTTGGAGGCAGCGATCTCGCCGTAGAGCTTGTAGGCCTCCTTGTAGCTCTGCTCCATCACGTCGCGCGGGAAGGGACGCAGCTGCACGCCCTGGCCGACGAGGCGGCGGATCGCATCGGCGTTCTGCGCATCGTATTTGGCCACGCACATGGCATTGGCTTCGGCGCAGGCCGCTTCGAGGATGGCCTTGTAGTTGGAAGGCAATTCGTTCCACTTGTTCATGTTCACGTAGAGCGAGGGCTGCGCGCCGCCTTCCCAGAAGCCCGGGTAGTAGTAGTACTGGGCGACCTTCACGAAGCCGAGCTTCTCGTCGTCGTGCGGACCCGAGAACTCGACCGCATCGAGGGTGCCGCGCTCCAGCGCCGGATAGATGTCGCCGGCGCCCAGCACCTGCGGCACCACGCCGAGTTTCTGCATGATCTGGCCGCCCATGCCGGCGATGCGCATCTTGAGGCCCTGCAGGTCGGCGATGGATTTGATCTCCTTGCGGAACCAGCCGCCCATCTGCGCGCCCGTCTGACCGGCCGGGATCGGGAACACGTTGTAGTCCTTCATGAACTCGCGCATCAGTTCAAGGCCGCCGCCATAGAACATCCAGGCATTGTGCTGGCGCACGTTCATGCCCCACGGCACCGAGGTGTCGAACATGAAGGTCGGATCCTTGCCGATGAAGAAGCTCGACAGGGTGTAGGAGCATTCGACCGTGCCGTTCTGCGTGGCATCGAGGGTCTGGAGGGCGCCGACGATCTCGCCTGCCGCGAAGGGCTGAAGCTGGAACTTGTTGTCGGTCGCTTGAGCCACGCGCTTGGCGATCATCTCGCCCGCGCCGAAGAGTGTATCGAGGCTCTTCGGATAGGCCGAGGCCATGCGCCAGCGGATTTCGGGCTGCACCTGCGCAATGGCCGGGGACGCAACGGCGCCTGCCGCGGCGGCCAAGCCCGCGCCTTTGAGAACTTTTCTTCTATCCATGAGCATTTCCTCGACCGATTTATGTCGTCACTGCCGGTTTGGCTGAACATTCCATAAAGCGGGAGGAGGGCCGCTGTCACTCCGCCTTCCGTAGAGGCAGATATGCGGCGGGGTCGCCGAAGCTATGCAGTGGCGTCATCCCCGGCGGCCGCAGGCCGGGAAGGGGATCCATCCACCCGCTCAGCGCCGATGGATTCCCTTCCCCTCCGCTACGCTCCTACGCTCCGGTCGGGAACGACACGGAGCTGTCACCGCTCCTCGTTGCCGCCCTTGGACAACGGGCGCTGCTGCTGGCCGCTATGGGCACGGGCGGAGCGCTTCGGCGGCTTCTCGTCGCCGGTGGAGGACGTCGAGCGTCCGCCGGTCTGGCTCGCCGTGGGATGGCCGCGCACCAGGGTGCCCTTGGGCACGTCCACCGCATTGCCGGGCGCCGGGACCCGGGCGCGGGAGGTCGCGCCGCCGCTCATGCCGGTCGGACCCGTCGTGCCTTCGGTCTGCGCGGCGTGCGGCGCCGGGCTCTTGGCGGCGGTCGTGTTCACACCCTCGGCGATCTCCTCGTTCGACATCTGGAAGCCGGCGTCGTCGTCTTCCTCCTCCGGCACTTCCTTGAAGGAGTGGATGCCGGCCTTCGAGCCGCTCGTCGGCCGATTGTCGTCCACGTGGTCGATGTCGAGATCCGGGTCGAGCTTCTTCGAAGCACCCATGATGCCGGTGGCTTTCGCGGCCGCGCGCTTGGTGTTGCCGACATCGTTGCGCTGGGTCGGGCCCGCAACGAAATCGTCGCCGGTCTCTTCCTGGGTGACTTCGTTCAGCACCTCGTCGACAGGTGGCTCCGGGGGGCGGCCACGTTTGTCTTGCGCCATGGGTTATTCCTCTTCTTGGGTTTCAAGCAGGTCCTTCGACCTGCGCCTCCGAGCATCGGACCCGAAAGCGGGGTCCACTTTCGGGATCGATCCGATGCTCATCGTTCACTTGCGCATCGTGCCGAAAACCGGATCATCTTTTCGCTGATGCGGCCCTCTGGGTCCGCACGATGCGCAAAGGCAACGTCCTTTCGAGGACGGGTGTTCCGGCCCCGCAGCCGTGAAAAAGCGGGGCCGGCTTTCCTTACTTGCCAAGCTCTTTCTGCATGTCCTGCAGCAGCGCGAGATGTTCCTTGATCTGTCCGCGCGCGAGCTTGGCAAGGTTCCCCATCTCGCGGTTGCCGGAAGCCTGCTGCAGATGGCTCTCCTGGAGCGTCAGCAATTGCTGGTGCCCCTCGATCTGCAGGGCGACATAGTCCTTGTCGAAGGCCGCGCCCGGCTGCGCTTTCGACAGGCGCTCCATGGCCTGGGCGTCCTTCTGCGGCAGTTCGGGCGCCGTCGCGGCGGATTGCTGCGCGCCCTGCGTGGTGGAGGCCGTCGCGTTCGGATCGGCGAAGGAATGCATGATGTCGGTGAGCAGGTTCTGCTCGGCGATCTCGAATTCCGCGAACTGCTTCACGCGCGGATTCTGAGCCTTGCTGTGCGCGAAGTTCGATTGCTGCAGCGACACGGTGCTGAGCGCCAGCATCTGCTGGATGTACTGCCGGTCGGCCTGCGATTGCTGCTGGCCCATGGCGGCCGGCGTGCTGGCTTGGCCCTGGCGCGCGGGCGTCTGCGTATCCTGCGGCGCGCCGCCCTGTTGCGTCCGCTGCTGGCGCTGCTGCGCGTTCTGGCCGAGCGCCGGATCGGTCTGCGTTTCGGCTGGCTGCGGCGTGGTGGACTGGGGAATGGCCTGGTTCTGCTGCTGGGCGAGGGCGGGAAGGCTGATAGCGGCCATGAGGCCGGCAATCACGAGGCGGCGTGACATCAAGTTTCTCCTGCGAACGAGTTGTGAGGGCGAACGTTTGCGGGACAATTTGGTTCGAGACGTCTCTGTCTCCACCTTCAGCTTCGTCGGGTCGAACTTCGGCCAAGCGCGTCCGTTGTGAGACAGAGCGCGAACGACGGAGGCGAGATGCGGGATCGGGCGGCAAGGGTGTTGATGCTGGTGATCGCGGTGCTGCTCGCGCTCGTCGTGCTCCAGCCTTACGTGAACACCTATCTCTTCTCGGCCCGGGAGCCGCGGCCGGTCGCGGCGCGCGGAGACCTTTCCGAATACGAGCGTTCGACGATCCGAGTCTTCGAGACGGTGGCGCCTTCCGTCGTGCAGGTGGTCGGGTTGTCGGGGCGCGGGCCTGCGGGCGGCGAGCCGACCGGCTCGGGCACGGGCTTCCTCTGGGACGCGGCAGGCCATGTGGTGACGAACCACCACGTGGTCGAGAACGGCGCCTCGTTCGTGGTCCGGCTGGCCTCCGGAGAGGTGCTTCCGGCCGAGGTCGTCGGACGCGCACCGAACTACGATCTCGCCGTGCTGCGGGTCCAGCGCCAGGGCGGATTGCCCGCGCCGGTCGCGGTGGGAAGCTCGGCCGATCTCAAGGTGGGCCAGACGGCCTACGCCATCGGCAATCCGTTCGGTCTCGACCAGTCGCTCACCACCGGCATCATCAGCGCCCTCAAGCGCCGCCTGCCCACCAGCGGCGGGCGCGAAGTCGCCGACGTGATCCAGACCGACGCGGCGATCAACCCGGGCAATTCCGGCGGCCCGCTGCTCGATTCCGCCGGGCGGCTCATCGGCGTCAACACGGCGATCTTCTCGCCCTCCGGCACCAACGCGGGCATCGGCTTCGCCATCCCGGTCGACGTGGTCAACCGGGTCGTGCCGGAGCTGATCCGCAGCGGTCGCGTGCCGACGCCAGGCATCGGGATCCTGGCGGGCGACGAGACGCTCGCGGCTCAGCTTGGCGTGAATGGAGTGATCGTGGCAGGCGTCGTGCCGGGCTCGCCGGCGGATCAGGCTGGATTGCGCGGCGTCGATCCGCGCGCGGGCATCATCGGCGACGTCATCATCGGTGTCGAGGATGCTCCCGTGCGGCACCTGTCGGACCTGACGGACAGGCTCGAGCAGACAGGCGTCGGCAACACCATCGCCCTGAAGGTGCTGCGGGACAACCGATCGCGAACGATCGATGTGCGCATCGTCGATGTGGGAGAGCAGGTGTCGCCGAATAACCGCAGGCCCTGAACCCCGTACAACCTTGCCAAGGTCGGTTTTGTTTCCTGACGTCGAAACTTTCTCGGAGTGCCGCCGTTAGCCATCGAACCTTCCCCAACGGAGGAACGAATGACACCTGATAGCACCGAACCCAACATCCTGGTGCAAAGCTCGGCAGTCGATCTGGGCGATATGTTTCCCGACTATGCGAAAACCAACATCCGTCAGGTCGCCGGAAAATATTTCGGCCATCTGAGCTCGGCGTCCGTGCACGTCACGCGCGAGGGCATCACCTATCGCTGCACGGTGAACATGCAGATGGGCGCGCTCAAGATGATGAGCGGCGAGGCCAAGAACAAGGACCTCTATGCCGCCTTCCGCGCCGCGCTGCAGAAGACGGCCAAGCAGCTTCGCCGGACGAAGCGCGAGCTGCGCGAGGACAAGGCCGAGCGCATCGACAAGGACATGCTCCTGCGTGAAGCGACGGCGCCAAGCCGCAGGGAGCGGAACAACGAAGGCGCCCTCCCGGCAGCCAATGACGAGGGCGACTACCGCGTCGCCGCTGAATAATCCGACACTGTCGTTTCTCGTCGTTCCCGGCGGTTCGCAGAACCGGGAAGGGGATCCGTAGCGCTGAGGGCGTGGCGCTTTCCGTCCGCTTCGCGTCCTGTCGGGAATGACACCCTCTCACGTCATCACCGGCCTCGCGCCGGTGATCTCGATGTGAAAGGCGCATTACTTCTCCGTATCGGGATGGCCGGCACAGGGCCGGCCATGACCAGGCGGGTGTCATCCCCGGCGAGCCGTAGGCGAGGGAAGGGGATCTACTCGCATGCTCAGCGCTTGATGGATTTCCTTCCCCTCCGCTGCGCTACGGCCGGAAACGACACGGGAGATACTGTGAAAAACAAAAATGGCCGGGCTTTGTGCCCGGCCATTGTCATGAGTCCTTCCGTGCGTGCGGCTCAGTTCAGCCGCACGCCTTCCGGCGGACGCTCCGTGCCGCTCACCGTGACGTCGCCGATCATCAGGCCCATGGGGCCCGCATGCACCGGCACGGTCTCGCCGTCCCTGATCTCGCCGGCGAGAATCAGTTCCGCCAGCGGATCCTGCACGTGCTTCTGGATCACGCGCTTCAAGGGACGTGCGCCGTAAGCCGGGTCGTAGCCCTTGTCGGCGAGCCAGTTGCGCGCCTCCTCGTCGAGCTGCAGCACGATCTTGCGATCCTCCAGCAGCTTCTGCAGGCGGCGCATCTGGATGTCCACGATGGCGCCCATCTCGCTCCGCTTCAGCCGGTGGAACAGGATGATCTCGTCCACGCGGTTGAGGAACTCGGGCCGGAAATGCGAGCGCACCACGCCCATGACTTCTTCCCGCACCGCATCGGTATCCTGGCCCTCGGGCTGGTTCACCAGATATTCGGCGCCGAGATTCGACGTCATGATGATGAGCGTGTTGCGGAAGTCCACGGTGCGGCCTTGGCCGTCCGTGAGGCGTCCGTCGTCGAGCACCTGCAGCAGGACGTTGAACACGTCCGGATGCGCCTTCTCGATTTCGTCGAACAGGACCACCTGGTACGGCCTGCGGCGGACCGCTTCGGTGAGCGCGCCGCCCTCCTCGTAGCCGACATAGCCCGGAGGCGCGCCGATGAGGCGGGCGACCGAGTGCTTCTCCATGTATTCCGACATGTCGATGCGCACGAGCGCCGTCTCGTCGTCGAACAGGAAGCTTGCCAGCGCCTTCGTCAGCTCGGTCTTGCCGACGCCCGTGGGGCCGAGGAACATGAACGACCCGATGGGCCGGTTCGGGTCCTGCAGGCCGGCGCGGGCGCGGCGCACGGCGGTCGAGACAGCCGAGACGGCCTCGGCCTGGCCGACGACGCGCTTGGCCAGATCCTGCTCCATGTGCAAGAGCTTCTCGCGCTCGCCTTCGAGCATCTTGTCGACGGGCACGCCGGTCCAGCGCGAGACGACGCCCGCCACGTGATCGGGCGTCACCGCCTCTTCCATCAGGCCGCCGCCATCAGCTTTGGCCTCGACGTCGGAGAGCTGCTTCTCGAGTCCCGGAATGACCCCGTAGGAGAGTTCGCCCGCCTTCGCCCAATCGCCGTTGCGCTGCGCCTGGCTGAGCTGGTTGCGCATCTCCTCGAGCTTCTTCTTGAGATCGGCCGCGGTGCCGAGCTTGTCCTTCTCGGCCTTCCAGCGCGCCGTGATGGAAGCCGACTGCTCCTCCAGGTCCGCGAGCT
>NZ_VOSK01000259.1 GCF_009296175.1 Microvirga tunisiensis | reverse complement strand
GACGACGCCGACCCGTATCGACAATCTCAACTCGATCCATAGCCGCACTGTCCTTTTTGACGTCAATAAGGACAGTCAGTGCCAAATCCGACAATTCCTACAAGGCGGCCCACCTCGGATGCGTACGCCTCGTCGCTTATACTCGCGTCTTGGCAATACGCGCGGAGATCGGATCTAGAAAGGTTGCGATCGGGGAGGCTGGCGATCCCATGATTTCCAAGGAGCGCCGCCCACTGCGCCGCGATTGAACCACTCCAGGGCTGGTCGACGGAGGCAAGCGCTTGGAACTGAGCCCAGTGGTGTTCGACGATACGGTCCATAAAGGGAAGCGGTCTTGGTTAAGGGCCAACGTGGTGTTCGAGAAGCGCAGGATGCTTCCGTACTTCCAGTCCGCTCTATGGCCAAGCGTAAATGATGTTTCTAATGAATCTGCTGACTATGGTCTGTAACAGGAATCCGTCTAATCAGGCCAGATCGAATGTCGAAGTATCCATTCTCAAGCCGCGGAGCGTTGCGTTCTAGCCAGGCGTGAGTAGCAGAGCTTCTGAGGATATCCTCAATGGCGTCAAGGGATACACTGCCACTCCCCTCAATGATGTAAAGGTTGTGATTGATCGGCAGGATTCCGGCAGGAAGGCGGATAGGTCGGATCCTTTTGCCAATCCGCGGAATAAGCAGCGCAGGCTTATTCAGCGAGAGAGTAATCGTCTCCGGAGGCATCCACCAGGTAGACCGCTGACCACGTTTAGGCATGCGCCCCAGCTCGCCGCGAAGATGTCCTTGAACCTCGGGAGATGGCTCGATGTCCCGGCGGGTTCGGATAGCGTAACGCGTGGGCGTCCCCAGTTGATCCTTTTCTGGATCCACATCATCGGTATCCACAGCCGGAACCAGCTCGGCTTGCGGGAGGGCAGTAGCCTTGTCGGCATCGAGAACGAAAATGCCGTGCGGCCCAAGCCACGGGGCTATCCGGACTGTTGCGATGTCGCCGAGCACAGGAGTCTCTGCGACCTCTCCGACCACGCCATCAGGCGAAACGGGTGCATCGGTGAGCCGCTGCAGGGCACACTTAGACGGTTGGAGAACGATCTCGACCGGGTGAATTCTAGGCGGCGACCCGCGGCGACGGGATTTTGGCTGGTAAAAACTGGTCGATGCGTCGAGACGAGCCACGTGGGAGATGCCGACCTTCTGCCCGAGGCAGCGCCGGAGATTGGCGGAGGTCTCATTAATGAGCCAACGATCGCTCGAGATACAGCCTATGATGCCATCCTCAGGCATAATTTGGACGCAGCGCTCCAGGAAGGCATGTAGGAGATCGCCTCGCGCGACGTCTGGCAGAACCTGGCGATAGATGGACTTGAAGAATTCCGGGAGATGCCCGAAGCGCATGAAGGGTGGATTGCCGGCGATGAAACGGAAGCAGCCCTCTTTGGGGCCGTCCGTAAGGAAGTCACCTTCATGGATGACGCGTCTTGCCCCCTCCTGCGCTACATCGAGGGTCCATCCCTTGATCTGGAGGTGCCGGACGATCCTCTCGCGACCACTGGCGACGGCGCCCGGGTGGAGTTCCCACCCGTGGACACGCGACAGAGACACAAGGTCGTCTTTCGGTGTACTGAGCCGGGCTAACGCCTGTACGAGGAATGCCCCGTCGCCAGCGCTTGGATCAATTAGCTTACCGTCTGCATCAGGCCATCCTATGCGGTCGAGCAGAACGTCCACGACACTGGTGGTGGTGTAGAGGGCTGTCGCCGCATGGAGGATTTCGATCGCTAACTCCCGCTCGTCCTGCGGGATCAGCATGGGCATATCAAAGGACGACGAAAGCGCGGGTGCAGTCATGATTGTCTATGAAATCCCTGGGAGCGGAAAAGCGTAACGGCGTGTGGAGGGTCACACCACACGCCGCTTGTGAGACGTTTCGCTGCTGGGCTGAAGCCGACTGGAAAGTGCCGGTTAATGCCTGTCAGAGCCCAAAGTCCGGTCCTCGACGCGAGGCATCATAGCCTTTCGGCTTGGTAGGACCAGGATCGCTGACTGTTTCCCGGGCGGCGTTGAGAATATCGCCGAGGGTCGCGCCACCTTGATTCAGGGACGTGGGAGGGGCTTTCTCTGCGATCTGGGCGAAGATGTTGCCTGTGGCCTTCTCAGAGCTCTTATCGAGAGGAGCAAACCTGATATCGACCGTCGCGCGCTTGTCGGTCTGCGGCGGAGTGTCGAAATTCGACAGGTCGACAGCCGTGATGCCGCGGCTGTTATGGAGAAGCACCGTCTGATAGCTCGTCGTGAGCACCTTTCCGGAAATCTGATCGCCGACCTTACCGATTGTAATCGGTGGCTTGCCCATGAGATTGAGAACCTCATTGGTCTCAGATGTTACCCGGCCAAGAACTGGATGGTTGCGGTCAATGAACGCTTGGCGGGACTCCCGGATGAGCGGCGCGAGGTTTGCCGGCATCCCGTGAGCTGCAAGAACGAAAGCGTCCCGGGTATCGCTTGGCATGCGCGATAGAACGCTGAAGTCGAGATCGAGTCCCTTCTCCCGTGTGAACTGATCCATGAAGGTCAGAACGGCGCGGGTATTCCCCTCCCGAAAGGGATGGGCGAGCCAAACCTTCGCAATGTCAACGGCGAACTTGTTGGACTGGGCGTTGTCTGTAAGATCAGTCCACTTAGTACCATTGAGGGACTTAAGGGCCGCGTCGGCGTTGGCCTTAATGTCGTCCGGTGCAGCGTAGTTCGCGCTCCCACCCTTCAGTACGATTTCATTCTTCCAGAGATCAATCGACCGGGGTTTCCCTGCGAAGTCGTAGACGTCCTGGAAGATCCGATGGTGGATTTCGCACAGATGGTCAAAGTCGAACCTTCCTTTGACCGGATCCTTGTGAAGTTGAGCGATCGCTTTCGCCGAGATGATAACTTCTCGGTCGGTGAGAGCTTTTTGATCTTGAAGGCCGAACTTGTTCTTGAGGATGTCGGTCCCAGGATAGACGTAAGGATCCTCCTGGCTCATTTCTGACCTACTCTAAAGCGGTCGAGCGCTGAGAAAACCTCAGTTTGGGTGACCAGACCGGCCTTTTCGACGAGATGAAGAAACTGGTGACGAAGCTCCATCTCGTTACCCGAGCCGCGCATGATCGAGAAGGTCTTCTCATCCTCGGCGGTGGTCATGGCCTTAACGTAGGGAGCCAGCACGTTCTCATCACGAGAGGCCAGGAAGCGCTCGATCAGATCGAGAGCTTCCTGGCGCGTGCGGACGATAGTTTGTTCGGACAAGGAATCTCTCCAAATTTGTCTCGGCTCCAATTCTAGCCGGAAACGGAATGCGAATAACAGCAGGCACGGTGGGAGCCCAAGCTAATGGACCTATCCAAACCGCCATAAAGGGATTTGGCGTTAAAAACGCGCACAGAAATCCTCTTCCCCTTGGAAAACAATCTCAATCTGGCTTTCGCCTGTATCGCTGGATGACGCGGTCGCGCACCTCATGAAGGTCAGTCGTCATGCCTAAGTCGGTAAGGACTGGCTCACGAATTGCCTCTACGTCGAAGTTACCCAAAGGACAGTCGCTCATGGATCCATAGCCAAGGGACAAGTTGATCCACTCGAGAACTTGGCGCCGCGTGGCAGCCACCGGGAGGGCAAACTGGAATCTTGCCTCAACAACGCTGCCAGCAGGCAGTACGGCGTCGAGCTCAGTCCCGCTGTCGGCAATCGGCTTTGCCTCAAGATGAATCGGCTCATTGTTGAACGTTCCGATGATCTTTTTCATGGCTTCCGAACCTTCTTGAGGCACTTGGGGCTTGTTGCTTGGAGAGAGAAATCAGAGCTGCTTGGGATCCCATGCGACCGCTTCAGGTTCGTCCGGCTCGTAGACGTGGGATGTGCCGACGGACACGTCGTGGATCACCATCTGCCCCGTCAAAGCTCGGAAGCCGAACTTCGTCCCACGCTGGCCGAGCGGGCGGAGTTGGTCGTGGTGGGCTGCGAGGGTTTCTTTGCTGCAGGGCCCGTTGGGGAGGCGAGCCCCGGCAATCTGATCAACGGGCTCTCCAGCCCACATGGCGAGGCGGCTGGGATCGGTGATTTCAATGACATAGTGCCTGATGGCGTCGTAGGTGCCAACCTGATGCAACTCCGTAGCTGGAGCTAACATCTTGGCGACGGTCGGATACTTCACAACCATTCTGCCCGCTGCTGAAATGAGGCGCTCGCGGTAACGGGTGAGGTTCACGGCCTTGTTGAGGTTGCCCTCGTAGTAGACAAGGACGCTTTGGCCGTCTTCGGACGGAAGCCCAACGATTGCACTCTTAGGCACAATAAAAGATACGGCAAGAGCGTCCTCAGCCGGCGTGTAGATGAAGAGTTGCATGGAAGTCCTTTAAGCCGGTCTCAGCCGGCCGATCCAGAGAATGCGGGGATGAGTTGCTTGGTGCGCCGGCGCCCCGGAGGCTTCGGCAAAGCGCAGCGAAGATAGAAAAGGGACGTGAGGAGCATCAATGAAAGGGCGTGAGATGCCCCATAGATCGTCAGTGGCTTTCCATGGATCATGTTCATGACAAAGCTGCCGAAGGCCATGGAGAAGCCGATGAAGAAGATGACGCGGGCGAAGCCGTAGGCGATGCGCTGCTTCTGGGCTTCCCGGATGTAACGGTTGGACAAGCCGTCGCTCCAGCCCTGTTCTGCATCCCGGGCGAACCCTTTGAACCAGGTGTAGAGTTGGATGAGGCTCCAGAGCACAGGAAGAAGCAGGAAGTAGCCGGCGATCTTATGCCCATCCATGAAGCTTGTGACGATCAGGGCGATGAAGCTCACCATCGTGCCGAGCGTTGCTTCTCTTAGGATCATCGGAAGCGACACACCGTGCTCCTCCTGAAGGTACGAGGCAGTGCGGTCAGCGAGGGAGATGAGCTTGTCGTCAAGGACCACGGGAGATTCCTCAGATTGCAATCTGCTGGGATTTAACCTGGAGATTGAGAGCTTCTTGGGGTTTTCGCAAACGAAAAGGCCCTATTTGCAATAAGAGCATAGAGCCTTCTCGCTACCGCCAGCGGGTCCTGCGCTGGTGCTTCCAATTTTTCCGGCATTCGGCAGTAAAGACCACAAAGCAGTTGCGGAAGGCGATTGTCCCAGATCCTGATCGGCGTAGAATCCCCCGACGCTCACGTCCATCTGCCCCTCGTGAACTCTCGGAGTTTGTGGATCCGAGTTTGTTGGACTACGATACAGCCCAAGTTAGTTCCCTGCCCACGGACCTGGAGCCTCAACGATGCTTCTCTCCTTGCGCGGCATTTCCTTGATCTTGATGCTTTCGGGGTTTAACGACCCCGCTCTGGCTCAGGCAACAGCCAAGGTTACCCAGCAATGGAAGGAGAAGAACCTCGTCCCATATCACCTTTATGAAAAGGTGCTAGGGCCGCCCGGGTCCGGCATGGCTCGGCTGAAGCTCCCTTTCCCCATGATTGGTGCCTGGGACAAGAATACGCAGATCACATCGATCACGGTTCACAGGAAGGCTCTTCCCTATTTCGAGAAGGCATTCAGCCTTCTTCATCAAAGGGGACTCACCCAAGAGGCGTCGCTTTACGGTGGGAGCTTCAGCGTGCGGAAGATGCGGGGTGGGGATCAATGGACCGCCCATTCATGGGGAGTCGAGATCGATATCGATCCCGAGCATAACAGGCTTTCCTGGGGGCCAGACCGTTTCAAAATGGATCGCCGCGTCGTCGAAGCGTTCGAAGAGGCCGGCTTTTACTGGCGCGGGCATCTCGGATATGACGCGATGAGCTTCTCGCTTTCCCACGAAAGCTTGAAAGAGATCGCAAGGAAGGATGGCATCAGCATAGAGTAATCAGGGAAAGCTCGCGAAGGATCGGTTCGTACTGCCGTTAACGTGCCGCTGAAGCTCGTCGCTGAACGTTGTGCCTGCCTGCATATGGAGCTCGACGCCAATGCCAGATCATCCTCACGTAGTCGTTACGGTGCATGGGATCAGGACTTTCGGTTATTGGCAGGGCCGTCTCGAGCGCATCACGATGGCCGAAAAGCCTGACCTAGTCTTCTACCATTTTACGTACGGCTACTTCTCGATGCTCGCCTTTGTCGTGCCATTTACGCGATGGATACTCGTGCGTCGGTTCGGACGCGAACTCAGGGCCCTTGTCGCGCGCCTGCGTCCTGGAAGGCTCGATCTCGTCGGTCACAGTTTCGGAACTCATCTGATAGGCTGGACGCTGCGCGGCTTGAGGCCTGATGAGAATATCCAAATAGACACCTTAATCTTCGCGGGGAGTGTACTGCGCTCAGGGTTTTTCTGGGCTGACCTTATTCCCGCCCGCGTTTGCCGTGTGATCAATGATTGTGGCACTGGGGATACCGTTCTCCTGGCAAGTCAATTCCTCGTGCCTCTCACCGGCATGGCAGGGCGGACCGGCTTCGTCGGCATGAATGGTCCCGAGTTCACGAACAGGTATTCGACGTTCGGCCACAGTGGATATTTCCAGGATCAAACCGGGAAAGCCACGGACGAATACATGCGACTGCATTGGGTGCCGCTCCTCATGGGGGAGGCCCCCGTCCAACAGTTCGACATGAGGCTCGCTCCGACGGCATGGCGTGGCCTCGGCATCTGGATCACCAACAATTTCGAGCCATTGAAGATCATCTTGATGCTCAGCCCCATCCTGGCTGCTCTCATTTGGGTTGGTGCGCTTTATATTGAGGCCAACGCCGCAAAGGAGCGTATGGAGGCAGTCGTCGATCTCGGCGAGGCAATGAAGTCCAAGGATGGTCTGAGCGACGAGACAGTTTTTCTGCTGGATACTATGCAAAGGGCATTGGAGGTTCCTCTGAGGAAAACATATGTGATCTGGCTTGATGACGATCGGGAAGTGAATGCCCGGGAGCGAAGCGCACTGCGTAAATACGGGCTGTGCTTCTCCCATGTGGAAACGACAGCAGATGCAGTCCGGATGATCGAAGCATCCCCGGACAAAATCTCCCTTGTCATCTCTGACTTTCGACGCGATCGCGATCCGCAGGCTGGCTACGGTTTCCTGGATGAGATCAAACGCAGGAACTTGGCAATTCCGTTCATTTTCTATATCCGGAACTACACTCCCGAACAGGCCGACGAGGCGCGCAGGCGAGGTGCAAGCGCGGAGGTATCCGGCGAGTTCGACTTGACCGATGCCATCCTTAACGTGCTGAACCCCGACAACGTGCCGGCGAGCCGCGCTCAACTAATATGGCAAGAGCTATATGGGTGCAGCCGCTTTTAGAGAGCTGCGAGGCACGCGTAACAGCTACCAGGTGCGTGCTTCCGACCAGCAACTTTGTCCTCAGCACATCATTGCAGGTGCAAGGCGGCGCCATCTCAGAGACTAGCCGGTGTTTTCCCAGCTTGGATCTAGCTCCGGGACATACGTAACCGGTAATTTAGCTCGGATATCAGAAGGAATCGATTCTTCATCGTTGCTGAAGGGTCCCTCAAACTCGAGTGAAGCTTCTCGGACTTCGTAGCCAAAATCACTGACTGTAGTCCAATCAATCCAGTATGAATCCATTCGCCCGTGGAGAGGACGGTCGCAAATCGGCTCGGCGCATTCTTCGCAATGGTTTGCGTAAAAAAGGTACGCCATCCCATAGCCTGGCGCGAATGCTCGAAGTGCTTGGAGGGAAGCCGGATCAATGTCTCGCGCTTGATCCAATACCGAGATGTAGTCATGGCCGTACAGCTTATAAGCATCGGCGGTATGTTGAGCGAACACCGCCACTCGCGTGCTGGATTGGCAATGCTTGCACTGCTTACGTCCGAACACGACGAGATGTTTGTCGGTTGACTTGAGGGAAATGGCCCCCTCCATTCGTGAGTATGCTTTGTAGCACGCGCAAAGCCGAAATGCCATTAGGTTGAAGCGAAAGACTTATCGACTGTAGGCGCTTTGAATTACGAGAGTGTTGAGCATCTGAACACAGAGCGGCTGGGTCTTTTGGAATATCTGCTTCGGGTCAGAGGGAACTTCGCCCGCGATGAGATCCATACACTGAAGGGCCACCGCTTTATCGCGGGCAATGACCATGTACATGATTGAGCTGATCTTGAATTTCATTGTGGCGCGTTCCTCCTCCTGGATTGTATGAGCCCAAACCGCAGGGAAAGTTTCATGCTTGAACTTTCCGAAGTCGACGAGCTTCCCGTTCTCGCCGGCCCATCCGTCGAAGAATTCGGGACCATATTCTGCATCGAGGTCCCTCTGGGTTACCACCGCACCTAGATCCCTGACCTGCAAAGCGATGGTTGTCGTGCCCCTGTCGTTCTCGGACGTCCAGTTCCGAACAATATGGGGCCTTGGGCTCTCCTTGGATCCGAAGCTGCGAGGTACCTGCACCTGGAGCTTTACGCCGAGAGCTTTGCCTGAGCCGTCCGTCGTGTACGTCTGGCGCCAACCGTCAAGAAACTCTGCGGTCGGGCGATCTTCGTATTTTGCGATGAGCATGGGCTTCAGCATCTCATCCGAAATCTCTCCGTCAGCCCGTGCTTGAACAACCTGGAGAAACCGGGAGACGTCGGCTTGGGTAAGGGAGGCCTCCGTGACCACTTTCAGCTGTTCGTGGAGGTTGCGCTGAAACTCGGGAAACTTGTCTTTCAGGGACGAGCGCAGGATATCCTCCAATTTAGAGCGGATATCCCCATACTTCGAGGAGAAGTTCAGCCGAGCGACGATCACATTGCTTTTGAATGTGGGGAATTCCCTCTCGATTTTGTCGAGCGACAGGTTTTGGCCTGTTAGGAAGCCATACGCTCTTCCGAATTCCTTTATGAGCTGCGGGTTGAAGTCTTTGGCCTGCGCCGAGGCAAGGGCAAGGCACGAAACGAGGAAGAGTACTGCAGCTCGCATGGAAAATCCGGTAATTCAGAGCTGGCTCGGGAAATTTGGACAGCGGGATAAGTGGAGTTTCTGCCTGAGAGCAGCCAGAATGGCTGCTGAACAGGAGAGACGATGAGCAAGAGACCCCGCCGGAACCACTCTCCGGCTTTCAAA
>NZ_VOSK01000258.1 GCF_009296175.1 Microvirga tunisiensis | reverse complement strand
GAACAAGAGCATCCGGGAGTGGACCGAGCTGCTGGCCGGCGACGAGGTGCTGGCCACGGCCATCCTCGACCGCCTGCTGCACCGAGCGCATGTTCTCAACATCAAGGGGCGCAGCTATCGCCTGCGGGATCTGGAGGAGGCTCTCCAGCGGGCTCACGCTTGAGCCGTCGTAAAACTGGATGTCGCCTTATCTCGTAAATCTCGGTGTCGCTTGACACGGGATTAGCTCGATCGATGCCGAGCGAAAGAACGGCATTGGGAAGTAGCTTGCGAGAGAGACCGATTCGCCTGCGTAGCGGATGTTGACCGGGAAAGCCTTGACGAGATGCTCGGCATTGGTTCGGTTGTACAGCAGGCCCGCGCCGAAGAAGAGTGCCAACGGGACATCAACCGACGGCTTCTGTCTCCCATCCCAGGTGATGCGCAAATGCGCGTCCGACAATGTCAGTGCACGATCACGCGGCAGGGTCAGCTTCAGGGCGCGGATCATTACAGGTCCAGCAAGCTGAAACAGGCGAAGCGGGCGGCCGCGCTCAAACGTCAGGCGATTTGTCTCGCGCGCAGTATCAGTTGGCGCAACGTCACTTCCGGATCGTCCGATCACTTGCAGTACCTGTGGGTCGGGCGGAGTGCGCCAGTCGAGCGGCCGCGGCGACGCCAGGGTGTCATCAGCGAACTGATGAAGAATGTAGTATCCTGTGCCGTAGAACGTCCGCTCATACGCTAGCCGCAGCGACCTCTCAAATGGGATCGGCACCCAGTTCAGGTCCGATCCTTTCGTGGTTGGCCAGGTCAACGCCATTGGCGGCGAGAAGATCTCGGCTGGATCATACTTCGACTCGGGTAGAGGATGTTCTGGATCAGCCGTGCTCGTCTCGCGCAAAATGTGGTCAACTCCATCGATTTCATAGTGCCAGGGGCTGCCATGCCAACGATTTGTACGGACGAAGTAGAGGATGCCTCGGCCCATGGCGTCGAGGGTAACATTAAAGTCAGGACCCTCGCCGTAGAGGAAGTGTGATGCATCAGCTGTGCGGTTCAAACCGTCACGGTCGTAGGTCGAGCGCATATATCCACGGATCCCAATCCGTTGATAAGGCCACCGAGCCCATTGCAGGTACGAATCAAGCCCGACCGGGGTGACCGGAGGCCACGGCGGAGCGGCGTGGCCTGCCGACTTTGTTGAGGACGGCGCACTGTCAGCAGCCGGCGGAGGTGCATTCTGTGCGTCGGACTTACTCACCTGAGCAACAAGAGTGCCGCTCAGCCCGGCTATGACGGCAATACGCCAGAGGAGGTGTCGTTCGAGCTTTATCGTCCGTCCCGGCGTCGTATCGGCTCCCATACCAACTCACCTCCGCCGATCCTTTGCAGGAATAAGAACAACAACCCGACATTTGCTGGAGCTTCTCTGGCGTTGCCATATCAAGCAAGTAAAGGCCATTCTGGCCGTGAGCCACGCCTGCCTAAGCCGTTGATAATGCACAATCCGGTGTTCACGGGAGAGGCAGTAGGCAAGTAAAACTCGTTCATGTGACAAAGCCGTCGATCACACTGCATTGCCGCTCAGGTTCCTGCACAAGCGCCCGTCAGGCAAATGAAATTGCGAGCCAGACCGTGACGAAGTTTAGGGAGCTGGCGACTGCGGCCCACTCCGGTGCGGTCAGCCGGCCTGATCCTGACGCTGATGAGTTGCCTAGAACCATGCTAACCCTCTCACTTGGTGTGCCCACGTTGCCGCCAAGGACATCCAAGGCGCCACATCACATTCGTCCGATGGTACGGCTGAGCGGCATCGTCAACTTAAGCAAGTTGGAGCAATTTGAGTGCATCACGCTCGCCTCTAAACCATTGAAAGTACGTAACCCCGCGTCGGCCATAAACCGGCCAAAGCTCGCAAAATCCGTTAAGTTGACGATGCCTTCTGAAGCCTCACGGGTGGGCATCAAAATGAATTATACGACCAAGGGCGGATAGATGCATGTGCTTTGAGGAATGACGGTGCAGATGGTGCCGTCATACGCTCCCGGCGCTACGTGGGATGTCAGCATGCGACAACGTCATCCAGCATCACTCCCCAATTCACCTACCGTCTCCGGACCAGCAATTTCCTTCTCGATCGGGTTTTTTGCGTTCTGAGGGTTAAGCATTGCTTCCACGACAAGCGGATCAAGTTTTCCGTCATCCTGGCTCGCATAGGACAGAAGCGCTCTGCGCATGCCCGGCGTCCAAAAGGCGAAAAGATGATCGTGGATCCCCTTGAGAGCCTGCTCTTCCGGATAGGACCGGAAGAAGCCGGCAATCTGATTAGCCATACGGATGAGCTTCTCGATACTCATACCAAAGCATCCTGTATGTGAATGTGCTCCAGTCCATGGAAGACCGTCACGGAATCGTGCCGAGCAATTGCAACAAGCGTAATATCAAGATGTCGGGCTCGTTCCAGAGCCAGAGATGTCGGAGCTGAAATTGCGATAAGTGTCCTCGCACCGAACGCCGCGACCTTCTCGACGAGCTCGAAGGAACAGCGGCTCGTGACGATCACAAAACCACTGTCAGGCTTCGTGCCGGCGCGGCACAGCGCTCCGATGAGCTTATCCAGGGCATTGTGACGGCCGACATCCTCACGCACGCAAAGGAGGATCCCATCCATATCGGCCCAAGCTGCTCCATGGACCGCGTGGGTGCGCTCGTTCAGCGCCTGCTCACTGTCGAGCGCTCCCAAAGCCGCTCGAATGGCCGTGAGAGAAACGCTCGGCGCAGGACCACTGAGCAAGCGCGCGTGAGGCAGCGCGTCGAAATCATCGATCCCGCACAACCCACAGCCGGTCCGTCCTGAGAGCACCCGCCTTCGAGCCAGATGGTCGTGAAGTCTGTCGGGTGTAAGATCGATAGAGACTTTCAAGCCCTTCTCCTCGGGTTCGATGCGAACTCCGCGAATATCATCCGGAGCTTGAATTATACCTTCCGTCAGGCTGAAACCCAAGGCGAAGTCGTCCAGGTCGGACGGCGATGCCATCATGACGGCGAACGGAATGCCGCCATACACGAGGTTGACCGGCACCTCCGAGGGAATCGCACGTGTGCTCCGAACTGGGTCGCCTGTCCCAAAAGGGAAAACGGTGGCTGGTGTGTCCACCGCCTCGAGGATTTGCGAGTTGTCTTCATTCGGCGGCATTGGCATTCGCGTCGATACGTTTGAGTGCTACATCCTCTTCGAAGAACCGGGCCTGCCAGTCGGAGGACCGATTGGTGCGGCGGACCTGCACTGCCGTGACCTTGTACTCAGGGCAGTTCGTCGCCCAGTCGGAATAGTCGGTGGTGATCACGTTCGCGCCGGTCTTCGCGTGATGGAAAGTCGTGTAGACAACCCCCGGCTGCATGCGCTCGCTGATCAGGGCTCGCAAGGCGATATCGCCGGACCGGCTCTCGAGGGAGACGAGATCACCATCGAGGATCCCCCGACTCTCCGCATCGAAGGGGTGGATCTCGAGCACGTCCTCCTCGTGCCAGCGGCTGTTCTCCGTGCGCCGTGTCTGCGCTCCGACATTGTATTGTGACAGGATGCGACCGGTCGTGAGGATCAGCGGGAAGCGCGGTCCCGTCCGCTCCTCGGTCGGAACGAAATCCGTGATCATGAACTTGCCTTTGCCACGGACGAAGCGGTCGACATGCATCATCGGCGTTCCGGCCGGGGCAGCCTCGTTGCACGGCCATTGTACCGAGCCAAGCTGATCAAGCTTATCGTACGACACTCCGGCGAAGGTTGGGGTCAGACGGGCGATCTCATCCATGATCTCCCTGGGATGAGTGTAGCACATCGGATATCCGAGGGCGTTCGAGAGAGCTATCGTGACCTCCCAATCCGCCAATCCACCCAGTGGCGGCATCACTTTCCGCACGCGGTTGATGCGCCGCTCGGCATTGGTGAAGGTCCCGTCCTTTTCGAGGAAGGAGGAACCGGGCAGGAAGACGTGGGCATATTTTGCGGTCTCGTTAAGGAAGATGTCCTGGATCACCACGAATTCCATGGCCTTCAGACCAGCGGTCACATGCTGTGTGTCGGGATCGGATTGAGCAATGTCCTCGCCCTGGATGTAGAGAGCCTTGAAGGATCCGGACACCGCCTCATCGAGCATGTTCGGAATGCGCAGTCCGGGCTCGTTCAGAAGGCCCACCCCCCAGAAAGCCTCGAACATCTGCCGCGTCGCATCGTCGGAGACGTGCCGATAGCCGGATAACTCATGTGGGAAGGATCCCATGTCACACGAGCCCTGGACATTGTTCTGCCCGCGCAGCGGGTTCACGCCGCTGCCGCGCTTCCCGATATTGCCGGTCGCCATGGCGATGTTCGCCATGCCCATCACCATGGTGGAGCCCTGGCTGTGTTCGGTGACGCCAAGCCCGTAATAGATCGCACTATTCCCGCCGGACGCGTAGAGCCTAGCGGCGCCTCGCACATCCGCGGCAGAAACCCCCAGGATGTCTGCGACGGCCTCGGGGGAATGACGTTCTTCGGCAATGAAGCGAGCCCACCCCTCAAAGGCGTCCAGCTCACAACGCTCGCGTACGTACTCCTCATCCACCAGCCCTTCCGTCACGATCACATGCGCAAGCGCATTGATCATCGCGACATTAGTCCCGGGCTTCAGAGGCAGGTGGTAGTCCGCCTCGATGTGGGGCGATCTCACAAGGTCGATCCGGCGCGGATCGATGACGATGAGGCGAGCCCCCTCGCGCAGCCGCCGCTTCATGCGGGAGGCGAAGACCGGATGCCCATCGGTTGGGTTGGCTCCGATCACGATCATGACGTCAGCCTGGTCCACCGATGCGAAGTCATGCGTGCCTGCCGACGTGCCGAGGGTCGTCTTCAGCCCGTATCCGGTCGGCGAATGGCAGACGCGGGCGCAGGTATCGACATTGTTGTTGCCGAATGCCGCCCGGACGAGCTTCTGGACGAGGAATGTCTCCTCGTTCGTACACCTGGACGACGTGATGCCGCCGATGGAGTCGCGGCCGTATTTGGTCTGGATGCGCTTGAGCATGCTTGCAGCATGGTCGATCGCCTGCTGCCAGGAGACCTCCTGCCATGGATCCGTGATCCTATCACGGATCATGGGCTTGGTGATGCGGTCCTTGTGCGTGGCATATCCCCAGGCGAAGCGTCCCTTGACGCAGGAATGACCCTCGTTCGCCTTGCCGTGTTTGTAGGGAACCATGCGTACGACCGTCGTGCCTTTCATCTCGGCCTTGAAGGTGCAGCCGACGCCGCAATAGGCGCAGGTGGTGATGACCGAATGCTCGGGCGTGCCGAGATCAATCACGCTCTTCTCATTGAGCGTGGCCGTCGGACAGGCCTGCACGCAGGCACCGCACGATACGCACTCGGACCCGAAGAAGTCCATTCCGCCAGGTGAGACGCGGGAGTCGAAGCCCCGTCCCTGAACCGTCAGGGCGAACGTGCCCTGCACCTCCTCGCAGGCTCTCACGCAGCGCGAGCAGACGATGCACTTGGAATCCTCGAAGGTGAAATACGGGTTGGACACATCCTTCGGCGCATCGAGATGGTTGCCCCCGTCATAGCCGTACCGGACCTCCCGCAGACCGACGGCGCCCGCCATGTCCTGGAGCTCACAATCGCCATTGGCCGAGCAGGTGAGGCAATCAAGCGGATGATCCGAGATGTAGAGTTCCATCACGCCGCGACGGAGCCTTGCGAGCCGATCGGTTTGCGTGTGTACGACCATGCCCTCTTCGGCAGGAGTCGTGCAGGAGGCAGGCGTGCCGCGGCGGCCATCGATCTCGATAAGGCAGAGACGACAGGAGCCGAAGGGCTCCAGCGAGTCCGTGGCGCAGAGCTTGGGGATTTCGGTTCCCAGCATCATGGACGCGGCCATGACGGAGGTGCCTGCCGGCACCGTGACAGGCTGGCCGTCGATGGTCAGCGTCACCGCTTTTTCCGTCCTGCAGATCGGCGTGCCGTAATCGAGTTCCCTGATCAGGGCCATGACTACTCTCCATTACTCGGCGGCCGCGGGAACCTGCGGAGCCTTGTCGAAATCCTCGGGAAAATGGGTCAACGCGCTCATCACCGGCAGGGGCGTCAGCCCCCCCATGGCACAGAGCGAAGCGTCGGTCATGAGGGTGCAGAGATCCTCAAGAACCTCGAAATTCTTCTCCGGCTCGATGCCGGCGATGATCCGGTCCATGACCTCGACGCCTCGCACCGCGCCGACACGGCAGGGCGTGCACTTTCCGCAGCTCTCGGCGGCGCAGAATTCGAAGGCGAAGCGCGCCTGCTGCGAGAGGTCGACGCTGTCGTCGAATACGACGATGCCGCCGTGGCCGAGAAGGCCCTTCTCCGCCGCGAGCGTTTCATAGTCCAGGGGAAGGTCGAGCATGGAGGCCGGAAAGTAGGCTCCGAGAGGTCCTCCGACCTGAACTGCCTTCACGGGACGCCCCGTCGCGGTGCCTCCGCCGAAATCCTCGACGATCTCGCGCAGGGTGGCCCCGAAGGCGAGTTCGATGAGACCGCCGCGCGTGACATTGCCTGCGAGCTGGATCGGCAGCGTGCCGCGCGAACGGCCCATGCCGAAATCCGCATAAACCTGACCGCCATTTGCCAGGATCCACGGTACGGTCGCGAGAGACAGCGTGTTGTTGATGAGGGTCGGCTTGCCGAAGAGCCCCGCGATCGCCGGCAGTGGCGGCTTTGCCCGCACCATGCCGCGCTTGCCCTCGAGGCTGTCCAGGAGCGATGTCTCCTCGCCGCAGATGTAAGCCCCCGCCCCGAGCCTCGTTTCCAGCGTGAAGGCCTGACCCGATCCCATCAAAGATGGCCCCAGGCAGCCGGCTTTCGTGGCGAGCGCGATGGCGTCCGTCATGGTCCGGTAGGCGTAAGGGTATTCCGATCGGATGTAGATGAAGCCCTTGGCAGCGCCAACGGCCAAGCCCGCGATGGTCATGCCTTCGATCAGGGAGAAGGGATCCCCTTCCATGAGCATCCGGTCCCCAAAGGTGCCGCTGTCACCCTCATCGGCATTGCAGACGATGTACTTGCGGTCCGCCTGTGCATGAAGAACCGTGTCCCACTTGATCCCGGTCGGGAATCCGGCCCCGCCCCGTCCGCGCAAGCCGGAAAGCTTGATCTCGTTGACGATCGCCTGCGGTTCCAGGGAGAGCGCGCGTCGAAGGCCGGCATAACCGCCATGGGCTTCGTAGTCCTCGACAGACAGCGGATCGACGATGCCGCAGCGTGTGAAGGTCAGCCGCTGCTGCCTGGCGAGGTAAGGCTGGTCCTCCAGGCGCCCCAGGCGCAAGGGATGCTCCGCACCCGTAAGGAAGTCGGCATCGAACAGGCTGCCGATGTCGGAGGGACTGATCGGCCCGTAGGCGATGCGTCCCCCAGGTGTCTCGACCTCGACCAGCGGTTCGAGCCAGAACAGGCCGCGCGACCCGGTCAATGCGGTCTCCAGGATTAGGCCTCGAACGGCGGCCTCCTCGCAAACCAGCCGGGCTATCCGCACTGAGCCGACGGACACCGATGCGGAATCCCGGGAAATGAAGATCCTGATCATGGTCCCCGCGCCTCACGGGCGACGGTATCGAGACGCTCCCGATCGACCCTTCCCATGGGTTCGCCGTCATAAAGCGCGGATGGGGCGCAGGCACACAGCCCGAGGCAGTAAACGCCTTCAACGGTCAAGGCGCCGTCGGACGTGGTCCCGCCCCAATCGATCCCGAGCTCTTGCAGCAGGTCGCGTGCGATCCGTGGACCGTTCATGGACTGGCAGGCTTCCGCCCGGCACAGTTTGAGAACGTGCCTGCCTGCGGGCTGGCGGCGGAAATCATGGTAGAAGCTGACGGTCCCGTGGATCTCGGCCCGCGACAGGTTCAGCTCCGAGGCCACCAGGGCTATGGCCTCTTCGGGAATGTGCCCGAATTCGTCCAGGAGGGCGTGGAGGATCGGCAGCACCGGGCCTTCCAGAGTACCATTCGCCGCGATGATCTCGCGCGCGCGACCTTGATCCCATTCGCCTAACCTCGGCATTTCCACACCTGGATATTATTAGTCGCCCGAGACTGCTCGTCTTGGGGGCGGTATGCAACCGAGATTTTCGAATAGACAAGACAGAATCGAATATCCGACCAAGCTCGCTTTCCGGCTTGTCCTGCGCACATGCCCAAGATACCGCGCGGCCTGCGCGGCCGCGCGGTCACCTCTCATCCGTTTGCTGGCTTTCCGTCAGGCAGCGGCCGCCTGCTTGGCCTTGGCCGTATGGGCCGCGATGAGGTCCATCAGCTCCGGCGACAGGCAATCGTAGGGCTCGAGCCCAAGCTCCTTCAACCGAGCCCGTATCTGGGGCATTTGAGCCGGATCCACCCCGGATTCAATGACCGACGAGACGAACGCGGTAAATCCCGGTGCTGACCAACCCTTCTGCGGCGAGAGCTCCGTGTGGATGAAGTCCAGGCCGTAGAACGGATGGTTCTTGTTCTCGATGCGGCCGTACATATGAGCGCCGCAGGCCTTGCAGGCGTGTCGCTGGATCGTGGCGGACGGATCGACGATCTGCAACTTGTCCTCATTGGCCGTTACGGTCACGTTATCGCGCGGCGCGACGGCAACCATCGCAAACGTGGCGCCTGTCGGCTTCCAGCATTTGGTACAGCCGCACAGGTGGTTGTGCGCACTGTTGCCCTTGATCTCCACGATGACCGGATCGCTGGTGCATTTACAGGTGAGCCTGCCACCGGCGAAGTTTGGCTCGCCTTGGGTTACGCCATTGTCGACTGCTGGGTGGATCGAGAGAGTGGCATTCATTGGACGCTCCTTTCCCATCAAAGTCTTCTCGGTTAACCGGCGCAGCTTATCACGCCCGGGGCCATGCCATGAGAGCTAAGCCGGAAATTTCATCAGATCACGCAAAGAAACTCGGATTATCCGTACCTCGGAAGGGATGGGAAGCACGGAACCCGGCAATCTCCTGATCAGTAGACGATGACCGAGCGGATCGACTTGCCTTCGTGCATGAGGTCGAAGGCGGTGTTGATCTCCTCGAGCGGCATCGTGTGGGTGATCAGATCGTCGATGTTGATCTTGCCCTCCA
>NZ_VOSK01000257.1 GCF_009296175.1 Microvirga tunisiensis | reverse complement strand
CTGTCGTTCTTCGACTATCTTGGCGACCGGCTCGGCCTGAATGGGGATCAGCCGAGAATTCCGCCCCTTGCCGACCTCGTCATCCGGTCAGCCTAAGGCCCACCGTCCCCCAAACTGCCCCGATGACTAGCTGCGACAGAGGAGCCGCATCCTTCACGGTATGGCTCGCGGCTTCAGGTGGCCTCCGTCAATGACCATTGATCGGATCAACATGGGATCCCTGCTCGAGAACTCTGTTCAAGCTTAACGTTCGCTAGACTGATCTGCGGTAAGAACAAACTGCGCGTTGGGACGAATGCCCTGTCTGTCGGTTGTCGCTATTGGAGTGTTCATGGCCAATCCATCAAAACTGCTGAGTGCGTATGAGCGGATGGTGGCTGCGGAGGAGGAGAAGCATCGTCTGATGCCGGAACGCCTCGTGACACTCATTGCGGACAAACCCTGGATCAAGGCCGTGAGCAGGCACTCCGAAGCCCGTCAAGCCTTCGTGGAGGCCGCGATCGATTTCTGCCGGTCCGAGAAGGCCAAAGTGCCAAAGACCTCACGCAAGACATACCCAAAGCGGGCGATCAGAAGCAGCGGGCGGGATATACACGTACGCTAACGGCTGTGCCAGGCTCCTCAGGATCGCCATTGAGGAGTTTCAGCAAGATCCGGTTCGAGGCGGATGTTTGCTCGATTTCCGCATTTGCATCATGAGCGGACGTTCAATTGCATCCGCTGTACGTCGCTGGTTGACCCACTGCGGACTCTCAGAGCCTGAGTCGAACTTGCTTCAGACCTGGCATCCGGACGTTGGGGAGGCCATCTGATCTCGCCACCGGGGCTCACGATGATTCCGTGGTGCAACCGATCGCCTGGATCATGGCCCCTACGGCCGCCGCCTGTCCCAGGCCACTCTCGCGCACCAGGGCCCGCCACGTGAAGAAGTTGAGGGCCAGCCGCAACATCGCGTGCTGGGTCTTGCTTAGCTCTGTGCCGAGCACATCCTGATAGGCCGCCATCGACGGTCCAATCCGCAACTCGACGATCTCTTTCGTCAGCGAATGGTATTCGGCATCGCGCAACACGCATGCGGCCAGGTCGGCGTTGCGCTCATACCAACCGTAAATGGCAAGAAGGCCGACCCGGAGTCGCTCGCCCCCATCCTCGATGCCCTGCCAAGCTGCTGCGTCGGGCAGGGGATCGCGCTCCAGCGTCAGTCCCGAGCACGCCAGGTACAGACTGAGCTCATCGGGAAAGTGGGCGTAGAGCGTATGCCGCTGAACGCCGGCCCGCTCGGCCACCATGCTGAGCGACGTGAGTGCCGGACCGATGCTGCCGTGCAGGTCGACGGCGGCTTCGACGATCCGCTGCCGGGTCTCGGCCTGCTGCTCCGCGCGCTTCTTGAGGGTGTAGGTCCGGGTCATGTGTGTTTCGGCACACAGCACTGTGCCGCCATATTGACCAAATGTCATTTTCACTGCACAGTAGTGTATATTCAAATGTGACTGCTGTCCACCGTCGCCCAGTCCGGCCGGTGGTGCCCACCAAGATGATCGCGTGGAGAAAGTCATGGGACCCAACATCAGCGAAATCGCCGACGGCATCTATCGGATCTCGATCTTCGTGCCGGAGATCGCCCCGCCTGCGGGCTTCACCTTCAACCAGTTCCTCGTCCTGGGCGACGAGCCGCTCCTGTTCCACACCGGGTTGCGGAAGATGTTCCCGCTCGTGTCCGATGCCGTGTCCCGGATCATGCCGGTCGGGAACCTGCGCTGGATCACGTTCGGCCACTATGAGGCCGATGAGTGCGGAGCGATGAACGAATGGCTGGCCGTCGCCCCGCAGGCGCAGGTCGCACACGGAATGACAGGCTGCCTTGTGTCGTTGAACGACATGGCCGATCGCCCGCCGCGGGTGCTGTCGAACGGCGAGGTGATCGACATCGGCGGCAAGCGGATCCGCTACATCGACACCCCGCATGTGCCGCACGGCTGGGATGCCGGGGTGATCTACGAGGAGACCAGCCGGACGCTGTTCTGTGGCGATCTCTTCACGCATCTGGGTAATGGCCCGGCGATCACAGAGAACGACATCGTCGGCCCGGCGCTTGCGTCCGAGGACATATTCTACGACACGAGCCTCTTCTACGACACGAGCCTCGGCCCGAGCATCGCGCCGACGGTGCGCCGGCTGGCCGATTTGACCCCGCGCACCCTGGCCTTGATGCACGGCTCCTCGTATGTCGGCGATACCGTCGCTGCACTGAATGATTTGGCCAGTGCCTACGACAAGCGCCTGCGGGACGCGATGGCCGAGATGTCGGCTTGAGCGTCAGTCCTTTCGGGCGGTCACCCACAACAGCCCCACGAGAGCGATGTTCAGGCAGGTCATCCCCGTGAGGAAGCCGAGCGCGGCGCCGGGACCGCTCCACTCGATCAGGATCGCGCCCAGCGAGGGCGAGAGCGCCTGGGCGAGCAAGCTGGGCATCGCCAGCCGACCCATGAGCGAGGCATACCCGTCAGGGCCGAACAGGGCGAGGGGCAGGGTGCCCTTCGCGATCGAGCCGATGCCGTTCCCCGCGCCGTACAGCGCAAGGGCGACCGCGAGGATCGGGAAGCCGACGAGGAGAAGCAGGACCCCGCACGCGACCAGGGCGACAGAGGCCGCCATGGTCCAGATCGGGTGGTAATGGCGGCCGAAGGTCATCTCGATGACGCGGGCGCCAACCTGGGAGGGACCGACCAGCGCGCCGAGGGCCACCGCTGCCGCGACTCCGAGGCCGTGTGCCTGGAGAAAGGTGAGCAGGTGTACCCCGATCATCGAGGCCGTCACGGCCCCGAGCGTGAGAATCGTGGCGAGGAGGGCGAACGCGCGGGTTCGCGTGGCTCCGGTCAGAGGGGCTGGTGACGGCAGCCCGGGCTTCGCGCCGGGGAACCTACCGCCGCTTGGAACCGGCCCGATGCCGGGTACGACGAAGGCGTGCAGCGGAAGCGAGACGAGGACATGGATCGCGGCATAGGTCGCGCAGGCGCCGCGCCAGCCGAAATGCTCGACCAGCCAGGCGCTGAGTGGCCAGCAGACCGTGCTGGCGAAACCGCCCCACAGGGTCAACGTGGTGATCGCACGCCGGGCATCCCTGCCGTACAGGCGGCCCAGCGTGGCGAAGCCCGCGTCGTAGAGACCCGACCCCATGCCGAGGCCCATCACGAGCCAAGCCATCAGGTAGACGGGAAGGCTGTGGGCCAGCGCGAGGGTCGCGAGCCCGGCGGCGAGCAGGATCGAGCTGGCGACGAGGACAGGGCGTCCGCCCTTGATGTCGATCGTACGCCCGATCCGCGGCGCGACCAGTCCGGCCGCGAGCAGGCCGACGGACAGGCCGCCCACGACCCAGCCGAGCGACCATCCCGTGTCTGCGGCGATCGGTTTCGCGAGCACGGCGGGCAGGTAGAAGGACGATCCCCAGGCGAGGATCTGCGTGATCCCGAGGGCGGTGATGACCACCCCCGGGCTTGGCTTCGGCATGGCAGGATCGTTCGCCAGGGACTCACTCACCGGATTCGACACGGGCGGATCTCAGCAGCAGCCAGCGGGTTCCGCAACCTTCTCCGGCACCTTCGCCGGGCCGCATCCGCAGCCGGATTGGCCCTCGGCCTTGGCCACGGCGTCCGCGACGCAGCAGGCATCGGCCTTGGCCGGAGCGGGACCGCCGCAGCAGCCTGATGATGCAGGCGCACCGTCGACGGGAAGGTTGGTCGAGCACACGCCCGTCTCCGGCAGGACGAGATGGATGTCGTCCGCCGCCGCGAGGTCGCCGGCGATGGCCGCCACGACTGAGCGGACCTGCTCGTAGCCCGTCAGCATCAGGAAGGTCGGGGCACGGCCGTAGCTCTTGATCCCGACCGTGTAGAAGCCAGGCTCGGGATGGGCGAGCTCGCGGTGGCCGTGCGGCGGTACCGATCCGCACGAGTGCAGGTTCGGGTCGATCAGAGGGCCGAGGGCCTTCGCGCTTTCCAGCCACGGGTCGAGGTCGAGCCGCAGCTCGCGGGTCAGGTTGAGGTCCGGGCGCTGTCCCGTTGACACCACGATCCGGTCGACGGGGCTGATCTCGCGGATGCCGCTTGCCGCCTCGCCCTCAACCATGACCTGCCCGCCGGCGGTCCGCACGCGGACCACGGAGAACCCGGCAACCAGCGTGACTTGCCCGCTGTCGACGAGAGCCTTGAGTCTGGAGCCGAGCTCCCCGCGGGCCGGGAGCTGGTCGGCGCGGCCGCCGCCGTAGACCCGCATCAGGTTCTCGCCGCGGGTCGCCCACACGATGGATGTCGCGGGCTTCCGCTCCGCCAGCTTCGCAAGGTCGAGGAGGACGTTGGCGGCCGAGTGCCCAGCCCCCACGACGAGGGTTGTCCTGCCCACGTAGGCAGCGCGGTCGCGCCGGAGCACGTCCGGGATGCCGTAGGCGATGTTCGCCGCGGTCTCGGCCTCGCCCTCGGCCAGGGTTCCGCCCGCGCCGAGGGGATTCGGTGCCGTCCACGTCCCTGAGGCATCGATCACCGCCCGGGCCAGGTCGCGCCGGATCGATCCGTTGCCGGTGGAGACGGCGAGCACGAACGGCTTGGTCTCGCGCCCCCGGCTGAGCACCTTGTCAGCGCCCTGGCGGGTGATCGCCTTCACGGCAGCGCCGGTCTCGATCACAGCCGCCATCTCGGACGTCTCGGCGAGCGGCTTGAGGTAAGCCTCATACAGGTCCGATCCCGTCGGCATCGCCTTGCCAAGCGGCTCCTGCCAGCCATGGGACTGAAGCAGCACGCGGGCCGCCGTGTCGGTGTTGTACTCCCACGGCGAGAACAGGCGAACATGGCCCCAGTCGCGGACGTTGGCGCCGACGGTCGAGCCGGCTTCGTAGACCTTCACGGGAAGGCCGCGCTGGATCAGGTGAGCGGCGGCTGCAAGACCGACAGGGCCTCCGTCGATGACGGCTACGGGGAGGACATCAGACGAGGTCATGGAAGGGCTCCTTGGTCAGCAGCAAGAGGCGGGGCGAGGGGCGAAGCCGTCGCGCACGCGCTCGATGAAGACGCGTCCGTGGCAGCACAGGATCTTGAGCATCCGCGAGGGATCGCGGTGGCGGGGCTGGGCCAGGATGGCGTGGACATCCGCCCGCTCGAGGCCGATGTCGTGCAGGAGATGGTCGTCCAGCTCGCCGAGGGCGACGACGTGCCGACGGTTCCGCACCGCGCGGGCGAGATGGAGGACGAAGGGAAGGAAGCCGGGCATCTGTTTCTCCTTTTCATATTTCCGGTAGTATGGAAATAGCGGACAAAAATAAATCAGGCGGCGTTCTCCGCCTGGGTTCCGCATCCGACGTCGGCGCAGCACTCGTCGGCCAGGAAGCCGATGAGGCCGTTCATCGCCGGGTAGTTGGCCCGACAGATCAGGGTCGTGGCCTGCCGTTCCTGTGTCACCAATCCCGTCAGCAGGAGCCGCTGGAGGTGATGCGAGAGCGTTGACCCCGGAATGCCGAGGCGCTCCTGGATCTGCCCGACCGGCAGGCCCGCTTCGCCCGCGCGCACCAGCGTGCGGTAGACCTGGAGCCGGGTGGTGTTCCCGAGCGCTTCGAGTTGCTTGGCTGCTTGTTCGACGTTCATAGAAATAAGATGCGGGTGTCTGGATCGTCCGTCAAGCGTTATTTCTGGATTTATCGAAATAATGCTCCGGCCGATCCGTTTTGCCGCCACGCTGAAACCCGTCGCGAGTCCAGGTGTTTCTCCCCCTAACGTATATCGGCCCAGACGGCACACGCCGCGCGACGGGTTTGCGGGACAAGTATCCAAGGAGAGTGCCGATGCCCCACGATGCCTCAGGCGACGTGCGCCTGCCCCACGTCAACGATCTCCATCCAGATGTCGCCACCTTCATGATCGCACGGGCTTTCGCCGAGACGTACAGGGACGTGCTCGATGCCCCGGTGCCAGACCCGCTCGTCGCCATCCTCCGGCAGATGGAAATCGGGAAAGCCGACCATGAACGCCCTGCATCCTGAACCGCACGTCGCACTGATCGTCGAGGACGAGCCCTATGTCAGGGAACTCGCGGGCGCTCTGCTGGAGGAGACCGAGCTGGACGTGGTGGAGGTCGACAGCGCCGAGGCGGCCTTGGCCTACCTCAAGGACCAGGGGGGCGAGGTCGCGATGATGTTCGCCGACGTTCGGCTGCCCGGGGAGATGGACGGGGTCCAGCTCGCCAAGGCGGCTTGCACCCTCTGGCCTGCGATCCGCATCGTGCTCACGTCGGGCGATCCGGACGCTGCATCCGACGACTTGCCGGACTGCGTCACCTTCATGCCGAAGCCATGGCGCGGCCTTGACTTGCTGGTCGAGGCGGAGCGGGCCGTTCGCCAGCCCGAGCCGCTTGTGACCTAATAGGGTCGGGGATGTTCACTCCCCGGCCGTCACCCTCCGTCCGGACGATACCGCACGCCCGGCTCCGCGCTCGTACCAGCCTTGGCTGCGGTTCACGACCTGGACCACGGACGGCGTCACGGGCACCTCGATCAAGACACCGACGACGATCGCCAGCGCCGCGCCGGAGTTGAACAGGATCTGGCGTTGACCTTATCCGATTTCTGCATTGGCGGCGTGAGCGGACCTTCATTTGGTCTGCTCAACATTACATTTTGACCGAGGGTGTGTCAAAACTCAGACCGCCCTGATCTCGACGAACTATTTGTACAAGTTCACGCTTCTGTACCGGAGATTTCTCGGTCTGTCGGGGCTTATAGGAAATTAAATTGCTCTACGGAGCGGCCTGTTCGCGTTTTGACACAGGCTCGACCCGAAGGAGACCTTCAAGGGACTGTCCCAATGCCTCGGAACAGTCCCTCGCGGCCATCGGTTCGGAAGCACTTCATCGTTCCGACCTTCGCAGGTTTCCAGCTCCTGTTGATGGCGCCCGTTGCGGACTTAGAGCACCATTTCGATCTCGCCCGGGCGCCATTCCTTCGTGAAGAACGGCTCGCGCGGGCTGTACAGGCGCAGGATCGCGAACCAGCCTTTGCCGGGCATGGTCTGGATCCAGTTGCCCCGCGCGATGCCGGCTGGCTGGGTGGGGCCGAGATGGATTGTCGTGGAGCCGTCGGCATTCGGCTCGGTGGCGGGCGAGGGATAGCTCTGGTTGCCGGCACGCGGGAAGCGCTGCGGCGTGTCGAGCATCGATCGCGTCTGGTTGTCGTAGAGCGTCAACGACCAGAAGTTCGCCTCCGGAATGTCCTTGGGCAGCGTCACCTTGTAGGTCTTGCCGCCGTCGAAGTACTGCTTGTCGGCATCGAGCGTGGCGAAGAGATACTGCGAGCCGATGCCCGTCACACGCATGGCCATGGCGGGCGTAATGCCGGTGACGCCATAAAAGTACCATCGGCGCGCATCCAGTTGCCGGTAGCCCGTTGCCGGGAAGGGCTTGGCGCCCTCAGGTGTAATCATCGGGATCGGCGTCTCGAACTCATAGCCGGACACGAAGAGCGGGTTCATCCAGGCCGAGCCGGGGTAGTAGAACCAGCTCGGATCGCGCGGATGCATGAACAAGCTGCGCGAGATCGCGTTGGCCTGCGCCACGGCTTCGGTCAGGATCGTCTTCATGCGCTCGTCGGGGGCGAACGGCTTGCCCTTGACGATGCCGATGGCGGCAATCGGCCCCATCAGCTCGGGATCGAGCGATGTGGCCGGCTCCTGCTGCACGATCTCGTTGAGCCTCTCGAAGTAGCTGAAGTCGTTCGGCGGAAGGGTGTTCATCACCTTGCCGCTGGCCTCGTGGAACACGAGCGGCGTCGGCTGGACAATGCGCCCGAGCGGGGCCTTGCCTTCCAGGAACTCGGCGATGGGTGTGCCGAGGCCGCCGGCCTCGTAGGGGTAGACCTTGGTGAACTTCCGGATGGTGTCGGCCACCGGCTTGGGATCCTTGTGGTCGGCCAGGAACGAGCGCGCGAACCAGAGGGCGACATTCGTCCGGGAGCGGGCGACGGAGAAACCACCGTTCGGCAGCGGACCGGTGTAGCCCGGCGGCACGATCAGGTACTTCCCGCCCTCGCCGCGATCGGGTCCCGGCAGGCCGACATCGATGATCCAGCGGAACCAATAATCCTGGACGGCGCCGAGAAATCCCGGCGCGGTCTCCAGCACCATGGGACCCTTGGTGAGATCGAGCGCGCCGACGGCGTAGATTGTATCGGCATTGGTGGTCAGCCACAGCGACTTGGCGTCCATCAACTCGGAGAAGATGATGGCCTCGTTGTCCTTGACACCGACGCTCTGCAAGCCCTTGTGGATCGCGTGGAGGCTGACGCCCTGGAGGGTGTCGGCAAATGCGCGCTGCGCATGCGCGAAATCGAGGCCGTCATAGACCTTGTCCAGGGTCGCCTTGCTCGGCGCCCCATCTTTGAAATCGAGCGTGCCGATGCGGGTCTCGACCTTGTCCGGCGTGGTGACCGAGGGCGGGATGGCAGGCGCCGTCTGGGCGGCGGCCGGGCGGGGTAAAACTAGAGCGGCGCAGACCGCGGTTGCCGCCAGAAGTCGCATTGGCTTCATCGGTCGCCTCCGTTGATTTCGGTCTGATGGGCGTGTTCCGATGGAAGTTCCCCGACCGAGTACGCCAGCGATCCAGTTCCGCTTGACCAAGTCTGCATCAGCCATGGCATCCGTCCTTGAGAGAATGTTCGCTGCCACGCTGACGTGCTGGCGGACACGATCAGGACCTTCCTGTCGGCACGCAACGTAAACCAGCCATCCGAGCTTGCTTGACCGCGCGGGACATCCACATGACCGATGTGGACGACCGCAAGGGCTGTTGCTCCCGTCCCGGCTCTATAGGGCCACGCTTAACGATCATCCCTGACCCCATGCAAACCTTGGAGTGTTGGGCTATCGGGCTGATGGCTGCGCCTTCCGGCTGGCCAAAGCCATTTGGACCCGGGCAGGAAAGGGTCGCAAAACGCGCAGGAGTGCCTTGCACCGACTTTACGGCGGCCCACCGGGAACCTATTTCATGGTTCTTTCCTAGAGCGCGTTGACATTCATTTGGTCCAGATGAACGCGCTGACGAGGCAAAGGATTGACATAAACGCCCGTGGGGTCTGTTCGTAGCGCGTGGCGATGCGTCTGAAGTGCTTGATTTTCAGGAAGAAG
>NZ_VOSK01000256.1 GCF_009296175.1 Microvirga tunisiensis | reverse complement strand
CCAATGGTCTCGTGGAGCGCTTCAACGGGCGGGTGCAGCGCGAGGTGCTGGGCATCACGATCTATAGCCATCGGGACCTCGAGACGCTGCTCAAGGGCTTCAATCAGGCCTATAACAGAAGACGTCAACGCGTGCTCAAGGGGCGATCCCCGGATGAGGTTGTGCGAAGCCGCCTGGCTGCCGAGCCGAAGCTCGCCAACCGCCGCTACAAGCCACCCGATGCAGACGCGTTGCCGCCAGCCCTCCAGGTCATCGCTCATGCCAAGGAGGTCTCGCATCCAGACACTCTCCCAGCCATTGAAGGTCACTGGGGGCCAGCGACTGATTCAGCGTAGCGGGGGCTGGAGGAGACAGGGTGATCGCCGGGGCATCTGTCAGGGGCAGAGCTTCCATCGAGACACTCTTGTTGTCGGCATCGAGGTGCCGGTGAATGCCCCTATGTTCTTGCCCTTGTTCAGGGTCACTATTGTGCAAGGCAGCGGGATATTGCGGCAATTGTACGGACAGAATGGTAAGCATCTCGTGTGGCAGCACCCCTTGTTTGCCGTGGAGTAGGCGCTGACCGCTCGCTCGGTTGCAAAGTTGGTATCTGAGCTTCAAGTACTCCGCGCTCTCAATCGCCGCCGGTAGCGGCGCTCCAAGCTCCTGTGATACAGTGGTATTTAGTGGCCTCGAAAGAGGAGATCATTATGGATGAAGACCACTTCAACATGGCCGTCCGCAAGTTCCTAAAGGAAGTGGGAGTAACGTCGCAGCGAGAGATCGAGCGGATTGTGCGTGAGGGAGCCATAAAAGGAACGAGCCTGCGGCTTCGCATGACTCTGACTTCAGACGATGAGCCCGCGCTAAAGCATGTGGTCGAAACGACTATCGAACTCCGCTAACTCGTCCTCTGCTAGCCCTCATCGAAGTAGGATCGTGGCAACAGCAATATCCATCTGTCGTCCGTTATCGGGACGCTGGCAGTTAGCGTCTCCCGCCTTGGCTGGCCAGCTTCGAGTTGGAGATTTCTGAGAATGCGACCGTCAGGACATGTTGATCTGATCTCAAAACTCCAATCGTGCCGGTCCTCGCCCTTCTGATCACCTTCCGCGATCATGGTGCGGGTCTTGGCGAGCGCGTCCTTTTGGGCGATCTGAAAGGCTGGGGTACGTAACCCCTTCTGGGGTTTTGATGAGGCCACTCGGGGTCCTGATGTTGAAGTAGTACAACGCCGGTTCGGCCTCGTGCTTGGGCGCGAGATGCGGCTCGTGGGAAGGGTGTCCGGAGCGCGGTGCACCGCCCTCATTGTCCCACCGTCTGAGATCGTCGCGCTGGCTCAGTCGTTTTGGAGCCTTGCTCATGCTGACATTCAACGACGGCGAGCAGGCTCTTTGATGTCAATCAGACCTCGGACGATCTGAGTTGTCGCGAGGCCATTGCCGCATCCTCAACACCAAAGCAGCGTTTTCACTCAGGCATCTTCAAGCTGACACCGGACATATCCTTGACGCTGCGGATGGGGTATGCTTCCACGAGATGAGGAGGGCCTGATGTTCAGAAGAATCAAGTCTTACGTTTCTTTCGAGAACGAAGCGCTTGTAGTTGCTGGTCTGGCATTCTTGTTTTGTGGCGCGGTGATCATGGGCTTCATGTAATGCTCTCCCAAACCTTGATCGCGCTGCTCCTGATAACTGCCGTTGTGGCGATCTACGTGCTCGCGATCAAGTCTGGGTCGTGAGAAAGCTCTGATAGGGGCGATGGAGCCTCACAGAGGCGCTGACCCGGAGGTGGCTCATGGCCTACCTGATGTTGCAGTATGACCGTCCAACCGACACCCGGAACTGGAACAACTACAACCGGCACGTTCAAGACTGGATCGCCCAGCTTCTGAAGATGCCTGGAGCCGTGTCCTTCATGGCCTATCGCGCCGCTCCTCAGAACAGCCCTGATACGTTCACCCTGCTGGAGTTCCACACTATGGAGGAGGCGCGGCAAGCCGTACTGTCAGAACCGATGAAGCATGTTCTCGACGAGTTGCGCGCCTTTGGCGCGATGGCCAAGGTGCTGCCGGTTGAGCGCTCGCCGTTCACGCCCGAGCCCATCCTGGCGGAAATCCAGCATTCAGCAAGCGACCCAGCCACACCAGTTTGACGTTGTTGCCTTTGTGCTGCTCGGCCTCACCCTACCGCTGATGCAGGTCAATTCCATTCGATGGAGTCATGCCTGCTTCCTCCAAATGGCCAATGGCCTGAAGCCGAGTGCCCATCGTGAACCGATCAAGGCTGACCAGCGGCAGGTGGAGGAACGTGCCAATCCGGCTCTTCAGGAACTCGAAGGCGCGAAGGAAGGCTTGTTCCTTGTTCGCGTCAGAACCTCCAACAGCGGCTGGGTCCTCGATGCTCCAATGCGCGATGGAAGGGTGTCCTGGCCACACCGGACAGACTTCACCAGCCGCGCTGTCGCAGACGGTGAGCACGAAGTCCATCACAGGCGCTCCCGGAGCCACGAACTCGTCCCAGCTTTTCGAGCGATATCCGTCTGTCGGATAGCCGTGGTCGCCCAGCACCTTCAGGGCCAGCGGATTGACCGTGCCTTTCGGCTGGGTGCCTGCCGAGTAGGCTGCGAAGCGGCCCTGCCCGTCCCTGCGCAGGATGCCTTCGGCCAGGGTTGAGCGGGCTGAGTTGCCGGTGCAGAGAAACAGGACATTGTAGGTTCGTTCGGTCATGGGCGTCCTCCCCGTGCCAGTCATTGCACCTCAGCCTCGTGCTCTGAAGCACCAAGCTCCTTCGGTTGGCGGCGTTGTCTCTGCTACAAAGCAGGCGGATGCTCCCGCTTGGTGCCGAAGGAGCGTGAGGGAGTGCCAGGGAACAGCGACACGTGGGTGTGCTGGGCGATCCATTCCTCGCCGACGACCTGCCGCCCGAGCACCACCGTCGCTCGTCCGGGCCGATCAAACGCTTTGCCGCCTTCGGTGTAGCCAGTGGACTCGAACACCGCCATGCCCACTGCCGTGAGCCGGTCACCAGAGATGATGGTGCGCAGATCATCCAACCGCCAGCGGAACTGGTCGATATGGCCCCAGACTTGACGCCACTGCTCGTGTTCGGTGGCCTCGCGCCCCATCGTGAACGCTGTGAAGGAGCCAAAGGTGATGATGTCGTCGGCGAAGAGCGGGCGCGAGCCCGCGAAATCCACCGTCTGGACGCAGAGTTGGAGCTTCTGGAACCAGCGGCGGATCAGGGCAACATCGTCATCGTGTTCAGCCATGACAGCCTCCGCAGACTGAGGCTAGGTGACAGGCATGGTGCGCTTGCCCCCGCAGAGCGTCAAGCCGCCCGCAGGCTCTACTGTCTTCCCTGAATTAGCTGGCTGACGGGCAACCGTAGGTGTATGGTGAAGCTGTAGCCAAGGTGGAGCACGGCCATGACCCAAGCCGCTCGCCGACACAGCCATCCCGCTTCCAAAGCGACCGATCACAGTCGGTCTGCACGACGCAAGCAGGCACGGCTCCGTCACATCCATCCACTCTCGCACGTCGAGCATCTCACCCTGGTTGAGGAGGTCCGCGCGGGTCGCCGCTCGCAATACATGCGCGATCAGCTTCCCGCCTTTCTGCCCCACCTGCGAGCCTTTGCGCTGCATCTGACCCGCGATCCGGTCCGGAGTGACGATCTCGTGCAGAGTACCCTCCTGCGGGCGTGGACGAACCTGGATCACTTCCAGCATGGCACCAACCTGGAGGCATGGCTGTTCACGATCCTGCGCAATTGCGTCTACTCGGAGCACCGTAAGCGCAGACGGGAGATTGAAGACCCAGAGGGCGGCTTTGCCAGACGCCTGATGGTTCAGCCCGAGCAGGAATCCAAGCTGATGCTGGACGACCTTCACGAGGCGCTGGCGTATCTGTCGCAAGAACAGCGCAAGGCTCTCCTTCTGGTGGTGGAGCAAGGCGAGACCTACGAGGACGCGGCGGCTCTGTGCGGTGTTGCCGTGGGCACGCTCAAAAGCCGCGTCAACCGGGCTCGCACCCAGCTTGCCGAGATGTTGCAGATGGAAAACCGGCACGATCTCGGCCCAGATCGGCTGATGCAAGCCGCCCTCCAGCACTCGAAGGTCGTGGCTGCCATCTAAACCCCTTCTTGGTTCCACCCAGAGGGAGGACCACATGCCGCCTTCAACACCGGAGAAACCCAAGCAGGGAAAGGCAGACCCGAGCGAAGGCAAGAGGGCAACTTCGGCTTTCCTCAAGCCGTTACAGCCCTCGCCGGAATTGGCGGTCATTGTGGGCTCGGCTCCCTTGCCACGCCCGGAGGTGGTGAGCAAGGTCTGGGAGTACATCAAGAAGCACAAGCTCCAGAACCCGCAGAACAAGCGCGAGATCATGGCGGACGAGAAGCTTCAGGCGGTGTTCGGAGGCAAGCACAAGCTCAGCATGTTCGAGATGAACAAGCACCTCGCCCAGCACCTCAAGTGAAATGCGGTCAACGGCAACCTATGCAAGCTGGGATAGCGAACCGGAAGGTGCGTTATCGCTGAGCCGCTTCTCTCAAGGCGGCGGCGTGCAGATGCTCGCGGAGCGCTGCGTGGCGCAGGTAACGGGCTGCGCAGCGAAGACGTGCAGCCTGTTCCACTCGCTTCTGATCAAGCAAGCGCTCGACCTTACGCTCCAGCCTCGCAGCAGCACGCTCGCGACACTCAGCCCAGTGCTCAAGGGCCTGCGCGTGCTGAAGAGGTTCTGGCGGATGGCAGAGTTTGATCATCTGCGCACCAAATCTCGGCATTCGGACGAGAGGCAATCTCGCAGAACATTACGTCTGAACAGAGGTTACCGAGACTGTTGTCTCATTGAAAGAAGATGGAGCCGGAACTTGGCGGGCCTGCTGGTCCTGTATCTCCCCGCATTGCACAACGTTCCCTGGCAGAGACCGACAAAGTCGCAAAGCCGCTCAGCATCGTGCTGTGATAATGCCTTGCTCAACTTGCCCCGCCTTCCCGCTCCTGTAAGAGACGAATGAGCGAGGCAAGCTCGTCCGGAAGCGGCTCTTGGAGGGGCACCGGGTGCTGGCACTGGAGCCAGCGCCCAATCTCGGCTGTAAGCTCGGCAGGTGCCAGTGAGCCTCTGACCGGGTTGTTCGCCCCTCCGTTGGGCTTTTCGGCATCAGGTTCGCGTTCGTCCGGTATGTCTGCAGCCATTGCACCCTTCCGGCTGCCCCGAGCCCTCGAACCCGTTCAACTTGTTGTCAGGGACAACCCGCAGCAGGCGCTCCGGGTTCGGCGAAACAGTTTACATAGGTTAAGAAAAGTGCAACCGTGGCCGTCAACTGAATGCTGGCCTTACCGCAGAGCAGTTGTGCGGCTTCACGCCCCTGTGGGAGCTTCGACCAGCATCCCGTCTTCATCGTCAGTTCAGTCCGAGCACGAGTACCGGTGGTGGTTTCGAGGCGAGGTGTTCCATGACGCAGAAATTCCAGGTCGGCCAGACGGTGCTCCCAGCCCACTCCAGGGGAGCCAATCCCGGCACCTACGTGATCGTCCAAGTGCTGCCTGAGACCTCGCACGAGCGCCAGTACCGGATCAAATCGCTCTCAAGTGCATCTGAGGGCGTCGTCGGCGAGACACAGATCAAGGCGAGAGAGACAGAGCCAAGCCTCCGCTGAAGTTCCACCCTCCTGCAAGGGGCGGGTTGCGCCCATAGACCTGCCGCCGAAGCCAAGTGATCGTGAGATGGCTACAAGTGAATTTTTCGCTCGCATTCTGAACTGGACCGCCGTCGTGGTCGGCATCGGCTTGTGCTGGTGGGCTGCCGCCCTCCTGCTCTAGGAGGTGGCTTAGTGTCAGCGGGAGCACGAGGCTCGACGCACATGTTGCTTGACCTGAGCAAAGAGCAATTGGGCGGTCTCAGGCGAGCTCTTGAAGCGAGAGTGCGTGACATGCACATGCGCCTGGGAGGCGACCCTGGCGATGAGGGCTTCCGGCGTGAAGTGATCCTTGCGACACAGCTTCTTCGGCAGGTCGAAGCTCTGGAACGGCAAGCAGGTCACCGCGCATGGGCTATAGGTGATACCGAGTCCTTGCCGGAAGAGGATGAGAACTGAGTGGAAGCAAGCCGTGAGGCTGAGCTTCCTTTTATCGAGGTGCCTCAGCTGACCTGTCAGGCCGAGTTGCCCTGACAATCATCCGTTCAATGCCCCTCTCTGAGAAAGGGTCATGCTTTATCGTCGCTGGAGAGCTGACATTCGCCCTTCATGTGGCGCGCGATGGCTGTCATCGCGTCATTCAGCGACCGGAATTTGGCCGTCTCCATTCCGGACAGCCTGGCGTCGCGGTTGGCGTCGATAACGAACAGTGACGGAGAGGCTTCGGTGATTGTCCCCAGAGGACGCCCAAGTCGATCGCTCAACCTCCAGATTCCTGCTGGTTTGAGCTCGGCAGGTGTCACCATCACATCCATGGTAACTTCTCCGCACGCGGCAGAACAATGACATCTGTCGTGCGTAAAGGGCCAAGCACGAGATGAGTTCCCGATGACACGGCAATGGAGTCCGGAGCACGAAGGTGGATCCTCAAGTGTAACTTATTGAGCTACCCGAATGCCAAGTATGGCCTTGTTTTGGGTCTGAGCCGCAGTCTCGATCGTCATCGCTGTCCCAAGCTTTGGCGCCGCGAGAGCCGTGCCTTCACAGCCTGTGCCGACCAGCACCGGGCAAGGTCTCCAGCGTGAGTCCCGTACTCGCTTCAATCCTCGCTCCCTGATAATATCACGGGCATTCTCGGCCCCTGTTGCAGCGGCGGAGACTGCCACTCACACCTTCCGGCCAGGTGAGGGCTCCGATGGACGCGGTGGTCCACGAACAGGTCTTGGACGAGCGCCTCGCTGCCTTGGAGGCGGCGCGCCCCTGGAGATCTACATGATCCCGGTCGAGGATATCGGAAATCGGAAGAAGTTCGATCTGGCAGGCTTCGCAGGCCGGAACGATCATGTCTCCATGTACTTCAACGAGGGCCATCCCGGCGTCGAGGTGCCTCATTACCATGTTGTGATCTGGCATGTGAACAAGGCGGGTGAGGCGCGAGTGGCGAAGTAGAACTCCATGGTGATAGTTCAGGGGGCGGAGGAGCTTCCGTTGCAGATCAAGCCAGGACATCTCCTGCCCATCGGGAACGTTGGGTGTTCCCTTCTTGAGCCGGCATTCTGCTTACTCCAGAGAAGTGCCACGGTGAGAGATTCCGGGTTCAAAGCACGAGCTGCGGATAAGCCGTTGATGAACACGACGGGAACTCTGCCCGAGTTACCCCAGAAAGCAGTCTGGCGTTGTGATGGCGCGGGACTAAGTTTGCATCAGGCCGGAGACAGCACGGAGCAGCTCAATGACCAGAGCCTTGAGTGTCCAAACTCAAAGACGCAGCGTTCAAATCCTGCTCCCCTGTCTCCCCGACCCTGCACCTGAGAAGGGCCAAGCCCGGGATTGAGATGAATGCCTAACCCCAGGTGGGATCTCATCGGAGGACCGATCAGGGGGCTGCGTTTGCCGTTCCAAGCCTGGGAGGCTTTGCGCAAAGAAGGCATCACGACCTTGGATCGGCTCAGGGCTATGGCTGACGAAATCCACACCCTCTCGGGCATCGGCCCCAAGACGGCTCAACTGATCCGGGACGAGCTCGCTCGTGTTACATCCTCGCGGATGGCCCCTGATTAGGCCGGATCCGCCCCTGGCCGCCGAATTGCGGTAAGCCCCTTCAGGGAATTAGAGATCTTGCGCTCGGTCTTGCGGGTTCGCTTCCAAGAGCAACTGCCGATGGGCGTGCCAGTACCCGAGGATTTGCTCCAGATTACAGAGCAAGTTCTGCGCCAAGGTCGTGTCGAGGCACTCCTCTCTCATCCACTTGATCAGGGCGATCTGCTCCACCACGTGCCGTTCGCCTTCGGCGATGTCCCGGTCAATCCTGGCAAGGACTTCGCATCTGTTCAGTGTCTTAGACATGGCGGTATGCCGAGCTGGGGCCAATGCCAGACTGCCGCTGATTATACGCCCGACCGCACGTGGGGGCCACGTAATTCGCATTCCCAGGTGCCGTGACACACCTCACCTTTCGCGCTTTAAGCTCATCATCTGGCAGTCTTGGTTGGAAACCTCTGAGGACTGGCCCGATGCTTGCCTCCAACCTTCACCTGCGGGTCCACTGGTTCAGGGATCGCGGTCGACAGTCGCAAGAGTTTCCCCGCCTCATGGTGGCCTTGGTGATCGTCCTCGCCCTTGTGAATGTCTCGGCCATCGTGCTGATGTTTGGAGACTGGGCTACCATGACCAATAGCATGGCTGAGCTTGAGCGGAACATCACAGACCATCTGACAGAAACCAGCCACTGAGCCATTGGAGTCAGTTGAAGCTTGAGTCCCCGAACGGGATCGGAGGCAAAAAGAACCCGGCACAAGGCCGGGCTCTCTCTCGAAGACGGTCATGAGCATCAACACGTCTGCTCATCAACGCTGACGTCCATGGTGTCGTTCCAGAATTGTCACGCTTGGGGATCGGCTTCCTACAGCTGATTGCGGTTGCGGCCGCGACTCCGGGAGAAGTACCAGACGGCTGCAGCGACAATGATGGCAAGCACAATGAGCCACCAGTAATCCGCAAGACCACCACCTGCGGCCGCGGCATCCCCGGCAGGGGGCGAGCCGGGAGTAGCAGGCGGGGTCTGGGCCCCTGCCGACGAAACAGCCAGAAAGATGAAGCCGATCAATGACGTGAGTTTGCTCATGAGTGCGTCTCCGGTTGAGGAGGCCCAGCCCAGCGTTTCCGGGATATTGCCAAGCTGGTCCTATCAGGGAACGCATTTTGGCCAGGCATGTTCCTGTGCAGGGCGGCTCGATGCTCTGTTAGAGTGGACACGTCAGGCTCAGGACCTGGAGTGTATTCTGATCCGCCTTGTTTCTCCTGCCTTGCGCTCCTCTCGACAAATCTACCCAGCAGGTCGCAGGTGGTTATTGATCTTGAACGGAAGCTCAGTCTGAACAAGTATCTTCGTCAGGAAAGACACTCACTCCGGGAGAGTTCGATGCAACCGTATGAGCAAAACCAAACCGCCTATGGCACCGGCTTTGCCCGGACGGAGGCTCAGGTCGACCAGGGCCTGCGTACCTTCATGCTCGGCGTCTACAACAACATGATCCTGGGCCTTGC
>NZ_VOSK01000255.1 GCF_009296175.1 Microvirga tunisiensis | reverse complement strand
CCCCCGCGTCCTGCTCCCGCAAAATTCCAATAATCTGCTCTTCCGTGAACCGTGAACGCTTCATTGTCCGTCCTTGTGAGGGGCCGGACTCTAACTCAACGTGGAGGAAAATTTCAGCGGCAGGTCATGCCGAAAGCACGTCCTTGACCCATGCAGGGACGATTTCACTGGCCGGTCCATACCGGCGTTCATCGAACTGACGGGCGTTATCGGAGGGTTTCAGGTTGATCTCGCAGATGCGTGTACCTACTCAGGAACGCGGTCCTAAGAAGCGGTCGCCATTATAGTGGATCATGTGGTCTGGCATTTCTGCGATCCAGACTTCCGTTTCCCACGCAATTTCTGTGATCCACCGCTTAAACTCGGTAAGAGTTGGAAACGCGCTGACGTATACCGGGCCAGCGGAGCAGTTTCGTAACATATCCTGAATCTCAAGGATTCGTTTAGGTGTCATCGGCCCATGTGAAGTGACTGCCTCAATGAAGAAAATCCAGTTTCGAGCCTCATCGTATAGCACCACGTCCGGCAGTTTATCGTGCTCGGTTAATGTGATCCCGAGTGCCGAGAAGCGTCGGTCGTCCCTGTACAAATCTTTATTCTCGGTATCGCCAAGATAGAGAACCTTAGAACCATGGGCGAACCGCTCGGCAAAGTCCTCCACTATGGCTCTTTGTACCTTGTTGTGTTCGCCGGGAGACAATCGAAGCTCTGTACCATCGTGAAGACGAACAGGGATGCGTTCCATATCCCTTCGCTTTGCATACGCCTCAGCGAGTGCGCCATGACTTGCAACGAAGGCAGCCGAAGCTGCTTCCCATCCTGGGGTTCCAAAGGCACGGACAGCGATAAGCGCCTCTTCCGTGATTGCGTAATGCGCCTTCGGGGAGTTCGTCGGCAGGTGCGGCTCAAATGGATTGTAATCGGCAACCCTAGCTTGCACGAATTGGTGCAAGACGAACCTCCGAAAGGTCTCGCGAGTATTAGGCGCATACTCCTTTCCGAAGACCTGACGTACGTAATCCATGACACCCTTGGTGACAGTGCAGCGGATACGTTCTGCCTTGTTCCAGGAATCCGTTGGCGTAAGCCCACATAGCGCCAAGAGTGTGTAGCCTGCCATTGCCGTCTGTTGCGCGGGTGGAAGGCCAAGGGCACGCAGGATCTCCTGAGCTTCTTCAACACTAGCCACAGGCAGCAACCTCTCGCTCCACGAGCGCATCAATAGCTTCGAGATCAATCAGGACACGTGCCTGAACGCCAATCCGCACGATTGTTTCGAGTGGCGGAAGCGGCATGGAGCGCAGTTCAGTAGCAGAGACCTGAGTGTTACCGTTTACGGCGCGAAACCACGTATCCAAAAGGCTGCTGTTCAGGAGAGCCGCAATGCCGAATGCTTCATCCTCCGATAGAGAACCACCGGGCTTGTAAATGTAGTTTAGGTGGTTCTCTAGGCCGAGCATCGGCGCATCTATAGTGTTGGCGATATAGGGGGCAGCCACGAGCCGCCGCTTCTCCTCTTTTGCTGAGAAGCGCCTCAGCAGGACATAGTTGGCGTTGGCCACCAAAATGGGGCGCGATGCTATTACATCCTGAATGTACTCGGGCTTCCGCCGCGCCAAAGGCCAACGAACTTGCATCGGGTGAACATGGTTCATCCAAAGCAAGGGTACATAGCCGGAGCCACCTTCATTGCTCTGGAACTCGACAGCCCTAAACGGGACCACTGGACCTGTTGAAATCTTCCACTTGTATGCCGAGAGCGATCCTGACCAAGCATCGACCAATTGCATGATGTCATGGTCATTCTGCGTGGCTGGGATTCGCAGCACACGGTCGCGGGCTTTAAGGTCAAGGACTTGATCTATTTCGACTGTCCGCACCTGACGCTCTTCAAGATCAGGAATCCCCGCGCTGGTGCTAATCGCGATGCTGCCACCGGACCAACGATCTTCCCTGGTCGCGTGCAGGATAATGTTTTCCTGCAAAACAGCATCTCGCGCGAAAGCATCGCGGCGTGACCCGAACACATGCAGAAGCCGAGGACGGACAACACTAAAGAACCGCTCACGGAAGGCCCGAAAATAGGGTCCAGAAGCAAAACTGCGCGGCGTGATGAAAATGAAATCGCCAGCCGGGCGTAGAAGCGCAGCACCTATAGCCATGAACAGGCCATAGATGTTGGGTTGCCCGTGAACCACACTTAGAGCCGCCTGGGCTCGGGGATCAGCCTTGTTGAGCTTGAAGTAGGGAGGATTTGAGATCACTACATCATAGGACCGTTCGGCACCGGGCGAGAACAATCCGCCGAGGCCCTCAATGGCGTCGGCATTTGCAAGTACGAAGTCCCGCACACGGATCTCGAACGTGAGTTCGATTCCCCGTCCACCAGCCCACCCTGCGAGAGATGCCAGAATGGCCTGAAGATGCTCGGCCAGTGCTGGATCAATCTCATAGGCTGTAATCTCAATCCGCTCAGGGGGCTTGTCATTCTCAGCTAGCGCTTCGACAGCCCCGCAAAGAAGAATTCCGGCTCCCGCCGCAGGATCGAGAAGTCTCACCACCTTACCATGCGGTCGCACCAACCCTCCCATAAAGCGGGCGACTTCTGGCGGCGTCAAATACAATCCATGATTTTTGCGGTGGTCGGCAGTGACCTTTGTAGCATAAGCAGCGCCGATCTGATCGGCCAGAGCCACAGGATCGGAACTCGTATCGGTGAATTGGATTTGGGAAAGATCGTTCATGTGACGAATGTACCTGTCCCAAAGATGGAAGCACCCTGGAAAATCCACCTTTCCTCAAGTTTCGACGGCATCGCAGTCCATTCTGACATAAACCAGCAGAAATGGCAGAAGCCGAAACGAAGGGGCTGATGAGACTTGGCCTCAGTTGAGAGGCTTGACCCCGGAGCTTTCCAGCGCAGCGATATAAAATCACTAAGCGCAAAAAGGTATCAGTAGCCGGGGTTCATGTTGATGTGAGTATCTCCCCAACCCATGTCGGCACAGCCTCGCTCGCCGGTCCGTAACGCCTTTCATCGAACTGACGGGCGTTATCAGATGGTTCCAGGTTGATCTCGCAGGTGCGGATACCATGCCCACGTGCCTCTGCGACGAACCCCGCAGCCGGGTAGACCGAGCCCGATGTTCCAACTGAAACGAATAGGTCTGCCTCAAGCAGGGCATCGTAGATGGCGTCCATGAAGAGCGGCATCTCCCCAAACCAGACCACGTGAGGACGAAGGTTGCCTGTGTCGCCGCAGGAAGGGCAGGGCGTATCAACACTCAGATCTTCGCACCATGGCATGATTGCCCCGCAGGCAGCACAACGTGCCTTCAATAGCTCGCCGTGCATGTGCGTCACTTCGCGTGATCCGGCACGCTCGTGCAGATCGTCGATATTCTGGGTGCAGAGGAACAGCTTGCCGCCTCGCTCCTCCAAACCAGCTTCGAGGCGAGCCAAAGCATGGTGGGCAGCATTGGGCTCAGCCTCAATCAGGTTTCGTCGCCGCATGTTGTAGAAGGCGTGGACCTCATTCGGGCTTCGGGCGAACGCCTCTGGTGTCGCCAACTTCATTGGATCGAAACGAGACCAAAGGCCATCCTTGTCACGGAAGGTGCCGAGGCCGCTCTGTGCTGACACCCCAGCCCCGGTCAAAACGAAGATGTTCACGATCCCTCCTCATGCGGTCGCTTTGAGGTCGCTGCGGCACCTGAGCGCCACTTCTTCTAACGCCTGCGAACGCGCGACCGAGCGGCGGCAATAGATAGGAGGCCAATTCATTACGAACCCGAATCTAAAACGGTAGCCGTCTCATCGATGATGCGTAAAAATTGGTAGTAGCGGGCGTCGTTTTTTATGTGGCTGTGATCAGGCTTGTTTGCGTGGCATCGGATGCAGAGCACTTCAAGATTTCTGGGGTCGTTATCCCATTTTAGGGCGTTCCGATGATGCACGTGCAGGTATTGGCGCATTGCGGGATCAGAGAGGTTTATGTTGCAATCTATGCACCGCCAGCCACTCTTGACCCGGAGCGTCTGGCTGATCTGCCCGAAATCATCGGTGTAATTATTGCGTGGCGCATTGTCCTCGTCGAAACGTGGTTTTTGCAGATGGAGAGAGACTGGATACTGCTCGAAGAACTTACTCAGGAGAAAGTTCGTGACTCTTCTTTTGCGTTCGGCAGAGGAAAGCTGCATGGCAAACCCGTGGAATCGGAGTTTGTCGAGGCAGTTCTGGCAGACGGATAGATTATGTAAGCCTGTGTGGGTCTGACTGGATTTGATCACGTTAAGCGTAAAACGCCCATCGGTCCGGGTCGAAACAACATAGCGGTTGAACTTCTTTTTCTCTTTCATCTGCAAAAGAGTTGCACATTCCGCAACATGATAGCGCGGCTGAAACTGGCCGTGTCCGTAGTCCGCAACATCTCGGATATAGAGGAGGACCCGGCTGGTCTTGAAGGCGAGTGTTCCGTCTTCAAGCACCCTGATCTCATCCAACGTGACATCGAGGCCATCCGTGGATGTAAGCCGTTCAAGCTCGAACTCAGATAGGCGTGCTGCATCAATATGGACGGTCAGATCACCATACACATCACGCGGGATGCCCATCTTCTCCTTCACAGCGTTGAGAGGGGCGAAGTCAAAGAAGTTAGGGAGTTTCATTGTGCCTCAGCTTGAAGAATTGCTGAGATCCGAGCGTCTGCATTCGTTCTGACGCGGAACTCGACACGTTGCGACCCGATCCTATTTTCAGTTCCGTCCGAATTGTACCTCAGCCTCGATGACGACAAGCCATTCGCTGTTAGATGAGACCTTAGCCAAGCTCGATGTTCGTCGAGCTTCGGCAGATTCAGTACGTACTTGAGGGTCGTCCGGGTTCTGGACTGGGACAGTTCCATATTCGAAAAATACGCGTCGTCCGTCGTTTGTCCCTTCCAGACACTGGATGTGTGGCCTTCGATGCGAATCTCTTCGATGGAGTCTTTGTATTTGTCTGATGTGAGTATGCTGATATAGCGGGGGAAGAAGTCCTCCAATATCCTGCGAAAACGCTCCTTAAGTATATCTTCGCCGGAGTTGAACAGGACATCGGGCTCACGGAACCGAATAGTCAGGTCGCGGTCGAGATCAGCGCCCCAGGAATTAAGAGCGTCTTCGAATTCCGCTCGCAAATCCTCATAAAGCTGTGCCTTCATCAGGTCGTAGACATGCGCAACTTGCCTGATTTTGTCAGCCTCAATCTCAGCCTTGCGAGCGGTGTCCTTGTTTATGTTGGCGAGAGTTTCCGCTTGTTGTGCAGCGTGTTGCGCTTTTTTGGCATCCTCATCGACCTGAACCATAAAGATGATGGCCACGAGCATGAACATCATCATTAGACCGGTCATCAGGTCGCTAAGAGGTATCCAGTGCTCCTCACGGGCCACGGGAGATCCGGATGTCTGTGGGAAAAGCTCATTCAGCGCCATGGGCTACTCGGCTGCCACTGCAACGAGTCTGTGCAGTTTGTCAGTCAGCGGCGAGTAGTCACTGACAAATTTCTCCGAGAGCGCCGCCAACTGTCGTCCGAGACTTTCGAGTGACTTTTTTAGCTCCTCAGTCAGGGCTGCGTCGAGAACGGCAACTTGCTCTCTCATCTTGCCAGCAGTGTCGCCAAGATGCTTGTTGAAATCTTCGTTGATTTTGCCGAAGTCCTGACCGACTGACTGGACGGAGTTTCGCATAAGGAGGACGTTTTCAGCGAGTGCCTTGCTGACTTCCTTTTGGTTGGTGGCGACTGCATCCCCAAGCTGGGTTGTCAGAGTAACTACGTTCGTCTTCAAGTCATCGTTGAGTTTGCTGAAGTCCTGGCCAACCGACTGGATCGAGTTCCGGATAAGAAGGGCATTTTCAGCCAGTGCGTTGTTCACTTCCTTTTGGTTCGAGGTGACCGCATCTCCGAGTTGGGTTGTCAGAGCGACAACCTTCGCCTTGATCTCCTCGTTGATTTTGCTGAAGTCCTGACCGGCTGATTGGACTGAGTTCCGGATAAGAAGGACGTTTTCAGCGAGTGCGTTGCTCACTTCCTTCTGGTTTGCGGCAACTGCTTCTCCGAGTTGGGTCGTCAGAGCAACAACCTTCGTCTCGATTTCGGGTAGGCTTCCCGATGCCGCCTGCAACAGGGTGCCAAGTTGGCTAAGAACATGAGTAAGCTGCTGCTTCTGTACCTCAAGAGCCGAGAGCATTGTAGAAAGGTCAGATGCAACACCTGAGAACACCGAGGCGCGATCTACCAATAGACGGTAGTCGCCAGTTGCGGTTTGCATTGCGGCTGCCGCCTCGGCCTGCCGTGCTGTAATTTCCTCAATATGTGTTTTGTACTGCTCTTGCCAGACCACAAGTGCTTGGACGGCCTCGTTAAGTTGCTTGAAGTTATCTCCAAACTGGTCCGTTATTTTGGTGTTGAATTCGCGAACTACGTCCCGCAGGGCCTCGATGAGAGTCTTGGAGCCCATTTCAGAGAGCTTCATAAGCGCTTCTTGCTGCGCCCGACCTAATGTTTCGAGCCTGTCATTTGTGTCCTGGCGCAGTAATTTGATCTGAGATATCAGCGTTCCATCGTCTGTACCAACGAGGGCTTGTTGTATGCCCTTGAGGAGGGCAGCGAGATCAGCGGCGGTGATTTGCCCGTCTGCCCCAGACCCTGCGTGTGGTTGTCGAACGCCAATGAAGAAGTGCCTGAACTTGATCGTCAGCGCACCGCCGACGCCTACGACCGAAGCCCAAAAAGCCGTCTTCAAGCCACCGAGGAGCGTTGGAATGCTCGCCTGAATGTTGCTGGTGTCGAACTCGGCGAGGCCGAGAGCGATTCCGAGGAAGGTCGCGAAGATGCCAGTCGTTGTCGAAGATGCCAGTCGTTGTCGAAGATGCCAGTCGTTGTCAGGATTGTCGGGGCGTAAGCTACTGTCTTTTCATTGTACCTGAGATGAAACAGTATTGTTAGGATTGCGACCACGGCCACAGCGATCTGCGCCTCAAGCGGCAGCGCTCTTACAAAATGCTCCATGACTTCGCCCCAGCTTCGCGCAACTTTGTTGCGTAAATTTTGATGGGTGTCGGGAACCCGTCACCTGTCATAAACCTTACAGAAAAAAGTCCTTAAAGGCTACGCTTTAAGGGTATCCAAGGTGCGACATGTGTGTGGCGCGAGGTCCATGAACGGAGGTATTTGCGTGTTGCAAGCGCCCAGTTGACGGAACCCCAGTTTTGCAGCTTGCACAGGTGATCTCAATTTCCCCTTATTGGACAGCCGCTTAAACGGGAGTGCCAGTTTCCTATGGAAGGGGTGGTCCGACGAGTTCGATGCCATAATGCTAGCAGGTGCTGGCGAGAGCCCCATCCGGTTCAGGCATCGCAGTGATCCTCGCCGGATAAATACAAGAAACCCAACAATGAGGATATCGATGGGCTGCCGTCAAACTACTCAGGCCCCAGGCATGTGGCATGCGGCACTCCCCACTGGACTGAGATTTGCTTCCAACACGGCGGCACGGCGTACCACTACTCCTCACGTAGTTGATTGCATCGGACTGGACCGGACTACCCTCCCGCTCCCAGGTGTATTCGAACAAGCCTACCGGGAACGTGAGGAATGGTGTCGCGAGAACTGTACCGGTAAATTCGTAATTCGGCCTCTCGGCCCCTGTCCGGAAAGACTTTATGGACGGCGCTTCAGCTTCGAGCGCCTCAGCGATGCGACCTACTTCAAGATGCGCTTTCCCACGATTTAGGTCGGTGTCATTCGCAACGCAGATACACCGCCGATGAAGCTCTCAACGCGAGATGTTGAGTGGCTGCCCATCTGGCAGCCCACCCAGTGATCATACCCGATGCTTTTGCCATAGGGTTCGGACGGTTTTCACATCCTTTCCTACCTCGCCAAGTATGGTTGCTTGCCCTTTTTGGACGCGGGCTAACAGCAACGTGTACTCATTTTGACTGGTTCGCTGACCTTTTAGTTTGAACGTGGCAAAGGGTTTGGCCTCATGCTGCACCCGAAATAGGTTCCATTCGAAGTTCGCTTTTTGGCGCTTCTTCTCTCGAAGATCCCGTCTGTCATCCTTGGTCTCGGATGCGACAATGGCTTTCACAGTTGCCAGGAGTGAAGGCGCACGCCTGCTACCGGTTTGCTGATCCGCGAGCTTTGAGATCCAGCGACGCACGGCCCCTTGGGTTGGCTCAACCTCGTGGATCTCCCAAGCCCACAGCGCGATGGACCAGTCGTGTACCGTCGAGTTTGGCACCGAAACACCCGCAGCTTTGACGATTGCTCGAACCATACCAAGATGATGTGGTGTATCCCTGCGGATCTTGATCTTGGCGCGGTGCAGTAGAGCGCTACGAAACCCGGAGTCGTTCAAAGCTCGCATCGAGAGTGGGTATAGCAAGCTGAGCGTTGTATGTGCGGCGCGTTGGCCTCGCTCGACTAAGTGTCCGAGCACTTTATGAACGCGTTGAACCTCGATGACAGCGGCATCGATAACGCCATCGTAGTCGTCGGCCTGGGGACTGACCGCAGGTAACGTTTGCCCCGCCTCAACACAGGCCGGAACCTCACCTTCGTGTTGATCCATTGCTGAAATAGGTGGCGGGCTGCCTGTAGTACTTGCCGCTGGCAGAGCATCGGTTCGGTCGTTCCCAGTCTCCAATCCGATATCGGATGAGAATCTGCTTGGCGCAGTTGCATTCACTCGCTTGTTCATTCCGTGCCTCTTCTGGCGGCGCTACGTTGCCGGAAGAGTGCGCAGAAATGCCTCCCCGACAGCCGCGAACCGCGTCTGTTGTGTGGTTTTGGGAAAAGCTTTCAGTATGGCTTGGCGAGTAGAACGCCTTTGACCTCAGCACCGTGTCCCGATGGGAGGCCATGGATGTTGGCACGCGTGTACCAACTCATAGGCAAAGTATGGTGTCACGGATTAACCAACGCGCATACGGGTGTCAAGCGGCTCATATGGCTTCGTACTGGGTCCGAGAGATCATCGTCGCTCCTCACCTGATCATCCTTTTCCCCGAACATCCGACGTTCGGATGTTTGCTCACGACCCTCTCCGTTCCTGTTCCAAAAACCCTCTCGAACTCGGACCTCGCAAGCCCTTATTTTCCGGTCGTCCATGAAGCTGTTTCGGGCGTGGCGGAATACATCGGGCTTTACCTATCGGGTAACAGAC
>NZ_VOSK01000254.1 GCF_009296175.1 Microvirga tunisiensis | reverse complement strand
TGCAGACCTTCCTCGATGCAATCCCGTTAGCGAAGGAGAAGATGATCGCCGCTTGAAAACATCATCGGACAGATGAGCCCGACCAACTCTCGGACGCCAAATGTCAGATCAAGTTCCAGCTACTACAGCTCAAGCGCCAGTGCCTGGCTCGGCGCATCGACAATCGTGGGTGCCTTGAACGCGAGATCGCCGCCTGGGAGCGTGCGCGCAACGCCTCCGGTGCCGAGATCAAGTGGATGTTCACCACCGAACAAGCCCGCGCCAAGATGGGCCGTGCCTATCCCAACACCGTCCCGAGAGACCCACGCGCCAAAGAGTCATAATCTCTGTGCAGAGGAACTAGGGGGAATTGTCATTGCTGGACGAGAGTGGCGCCACTACCCTCTCCTGCTTTGCGCGAGAGGGTTATTCGCATCAAAGCCCGAAAGGATAGGTCTCCGGCATGCCCTTGCCATGGGCATGGGTCAGCGGCGTTACCGCCCTGGTCTCCTCAAACCAGATGAAGGCATCGAACTGCTCCGCCAGGACGGCCTCGAAGTAATGGCTGTAGAGCTCGGTCTCCGGGCGGTAGACCACGCCGATGGCCCGCTCCAGGCGGGGCCGTGAGAGAACCTCCACCAGCTCGGCCTGGCCGTTTTCCCGCCAATCGGTCAGGAAGCACCCTAGACCCGTATCCCGGAAGACGCGCTCGTGACTGTCGGGCCGCGCCGGCCGCAGGGTCTTGACCTGCATCGGCTCGTCCCAATCGTCCGCAGCCGCCACCGTGCCGCGGTCGGTCCCGAAACCGATCAGCACGGCCTCGCCGTGATAGGACTTGCGGCAAAGCTCTCCGATGTTGAATTCGCCCTGCCAGCCCATCGCCGTGGCGGCGGCATTGCCGATATGAGAATTGTGCGCCCAGACGATCGCTTTGGCGTTCTCGCGCCGGGCGAGCAGGCTCTCCAGGGTTTCGAACATGTGCCGATCGCGCAGATTCCAGGATTCCGTCGCGCCCTCATACATGATCCGGTAGTAGTGCTCGGCCGCGTGGACGATCTTGGCGTTCTGCACCGCATCGAAGAAGGCTTCGCCGCCATCGGCCTGGAGGTAGTCGATGCGTTTGTCGAGAATATCCTGGAGCTGGCGCAGCAATGCCTCGTCGCAAGGCTTCTTCTGTCCTGTCAGGACGGCGCGGCCATAACGGGCGGGGTCCGACTGCCACGGGCTGAGACAAGCGTAGCGTCCCCTCGCTTCCCTGGCCTCCTTCGGATCGACCTTGTCGAGATAATCGAGAACGGATCGGATCGACGAATTCAAACTATAGACATCGAGGCCGCGGAACTCGGCCCGGTCATCGTCCGGGCGCTCCTTGTTGTACTCGCGCATCCAGTTGACGAAGTCATAAACCTCCTCGTTGCGCCACATCCAGGTGGGAAAGCGCTCGAAGGCTGTGTCATCCCCATCGGGAACATGGCGGTGACGCACATAGGCGTCGATGCGTGCCGCATCGGGCCAATCGGCTTCGACGGCAACGATGGAAAAGCCGTGCTGCTCGATCAGGCGCTTCGTGATCGCGGCACGGGCGCGGTAGAATTCCGAAGTGCCATGGGTCGCCTCGCCGAGAAGCACGACTTTGGCATCGGAAAAGCGGTCGAACATAGCGCCGAACGCATCTTCATCGGAAATCGACGGCAGGGTTTCCCCATGCTCGCGCACAAGATCGACGGCTTCCTTGACGGAGGCGTCGTTCTCGCTCTGCTTCCAGGACAACCGGGCCATGGCTTTCGCTCCGCAAGACCGGCACCCTGCGTACCGGCTCCGCCGGAGAACGACCGCGGGACTCGGCTTGTTCCAGGCGATGGACGCACCCGTCGCTGGAAGGAGGATAGGAGATCAGACGGGTGCCGTCACATTCCTTTCCCTGCCGATCGGCTATCCCACCGGCGATCCTATGACACTCTCGCCATGATCGACGCGAACGCTTCCTCGGCGGCGATGACCGTTGCCATCTGCACCGTATGCGCAAAGCGGTAAGCCTCGCCGTAGATCGTCTCATCGGGAAACTCCGTGATAAGGGTCAGAGGCGAGGGATGTCGCTCGTCCGCGGTGATCAGGCAAGGCACATCGCTGATGATCTCGTACGGTGTCCCGCCGGAGTGAATCGAGCAGATTTCGATCTGACGGCGGTTGAACTCGGCCAAGCCCGGTACGGCCGACAGTCCTGTCGTCACGGCTTCGATCAGAGTCCGCGCCGTCTGGCCCCAAGACGGATGATGCCTCATGATCAGGAAGAAGCCCTTCGGGATCGTCCAGAGCTCGAAGCCGCGCGGCAGATAGCCGGTAAACGGCCTCGTCCATTCGTGGGCCGGGTAACCGTGGAAGTTGAGGTGCAGTTGGGCGCCCGACATCTTGAGCGCCTGGTTGCGCGCGCCGATCTCGTAGAGAGGCTCGCTGCGGCCATATTCGAGATCGTTGCCGAGCGAGGTATAACGCGCTGCATGGTGCATGTGGCGCGGATTGCCTTCGCACAGCCGTCCATGCAGCGCATAGCCGTCCGGGTTCTCGACCGGGATATAGGCGATGTTGGTGTCGGGATTGGCCAGCAGGCGGCGCACGGCTCTCAATGTACCGACCGGAGCCGATGTCTCGTTGGCATGCTGCCCGCTGGTGACGAGAACCGCCGGACGCGAACCGGCCCGGTAAATGCCCCGCACGGAGCGTCCTTCCCGAGAGATTCCCTCGAAGGTTTCTCCGGGAAGCACTGCGAGCTCACGATGAATCTGCGCAAGATCGGGCGCGGCATCCGCCGTCTCGATGTCCTGCTCAGGCTTCACGGGGTCCTGCGGCGTTCCGAAAGAGCGCAGCGTCACGCGCACATGCGCATCGCCCTCGCCCGCACGGATATCCGGCACGATCTGGCCCGGCTGCACACTGCGATCCTCGGGAGGACGGCCCGATTTGCGCTTGAAGAATTCGAGCACCGAGAAATAAAAGTCCTCGTGCAGCGCCTCGCGTGTGCTCATGACCTCGTCGCCGTAATCAAGCGGGCGCTCGATGCCCGGGATCGTCACGTCGATGGCGAGCGTCTCCGCATAGGGCTCCGCCTCGGGCCATTCATGCGCGGCGACGACTGCCATCACCTTATGAAAGACCTGTTCGATCTCAGTCTCGAGCGGCTCATCGAGATCCGATGCTTCATCGGGGCGTCCAGTCACCTTTAGCCAACCGGTCGGTGTGAGATCGACCTCGTCGAGGTGGTTGGGCCGAAGTCTGTTCGGCGCAAAGACCACATGCTCCGCCACAACTCCGCTCGTGTACTCGAGCGTAACCAGATAGGTCAGATCCGCGGCGCCGGGCTCGAAGAGGAGCTCGATGCCGTCGAGCAGGGCTGCCAGAGGATAAGCCTCCGAGAGGAAGCGCAGGCGGTCGGCCTCCTCATGCACGGGATAGCGCACGGTGATACGCTTCAGATCGGCGGTATCGATCTCTTCGAGAAAGGTATGGACGAGCGGCTTGTAGGCGCTGCGCAACCGTGCCCGAACGCCGACCTCCGACAACACCGCCTCGGCAGCGCGCCGTGCCGCCTCATCCTCGAACAGCCAGGCCTCGAGCGTCACGCCGCGATGATCGTTCCTGGCCCATTCGCGCAGGAGAGTATCGAGAGTACGCGGGATACGTTCGTCGAGCAAAGTCGTCATCGTGAAGTCTGTCCTGTCGGATCGAGAAGGTCGCGCAGCCAGTCGCCCAGAAGGTTCAGGCCGAGCACGGTGAACATGATGGCAAGCCCCGGAAACACGCTGACCCACCAGGCCGTCTGCAGATAGGTGCGTCCATCGGCCAGCATGCCGCCCCAGCTTGGGATGAGCGGATCGACGCCGAGACCCAGGAAGGTGAGGCTGCTTTCGAGAAGGATGTTGTTGGCCACGTTGAGCGTCATCAGGATGACGATGGGGCCGAGCACGTTGGGCAGGATATGCGTGAAGATGATGCGTCCGTTGCCGACGCCGATGGCGCGGGCCGAGAGAATGAATTCCCGATCTCGCAGCGCCAGCACGGAGGCGCGCACCAGGCGCGCATATTGGACCCATTGCGCGAGGATCATGAAGAAGATCACCTTGTCGACGCCGGTGCCAAGGATGGCGAGGAACATGATGGCGACGAGGATGAAGGGAAGAGCGAGCTGAATATCGGCAAACCGCATGAGCAGGATCTCGGAGATGCCCCGATAGTAGCCCGCAACCAGCCCGACCAGCGTTCCGACGGTCACCGCTCCCATTACCGAGAGAATGCCGACAGTGAGCGAGATCTTGCCGCCGACGATCACACGCGCCAGCACGTCACGGCCGAGGGGATCGGTGCCGAGGGGATGCGCAAGATCCTGGAACGGCGGTGTGAGACGGGCCATGAGGTCCATGCTCTCGCCACCATCGGGGAAGAGAAAACCCGAGAACAGCACGGCCAGTCCCATGCCCCCGGTGAGCAGGAGGCCGAGAACGAGTTCGAGCGATCGAAAGTGCCGGCGCGCCGACGACACAGCCTGAGCGGCAGCCATGGCCCTACTCCGTCCGGATACGCGGATCGATCAGCCCGTAGGCGATATCGACCAGGAGATTGATGAGAACGATGAAGAGCGCGAGCACCGTGATGGTGCCCTGCAGCACCGGGTAATCACGGTTCGAGATGGCATCGAAGGCGAGCGTGCCCATGCCGGGCCAGTTGAACACCCGCTCCACGATGACGATTCCGCCGAACTGCAGGCCGATATAGGTGACGAGCGGAATGGCCGAATTGCGCAGGGCGTGCTTGTAGAGGACGACGCGGTCGCGCAGACCCTTGGAGCGCGCCACCATGATGTATTGCTGCGAGAGCGTCTCCAGCATGGAGGTGCGCACGAGGCGCACATTCGTGGCGGTGAGAATGATCGCCATGGTGAGCGCCGGCATGACGAAACTCTCCGGTCCCTCCATGCCGCTCGGCGGCAGCACGCCGAGCACGATGGAGAACAACAGCACCATCATGATGGCGAGCCAGAAATTCGGGAAGGACAAGCCCACCAGCGACAGGATGCGGATCATCTGATCCGGCCAGCGCCCCCGGTTCACCGCTGCGTAGACTCCGAGCGGCACGGACAGGACAATGGAGGCCAGGAGGGAGGCAAACGCCAGCAGGAGGGTGGCCGGCAAGGCATTGGCAATGAGCATGGAAACGGGCGTTCCGCCCATGAAGCTCTTGCCGAAATCTCCCCTCACCATGCCTTCGAGGAAGCTGAGATACTGAACGTAGAACGGCCGCTCGAGCCCGAGCGACTGCCGGATGTTCTGCAGGTCCTGCTCGGTGACATTGCCGCCCCCCATCAGCATGATCGCAGGATCGCCCGACAATCTGATCGCGAACGAGACGATCAGAGTCACTGCGAGGACCACGAAAACAGCCTGCAACAATCGTTTGAGGATGAAGCCCGCCATGAGGTGGTCCTTCTTGCTCTTGGAAAAACGGCCCCGCTCGCGCGGGGCCTTCTCTTATGTCTCAAGACCTCGGACATTCGCCCTGAGGGGCGAAAGATGTCCAAGGCGGCTTTTCACTCCACCGTCGTTTCCGTGAAGCGGAAGCGACGATCTGCAGGAGCATCGAAATTCTTCACCCGCTTGTTCACGCCATAGAGCGTGTTCTGGTTGTAGAGCGGGATCTCAAGCGCTTGATCCGCCACGTAACGTGCGACCTCCTGAAGAACCTTCTCACGCTCCTTCACGTCGTACATCGTACGCTGCTTCTCGAGCAGGGCATTCAGTTTGGGATCGTTGTCATAGGGGTTCCACTTCTCGCCCGAGTGATACATCAGGTAAGCGGTGTTGTCGTAGTCGAAGGTCCATCCGCCCCAGGCATTGTGCCAGGCTTCACCGGTCTTGCCGTTCGGGATGATGTCGTTGAGCAGAACCGGGGGCTCATGCGGCTGGAGGGATGGCTTGAGGCCGAGGGCTTGGAGGAAGCCGGCCGCGGCCTGCGCCACTTCGCGGAAGGTTGCGTCGTTGCCGCGGAAGTCGATCCGCACCGGTGCACCGGCCGGGATCTTCGCCTGCTGCAGCATCTGCTTCGCCTTGGCGAGATCGAAGGGCAGCGGCTTCAGGCTCGGATCGTAGCCGAAGGACAGATCGGACTGGAAGCTTGCAATCGGCTTGGCGTGCCCGAGGAGCACGGCCTTGATGATCGCATCGCGATCAATCCCCATGATCAGCGCCTTGCGGACATTCACATCCTTCGTGATGCCGTCCTTGGTGTTGAGGCGCAGCGCGACGACCTGGGGACCGGTGATGCTGAGGAGGCTCAAGTTGGGGCTTTTCTCCACCGTCGGGGCAAGTCCGAACGGGATGAGGGTTGCGACATCGATGCGGCCCGATTGGAGCTCGGCCACCTGTGTGTTCGCCTCCGAGATGAAGCGGGTCACGATCTTGTCGAGCTTCGGCGCACCGCCCCAATGCTCAGGGAAGGCTTCGAGCGTGAGGCTGACTTTCGGGCTGTATTCCACGAACTTGAACGGCCCGGTGCCGACGGGGTTCATGTTGAAATGGGCGTCGCCCTTTTCCTGAATGTACTTGGGCGGCACGATCATGCCGCCATAACCGGCAAGCTTCGTCAGCAGAACCGGATCCGCCTGCTTCATGACGAAATCGACCGTAGAATCGTCAACAACTTCCACATGGTCGATGGAGTTGTAGTTCGACTGCTGCGGTCCCTTCCTGCCCTCCTCGCCCAGCAGGCGATCGAAGGTGAACTTCACGGCCGCCGCATTGAACGGCTCGCCATTATGGAATTTCACATTCTGACGCAGCTTGAAGCGGATACGATTGTTGTTGTCGAGGAACTCCCACGACGTCGCAAGGCCAGGCTTCAGCTTCATATCGGCGCCACGAGCTGTCAGGCCGTCAAAGATGTTGTTGGCGGCAGACGACCAATCGACCAGGAAGGTATCGATCGGATCCCAGCTACCGGGATCGATGGCAACTGCTGCAGTCAGTGTTCCGGCGGCCTGAGCACCGGATGCCACCAGCGGCGCCAATGCGACAGCGGCCGTCAGGCCGAGCGCTTTCATGGTGGTAGAGAACTTCATCTTATCATCTCCCTCTGGAAAACCGTATGTCACGCAGCCCCGAGAAGCTGGTCGGCCTCGATCGCAACCCAATGTCCCGGCTCCACTTCGCGCATGCGATGAATGGCAGGCTCCTGCCCGACCGGACGCACGGGACTTGGGATCTCGCCCTCGATCCGCGTCTTGGCCCGCTCGTGCTGCGGATCCGCAATCGGCACCGCCGCGAGCAGCTTGCGCGTATAGGAATGCTGCGGGTTCTCGAAGACCGCCTGACGTGGCCCAAGCTCGACGATCTGGCCAAGATACATCACCGCGACTCGATGGCTGATCTTCTCAACCACAGCCATGTCATGGGTGATGAAAAGATAGGACAGCCGCTTCTTCTCCTGCAGCTCCATCAGCAGATTGACGATCTGCGCCTGAATCGACACATCGAGAGCTGACACGGATTCATCCGCGATGACGAGTTTCGGATTGCTCGCCAGCGCCCGTGCGATGCAGATGCGCTGGCGCTGACCGCCCGAGAATTCATGCGGATAACGCTTGGCATGCTGCGACTGCAGACCGACCTGCTCCAGCAATTCGTGCACGCGCCGCTCGCGCGCCTTCCGGTCCGTGATCAGGCCGTGAACGATGATCGGCTCTGCAATGCTGTAGCCCACCGTGTGACGCGGATCGAGCGAGGCGAAGGGATCCTGGAAGATATACTGGATCTCCTGCCGCAGGCGCCGCCGCTCGCCCTGGCTCATGGCCGCCATGTCGCGCCCATCGAAGCGGACCGTGCCGCCCGTTGGCTCGACGAGCTGCTGCAGCGTGCGTCCGATCGTGGATTTACCGCTGCCGGATTCGCCGACCAGCGCCAGTGTCTCGCCGGGATAGATGTCGAAGTTGACCTCTTCCACCGCATGAACCCGATGGGTCACGCGGCCGAAGAAGGTCTTGCCCACATCGAAGCGGGTGGTGAGCTTCTCCACCTGAAGGATCGGCTTCGTGTAATCGGCGGTGTTCTGCTCATGGGTGTCGCCGACGGGCTTGGCCACGCCGCCATCCATCACCATGACGGGCGTGCGCTTGGGGAGCGGCTGCCCTTTCAAACTGCCCAGGCGTGGCACGGCGGAGAGAAGGGCTCTGGTATAAGGATGCCGGGGTGCTGCGAAGATGTCACGCACCGGCGCCTGCTCCACCTTCTCGCCCTTCCACATCACCACCACGTCGTCGGCCATCTCGGCGACCACGCCCATGTCATGCGTGATGAAGATGACCGCGGTACCCATCTCCTGTTGCAGATCGCGAATGATGTTGAGGATCTGCGCCTGGATCGTCACGTCGAGCGCCGTCGTCGGCTCGTCGGCGATCAGAAGCTTCGGATTGCAGGCGAGCGCCATGGCGATCATCACGCGCTGGCGCATGCCGCCGGAGAGCTGGTGCGGATAGCGGTCGAGCAGCCTGTCCGCGTCGGGCAAGCGCACCTTCTGCAGCAGATCCTTCGCCCGCAGGCGCGCATCCCGTCCGTTGAGGCCCTGGTGCAGGATCAGGGTCTCGGAAATCTGGTTGCCGATGGTGAAGACGGGATTGAGCGACGTCATCGGCTCCTGGAAGATCATCGCGATGTCGTTGCCGCGGATCTCCCGGAGTTTGCTGTCGGGCGCCTTGACGAGATCGATCGCCTCGCCGCCATCTGGACGGAACAGCACCTGCCCGCCGGTGATGCCCCCGCCCGTATAATCGGTCAGACGCATGATCGCCAGGGAGGTGACGGATTTGCCCGATCCCGACTCGCCGACGACGGCCAGGGTCCTGCCCGGCTGCACATCGAAGCTGACGTCCTTGACGGCCTTGAAGGCTCCGCTTCCCGTTCCAAACTCCACCGACAGGGAGCGAACCGACAGGAGAGATTGGTCCTGAGACCTACGATTGGCAGTGTCCGACATCCATCCACGCTCGTGAGAAGGTACTGACCTCACCGGAAGTTGGATCAGTATCTCTTTGATACCTGCAATCCATCACAGCCATCGTGCCGATACGTCAAGCACTGTTTGCGTCAGACTAGAGCGCGTTGACATTCATTTGGTCCAGATGAACGCGCTGACGAGGCAAAGGATTGACATAAACGCCCGTGGGGTCTGTTCGTAGCGCGTGGCGATGCGTCTGAAGTGCTTGATTTTCAGGAAGAAG
>NZ_VOSK01000253.1 GCF_009296175.1 Microvirga tunisiensis | reverse complement strand
GAACAAGAGCATCCGGGAGTGGACCGAGCTGCTGGCCGGCGACGAGGTGCTGGCCACGGCCATCCTCGACCGCCTGCTGCACCGAGCGCATGTTCTCAACATCAAGGGGCGCAGCTATCGCCTGCGGGATCTGGAGGAGGCTCTCCAGCGGGCTCACGCTTGAGCCGTCGTAAAACTGGATGTCGCCTTATCTCGTAAATCTCGGTGTCGCTTGACAACTGTCGGACCTTTGGCATTCGAGCTCAAAAATCCTGACTATAAGACTGCCACGATGATCACCGATGCGATCAATCAGTACTCCCAGCAACGGTATGGGGTCCGCGTCGCATCGCCGCGCGATTACCGCACGGTCGTCTTGCAGAAGCCGAAGAATGTCGCGGCGACCCGCTTCATTGCCGAACTGGGCGACCTTGAAATCAGGCCGGACACGCCGGCCCGGATTGTCGTGGATCAACGGACCGGAACGGTAGTGATCGGGAAGAACGTCCAGATCTCGACGGTGGCAATCACACACGGAGCTCTGACGATCCGAGTGACCGAAACTCCTGAAGTGTCTCAGCCTGATCCATTTTCCATGGGACAGACCGTCGTTGTGCCGCGTACTCAGATCACGGCTGCAGAGGATAGGGTGCCGCTTGCCATTGTCCGGGGAGCGGATCTGCAGACGCTCGTCAAGGGGCTCAACCAGATGGGTCTTAAGCCGTCCGATGTGATTGCTATTCTTCAGGCAGTGAAAACGGCCGGCGCCCTTCAAGCAGAACTGGTGATCCAATGACCAAATCCACGATCGTCAAAGCCCTCCTGCCAATGGCGCTCGCCGGCGCGCTTCTCGGGACAACTGCACACCAGACTGTCCTGGCGCAGGATGTCAAAGCGGACATCAAGAACAACCAGTACTGCGCCAATATTGCCGATGCGGCATCCGACACGCGCTTCGCTCTTCAGAAGCAGGCTCTTGCCGATATGGAAAAGGAAATCGAGGGTCGCCTCAAGGTCCATGAAGCCAAGCGCGCCGAGTATGAGGAGTGGCTGCGCCGCCGGAATGAGGTCTTGGAGAAGGCGGACGAGACCATCGTCCTGATCTATTCGCGCATGCGCCCGGATGCCGCTGCATTGCAGCTGACCAATATGGACGAAGAGATAGCGGCGGCCGTCATCGCCAAGCTCAACCCACGAGTGGCGAGCGCCGTCCTGAATGAAATGGAGCCGGGGCGCGCCGCTCAGCTGGCGAATGTCATCACCGATGCTCCAAAGCGGGACAAGAACACCGTGAGGCAGAATTGAAACGTCTTATCCTGATTGCTGGCCTGTGCTTCCTCGGCGCTTGCGCGACGAGACCTGAGGATCTTGGACGCGAGCCAGGGATGACACCCGTTGGGTCCGGCATCGCCGTCGAAAGGGAGCCTCTCCCTCACCTGTTCAAGGCCAGCGGCCGGAGTGCGGCAAACTCCACCTGGAGCAATGCCAGCGCCGACCTCTTTACGAGTCCCCGGGCAAGGCAGGTTGGCGATATCGTCACGGTCAACATCCAGATCGACGATAAGGCCGAATTCGACAATGCAAGCGATAGATCGCGGCAGTCCTCGATCAGTGCCGGGCTGGATTATGCGTTTTCGTTCAAGGGATGGAACGCTGACGGCACCGGAGATGTCGGTGTCGATTCGTCATCATCATCGACCGGACAGGGAACGATCGATCGATCGGAAAAACTGCGTCTTTCCGTTGCGGCAATCGTCAATGAGGTCCTTCCGAACGGGAACGTCGTGATCAGCGGATCGCAGGAAGTGCGCGTGAATTTCGAAGTCCGCGTCCTCAACATTGCCGGAATCGTGCGGCCGAGGGACATCTCGCCGAAGAACACGATCGGCTACGACAAGATCGCGGAGGCTCGCGTGTCCTATGGTGGTCGCGGGCGCCTGATGGAGGTCCAGCAGCCTGCCTATGGACAACAGATCTACGACGTCGTGGCACCTTTCTAGTCAGATCATTGGGACGAGAGAAGAATGGCCAAGGCCTTAGAACTTCCAGCGCCTTCCGGAACCGTTCCGAGCAAGGAGGGATCGCTCCGATGGCTCCTGACGCTCGGCCTCCTGACCCTCCTGTCCGCTGCCATCGGCGGTGGGTTTGGCTTGGTCATGGTGTCCGGGATCGAGAAGCAGGTCGAGGAAAAGTACAAGGCTTTGCCGCAGAAGGCTGAGGTCGCCAGCCCTTATACGGGCAGCATTACGCTCAAAAAGCTCGCTCCTGTCGTGACCAATCTGGCAGGCTCGGAAAGCGATTGGGTCAGGCTCGAGGCGTCCATCGTTTTTAAGCCGGGTGACGAGCAAAATCCCGACGTATTGGTGTCCGAGACGAGGCAGGACATCTTGTCCTATATCCGCACCATGTCATTGGCGCAGATTCAAGGCCCGAGCGGCCTCCTTCACTTGCGGGAGGATCTCAACGAGCGGGCAAGACTGCGCTCAAAGGGAGCGATCCAAGAGCTGGTGCTTGAAACCCTGATTGTTCAGTAGGATGCAGTCTTTGTCGCATTCGCAATTCGTTTGGTGAATGCCTCTCTACTTTCCTGAAAGACATAGTGACCGATGCCTCTACGTTTTATATTCACCAGTGCATTCCTTTTAGCGGCAACGAGTGCTCACGCTCAGATTGCCGGCCTCGAGTCTCTCATTCCCGCCGGCGATGGCGCGGTCAGTGGCCGGATCATTCAGCTTGTCGTCCTTCTGACTGTTCTGTCCCTGGCTCCTGGCATGCTGATCATGGTGACCAGCTTCACCCGGTTCGTCGTCGCCTTCTCGTTCCTGCGCTCCGGTCTCGGCCTTCAGAGCACTCCTGCCAACCTTTTCCTGATCAGCCTGTCCTTGTTCATGACCTTCTTCGTCATGGGTCCGACCTTCGACCGGGCCTGGAATGACGGGGTCAGGCCGCTGACGGAGAATCGCATTTCCGAGGCAGAGGCGTTCACCAGGACAACGGAGCCTTTCCGCGACTTCATGCTGACCCATGTCCGGCCCAAGGATCTCCAGATGTTCAGCGATCTGGCCGCGGTCAACTACCCCAAGCCCAATGAGGGCGAGAAGATCGACCTCCGGATCCTGATTCCGGCCTTCATGATCTCCGAACTAAGGCGAGGATTCGAGATCGGCTTTCTGATCGCATTGCCGTTCCTCGTCATCGATATGATTGTGGCAACCCTGGTGATGTCCATGGGCATGATGATGATGCCCCCGACCGTCCTGGCGCTACCGTTCAAGATCCTGTTCTTTGTCCTCATCGATGGATGGAACATTCTCGTGAGTGGCTTGGTGAGATCGTATTTCTGAGCGCCCTTCATTCTACTGCACCGCACAAATTTTGGACGCCAACGGAGAAGCAGCAACCTTCGCACAAGGTTGGCGACGCACAAGTGATCTCGACACCTCTTACCAGTACCGAGATTCTTTATGCCTGGTCGTCAACACGCCGAAAGACTGTGGAGTAGTTTGATGCTGCTGGGCGCTCGCCGCCTGGCTGCCTTGGCCGCGATCGGTCTTGCTGTTTTTCTGTCCGTCGGTATCGGCGCCTATTACCTCAGCCGGCCCGCGCAAGAGACACTCTATACGGGGCTTGACCGAGAGGATGTCGGGCGTATGGGAGTAGTCCTGAAGGATGCAGGCATTCCTTTCGATGTGAGCGCCGACGGAACGGCCCTCCTCGTCAGCTATGGCAATACGGCCCAGGCGCGGATGCTGCTGGCCGAGAAGGGACTGCCGCACAGCACGAAATCTGGCTACGAGCTCTTCAACGACCTCGGCTCGCTCGGTCTCACATCCTTCATGCAGGAGGTCACCAAAGTACGGGCTCTCGAGGGCGAGCTTGCCCGCACGATACAGGGTATGAAGGGCATCAAGGCTGCACGCGTTCACATCGTTCTGCCGGATCGCGGTTCATTCCGCCGCGAGCAGCAGCCGCCTTCCGCCTCGGTCGTCATCCGCACCGCCCCCTCCGATGACACATCGTCCGCGCAGGCCATCAGGCATCTCGTCGCGGCAGCTATTCCGGGGATGGCGGTTGAGAAGGTCACCGTCATGAACACGGATGGCACGCTTCTTATGTCCGGCGATGATGCTTCAAATGCCTCGACCGGTAAGATGGCTAAGCTCGAGAAGACCGTTGGTCTGGAAATCCAGGACAATGTGCGCCGCACACTCGCACCATATCTCGGAACTGGCAATTTCGAAATCAGCGTGGCTGCTCGCCTCAGCACGGATAAGGTCAGCACCAACGAAACGATTTTCAACCCAGAATCGAAAGTCGAGCGCTCGACGCGTACGATTAAGGAAACCGAGGTTTCGCAGAACAAGAGCGGCCAGAAGCCGACTACTGTTCAGCAGAACCTGCCCGATGAAAGCGTCCGAGCCGATTCGAGCGACAGCGCGAGCGAGGACAACCAGCGACGCGAAGAGCTGACGAACTACGAGATTTCGTCCAAGACAGTTCAGACGATCAGCGACGGCTATCAGATCAAGAATCTCTCCGTTGCCGTTCTGGTGAACAAGTCCCGCATCACATCGCTGCTCGGCGAAAATGCAACGCCTGCCGAGATGGACGCAAAGGTCGCAGAGATCGAGCAGCTTGTATCGTCCGCAACGGGCTTCAGCAAGTCCCGTGGCGATCAGATCAAGGTTGCCGCCGTCAGCTTCGTCGACGATGGCGGAATGCTTCAGCCTGTGTCGGGTCCGTCACTGACTGAAATCCTCATGCGTCAGTTTGGAACGGTCATAAACGCGCTGACGATCCTTGCTCTGTGCGCCATGATGATCTGGTTCGGGTTGCGCCCCGCTGTTCGAATGCTCATGGCCCGACACCAGGCTGAGCTCGAGCTCCAGCGTGAGCAGGCGGCGGCGCTGGCTGCGGCCGAAGCTGAGGAGGCTCTTGAAGCCAGCAAGGAGACCGCTTTGCAGGTTACTTCCGAAGCGGATGAACAGAACTTGATCGAGATGCCGCGGACTCCGCAACGGAAACTGGAGCAGATCATCGAACTCAGTGAGGAGCAGGCTGCGGCCGTTCTGAAACAATGGCTCGGACGGGAGGCTGCGTAATGGCAGGGACGATAGCCAGCCTTTTGGCGGACTTCTCAAGTCCAATCGCTCGCGAGTCTTCGGGAATCGGTCTTCTGCGCGCCGTCAAGGTTACGCCCGAGACGGATCCGGAGCCACAGCAACCTGTCGTCGATCGCCAGGCGGAATTCATTAAGTCGGTAGAAGCAAGAGTCCGGGCTGAGGAAAGAGAGATCGCGCGCAAAGAGTTTGAGGATGCCATTGCGGCTGAGAAGGCCCGCCATCTAGAGGATATGAATGATCAGCGTACGATCTGGGTTGAGCAGCAGGCTCTTCAGATGTCAGCCCAGATCGCGACGGCGGTCGAGCACATCGAAGCAAATCTCTCGGAGAGGATTGCAAATATCCTCAGGCCTTTTCTTTCGGAAGCTTTCCGTCAGCAAACTCTTGCTGAGTTCAAGGATGTTCTTGCAACGTTACTTTCAGGTCGTGACGCGAGTCTTTTGAAGATTTCTGGACCGGAAGATCTGCTCACAGCCATGAAATCACATCTTGGACATTATGAGAGTTCGATCGAGTTTTTTTCGAGCGAACACGTTGAGATTCGTGTCGCGACGCAAGATACGCTTGTTCAAACGCAACTGAATTCCTGGTCGGTCCGTCTGGCCCAGGCGTTAGAAGGCTGATGGTTGATGGCGAATTCAGATAAGCAGGAGATCGTCATCGTCCGAAGAAGCGACGATGGTGAGGATGTCGTCAAAGGAGGCGCATGGAAGATTGCTCATGCGGACTTCATGACGGCTATGATGGCATTCTTCCTCGTGATGTGGCTCATCGGCCTGACTGACGAAGAGACCCGAAGCGGCGTTGCCAATTACTTCAACCCAGTTCAGCTGGCCGAATCGACCCCAAACAAGAAGGGGCTCGACGACCCTCAGAATGTTCCTCCCGAGAATGAAACGGACAACACCAAGGACGGGAAGGAAAAGGGAAGTGGCGAGGGGACAGGGGGCAAGTCTCATCAACTCCAGAAGCCACGATTCAAGGAGGGTGCTCTCTTCCAGGATCCTTATGCCGTTCTCGCCAAGATCGCTGATGAGGTCGAAGCAAACCCTCACGATACGCTCGGCGCCGATGTCACGCCGGGCGAGAGCGACGTGCCTGGCCTCAAGGCAGGAGAGGCCTTCAGGGATCCCTTCGATCCCCTGTATTGGCAGGTCGCGCCGGTCGAGGAACTGAAGACGGATACACCATCGAAGCCGGGAACGGCAGCACCGGCTCCTTCGAAGGCTGTCATGGATGCGGTTGCTGCTTTGAGCCAGAAATCTCCGGCTGGCAGCAAGTCGGATCCGAAAGCCTCCGTCAAGGCGCGGACGCCTGACGAGAGCCAGGAGCAGCAGCAGAATGGCACAACTTCCGATCCCGGGCGTCAGGCATCGAATATAGAACCGAACGCAGCGACGATGGCGGATCTGAAGGCGGCAGAGTTGAAGAGGGAAATCCTGAAAGCTGTTCAACCGGCGAAGGATCTCTCGCCGCAGCCGCATATTGAAGTTCGCCGGACCGGTGCTGGAACCCTGATCAGCCTGACGGATGATTTCGACTTCACGATGTTTGCCGTGGGCTCGGCCGAACCGCATGCAAAGGTTGTGCGCGCGATGGCGGAGATCGCAAAAGTTCTGCAGTCCCGCCCGGGCAAGATCGTCATCCGGGGACATACGGATGCTCGGCCTTTCAAATCAGCCAATTATGACAATTGGCGGCTGTCCCACGCGCGGGCTCAGATGGCGCTCTACATGCTCGTCCGTGGTGGATTGAACGAGAGCAGAATCGTGCGGGTCGAGGGTCATGCAGATCGTGAGCCGAAGATCCCGAGCGATCCGAATGCGGATCAAAACCGCCGGGTTGAGATCCTTCTGCAGGAGTGATCACCGATGAAAGGTCTTTCATTGCCGCTCATTGCGATTTCTTTGCTCCTCGTTGCGGAAGCGGCGGTGGCCGAGAGTACGTCGCCTTCACAGGAAACTGTAGAGCAGAACGTTCAGCCCGCCACCGGTCCCAGCCCTGTTCAGCTCGTGCGTACTTTGCATCTGATGCAGGACCAGATTGCGATCGGGTCCACCGAGGCTCATATCGGGCAGCGTGGCCTGCTGGGGATCCTGGACGACAGGTTCATGGATCTGGAGCCGGAGACCTGGCAGACGAGCAAGAATTCCCGAGCCGCGGTCTCCTTCGTCCTCAGTGGCGGTAATCCAGGGATACTGAGAAAGCTTCTGGAATTAGGCTCCTCGGTCATTGCAGAGAATGACCGGCCATTAATCGAAGGCGCACTGGCTTATGTCGAGGGTAGAGAGGAGGCTGCGCAGAATGCGCTCGCATCCTTGGACCCTCGCTCCCTTCCTCCTACTCTGGGAGCGCAGTTGGCCTTGGTTCAATCGGCTCTCGTTGTGCGGAAGGATGCTGCGAAATCAGACGAGTTGCTGGACTTCGTCCGACTTCAGGCGCCTGGCACCCTTCTTGAAGAGGCAGCCTTGCGCAGGCAGGTCTTCGTGGCGAGCCAGACCAACAATATGAAAAAGTTCCAGACCCTCGCCACTGACTATCTGCGACGCTATCGTCATTCGATCTACTCCGGCAACTTCAGGCAGAGGCTGGCCTCCGCGCTGACGCGAATTGACTTCGGGAAGGAGTCCTCGCGGTTTGAAGGCCTCGTGGCGATGATGTCCGAGCTTGAGCTGGATGCAAGGCGCGATCTTTACCTTTTGGCAGCACGTTCATCGATTGAACAGGGGTTCACCACATCGGCCCGATTGTTGGCCGACAAGGCTCAGGAGCTGGTGGGATCAGACAGGATGAGCGCCGCAAGAGCAAAGCTCTACCGCGCGGCATCGTTGATCACATCGCCTCAGGCCATCGATGGTGCCGTCAACGATCTTCGCAGTCTCGACCGGACCGTTCTTGCGGCGAGCGATCTGGGCTTGCTGGATTCCGCTCTCGCAATGGCAGGCCAGATACGTAAAATGCCCGAGATTCAGTCGCAGCAGGTCGCTGAAGCGAGAACGGAGTCGGTCAAGGTCGTAGCCGAGCGGCCGATGGACGTTTCCGCTCCTGCGCAAGGGCTGGAACAGCTTCAGGCGCTATCCAAAGCACGTGACGCCCTAAGTCGCGTCGACAAGTTGATTAAGAATTAGGCGTATACAAGCCGATGAGCCGATTAGATCTTCTGTCACAGACAACGCCGAGGCTTGTGGACACCCCGTCGCGCAACGCATCTCTGAATCCAGACGCCCAGGAGAGCAGTGGAAACGCTGCCTCGTCCGACTTCGGTTCACTCCTGGACGGCTTTTCAGGAAAGTCGCAGAAGGAGGGTGTAGGGGCATCTCAGCAGAAAACAAACATTCCAGACAACGAAGCGAACATGGCATATCTGGAGTCGGATGCGGCCGATGGCGATGCGCTGCAGGCTCTCCTGCCTGAGGTGGCGCCGAGTGACAATTCTGCAGGTACGTCAGTTCTCCAATCCGGAAGCCCTGCGTTCTCAATTCTCGAGAATCTCCTCCCTCGCATTCTGGCGCGAACCGCTAATGCTGGCGATGCCGATGCTGCACAATCGAGCGCATCTCTTGCATCAGCCCATCTGTCCATGCCGCCGCAGGATGTGGGCGAGCTAAGTCCAGCAAATTCGGGATTGGGATCCAAGCTCGCAGTGTCGGTTCAAAATCAGGAAACGCATTTCAGACCCATCTTTGAAGGGCTAAGCATCGCTCCAACGGAATTAGGCACGGCGGTTTACAACAAAGAGGCAATCCCGGCATCTGAGAATCTGCTTACCGGGAAAATCAAGGGCGTTGGGGTGAAGGGCCTTCAGCCACCTGCCGGCGAGGGATTAGCTCACGCCTCGACCGATATGGCTGTCGAAGCAGATGTCGCAGGAAGGGGCGAAGAACAGGGAACTGTAAAAGACGTTTCTTCGGGCCGTATTTCCAATCGCTCAGAGATGCAAAAGCTGTCGACGATCGCCGGGTCGAAAGCGGAAATCGCTTCTCTCCCTCCTTCAACACTCCAGCATCTCGCTAACCCGGAAAATTCATGGAGGGTTGGCGGGTGTAGCTCAAGTGCCTGAGATGACTTAGGATTTGGTTGTTGAATCCGATCCGCCTCATTTCTGGGAGAACCCACCCGCCATGAACCATTCTACGCTTCC
>NZ_VOSK01000252.1 GCF_009296175.1 Microvirga tunisiensis | reverse complement strand
GAACAAGAGCATCCGGGAGTGGACCGAGCTGCTGGCCGGCGACGAGGTGCTGGCCACGGCCATCCTCGACCGCCTGCTGCACCGAGCGCATGTTCTCAACATCAAGGGGCGCAGCTATCGCCTGCGGGATCTGGAGGAGGCTCTCCAGCGGGCTCACGCTTGAGCCGTCGTAAAACTGGATGTCGCCTTATCTCGTAAATCTCGGTGTCGCTTGACAAGTGAACAGGGCGGCGGTCGCGCGGGTGCGCAGGGATGCGCCGATCACGGCGAGACTCAGGCCATAGGTGACGGTATCGCCGAGAAAATCGAGCGCGTCGGCATGCAGGGCCTGCGAGCGCGCGAGATGGCCGGCCACGATCTCCGTGACGAACAGGGCGGCATTGATCGCGATCACGGTCCAGAGCACGCGCTTGTAGCGGGGATCGACGCCGTCGAAGATCGGCACGCCGCCCTGGCGGCCGCAGGTTTCCTCCGCATGCTCATGGCTCTTCGCCGGATGGGTCGAAAGCTCGTGAGCATGGTGGTCCTCGTGACCATGGTGGTCGTGGGAGGTGCAGCACGCCCCGTGCTGGTGGCCGCGGGATTCGGTCATCCGGTTCTCCTTTTCATGTGGCGGACAGGACCGTACAATCTCTAGCGACTAGAGGTTCAAGAGGAAAAATGATGGGTCTGTCCATCGGGGAATTGTCACGCCGGGTCGACGTGAAAGTCCCCACCATCCGCTATTACGAGCAGATCGGCCTCCTCCCGGTCCCGCCGCGCACGGAAGGCCGCCAGCGGCGCTACGGAGTGGAGGACGTGTCCCGCCTCAGCTTCATCCGCCATGCGCGGGAGCTCGGCTTCGACGTGGAAGCCATCCGCGAGCTCATGAGCCTGAGCGCCAAACCGGAGCAGCCCTGCGAGCCGGCCGATCGAATCGTCATCCGGCATCTGGAGAGCATCGAGCGCCGCATCGCCCGGCTGACGCTTCTCCGCTCGGAGCTGCGGCACATGCTGGACGATTGCCGGCACGGGCAGGTGGGCGAATGCCGGATCATCCAGGTGCTGGCCGATCACGAGCAGTGCCGGCACGAGCATGGCAAGGTGGGCTAAAAGGCCGTACAACGCCGCAGCCCTCATCCTGAGGAGATCGCGGAGCGACTGTCTCGAAGGAGGGTCCAGAGAGCACTGGAGACGCCCTCGTCCTTCGAGACGACCTGATGGCCTCCTCAGGATGAGGGCTCTTCGGAGTTTCAAAAGTTGCCTTTTACAGCCCCTCGCCTCTCAACAGCTTCGGCTGCCGCTCGCGAATCCCTGCCGCCTCGCGGATGAAGAAGCGCTTCAGGCCCGGCATGCGGTCGACGAGGCCGAGGCCGAGGTCGCGGATCAGGCGTACGGGCAGGACGTCGTTCGAGAACAGGCGATTGAGGCCATCCGTCATCACGCCCATCGTGGTGATGTCGGTGCGGCGCGCCCGTTCGTACCGATCGAGCACGTCGGCCGCACCCGGATCCATGCCGAGGCGCATGGCATCGGTGATGATCTCGGCCAAGGCCGCCGCATCGTGCAGGCCGAGATTGAGGCCCTGGCCCGCGATGGGGTGGATCACGTGGGCGGCATCGCCGAGAAGCGCCAGCCGCTCGCCCACGAAGGAGCGCGCCACGCCGAAGGACAGCGGAAAAGCCTGCGGCTTGGTTTCGAAGGTGAGTTTTCCGAGCTGCAGCCCGAAGCGGCGTTCGAGTTCGACGAGCAGGTCCTCGGGATGCGATTCCAGCAGGGCGGGCACGTTCTCGCTGCGCTCGGTCCAGACGATGGAGGAGCGGTGCTTGAGGCTGCCGTCGGCCTGGGACTCGGGCTTGAGCGGCAGGATCGCGAACGGACCGGAGGGCAGGAAATGCTCGATGGCCTTACCCTCGTGATCGCGCTCGTGGGCGATGGTCGCGACGATCCCGGACTGCCGGTAGGGCCACGCGATCCAGCCGATCCCCGCCTGCTCGCGCAGGCGCGAGCAGGCGCCGTCGGCAGCGACCAACAGGGAGCCCTGCAGGCTGTCGCCATTCGCCAGGGAGATGTCCGTCCGCGCCCCGTGAACGGCGAAACCCGCCACGCCCTCGGAGCGCAGATCGACCCCGGCTTCGCGGCAGGCCTCCAGCAGGGCGGCGGTCAAATCGCCCGCCGTGATCATGTGTGCAAACGGCTCGTGCCCGTCGACATCGCCCCCGAAGGTGAGGAAGGTCGGCCGCACCGGGTCCTGCAGGCGGCTGTCGGTGATCACCATGTCGAGGATCGGCTGGGCCTTGTCCGCGACCTGAGCCCAGATTTCGAGCGCCTCCAGCATCCGGCGCGCCGCTGCGGCAATGGCATAGGAGCGCTTGTCGCCATGGGGATCGCGCCTGAGGGCCGGATCGCACATGACCACGTCGATCCCATCGGCGAGCGCCTTTTTGAGCGCCAGCGACAGGGACAGTCCGGCGAGCCCCCCGCCTGCGATGACGATGCGCGGTCGCTCCATGGCCGTTGCTGCGCTCATCGCTCCATCTCCATGCTTTCAACGTTATAGGTGGGTGTCAGCGATCCATTGTCCAGCGTCAAGCTTGACCTTCTCAAAGCGCTCGCCGATGGATGGCTGTTGCCGATCGAAGGACCTTGAATCCATGTCCCGTGCCGTCACCGATCTTCTCTCCATTCTCGACCTCGAACAGCTCGAGGTGAATCTGTTCCGGGGGCAGAGCCCGAAGAGCGGTTGGCAGCGCGTGTTCGGCGGGCAGGTGATCGGGCAGGCGCTGGTCGCCGCGACCCGGACGGTCGACGGACGCCCTCCTCATTCGCTCCATTGCTATTTCATGCTGCCGGGCGATCCCAAGATCCCGATCATCTACGAGGTGGAACGCATCCGCGACGGCAAGAGCTTCAGCACGCGCCGGGTCCTGGCAATCCAGCACGGGCAGGCGATCTTCGCCATGTCGGCCTCGTTCCATCGCGAGGAGGAGGGCTTCGAGCATCAGGCCGACATGCCGAAGGTGCTGGGTCCCGACGAACTCCCGAGCGAGGAGGACGTGAAAGGCCGGCTCCTCCTTCAGATGCCCGAGCCCATGCGCACCTATTACGAGCGCGAGCGCCCGCTCGAAATCCGCCCGGTGGAAATCAAGCGCTACACCTCCCGCGATCCGGGCGAGCCGCGCTTCCATGTCTGGATCAAGACCCTCGGCCGCCTGCCGGACGATCCGGCGATCCACCAGTCCGTCCTGGCCTACGCCTCGGACATGACGCTCCTCGACACCTCCCTCTTCCCCCATGGCCGGACGGTGTTCGATCCATCGATCCAGCCCGCAAGCCTGGACCACGCCATGTGGTTCCACCGCCCGTTCCGGGCCGACGAATGGCTGCTTTACGCGCAGGACACCCCGAGCGCCGGCGGCGCCCGCGGCTTCTCGCGCGGACTCATTTTTAAGCAGGACGGGACCCTGGTGGCGTCCGTTGCTCAGGAAGGGCTCATCCGCGAGCGCCGCTCCTGATATTTTCTGCCTAAAATTTCATCAATAAGACTGTTTTATAGCCCAGCTTCGGCTGCCTAGGAAAGAGGCAGAGGCCCTTTGCCTATAACGGGCATAGCTTGGCATGCTTCTTGCGTAAATGCCCCCGACACCCGTCCATGAGGCCGGGTTCACGTTGGAAACCGCCGCCTGATTGATCGGGCGGACGTCTCAAAAGGGGGCCTAACCCATGAAAATCGTGATGGCGGTCATCAAGCCGTTCAAGCTGGAAGAGGTGCGCGACGCGCTCACCGCTCTCGGCGTGCACGGCCTCACCGTGACTGAGGTGAAGGGATACGGACGGCAGAAGGGTCATACCGAGATCTATCGCGGCGCCGAATATGCCGTGAGCTTCCTGCCAAAGCTGAAGATCGAAGTGGCGGTAGCGAGCGAACTGGTGAACCAGGTGATCGATGCGATCACGGCGGCCGCGCGCACCGGCCAGATCGGCGACGGCAAGATTTTCGTCACCTCGCTCGAAAGGGCGGTCCGCATCCGCACGGGCGAGACCGATATCGACGCCCTTTGATTTTCCATTCATTCGATCATTCCGGAGTTTGAATCCGATGAAGTTCCGTCCACTCCTCCTGCCGGCGCTCGGTGCGCTGGGATTAGGCCTCGCGGCCCTCAACCCTGCTCTGGCGCAAGACGCCGCCGCCGCTCCCACCGTCAACAAGGGTGACACCACCTGGATGCTCGTCTCGACGATCCTCGTGATCCTCATGACGATCCCGGGCCTGGCCCTGTTCTATGGCGGCCTCGTGCGCACCAAGAACATGCTCTCCGTGCTCATGCAGGTCTTCGCGGTATTCAGCCTGGTGGCCATCCTGTGGGTGTTCTACGGCTACTCGCTTGCCTTCACGTCCGGCGGCGAGGGCATCGGCGCCTTCATCGGGGGCTTTTCCAAGGCCTTTCTCGCCGGCGTGACCACGGATTCCACCGCCGACACCTTCACCAAGGGCGTGGCGATCCCGGAATTCACCTTCATCGCCTTCCAGCTCACCTTTGCGGCCATCACCCCGGCCCTGATCGTCGGCGCCTTCGCCGAGCGCATCAAGTTCTCGGCCGTGATGCTGTTCACGGGCTTGTGGCTGACCTTCGTCTATCTGCCCATCGCCCACATGGTGTGGTTCTCGGAAGGCTATCTCTTCACCATGGGCGCTCTCGACTTCGCGGGCGGAACGGTGGTTCACATCAACTCCGGCGTGGCCGGCCTCGTCGGCGCCCTGCTCATCGGCAAGCGCATCGGCTATGGCCGCGACCTGCTCGCCCCGCATTCGCTGACTCTCACCTTCGTCGGCGCCTGCCTTCTGTGGGTCGGCTGGTTCGGCTTCAACGCCGGCTCGAACCTCGAAGCCACGGGCGGTGCTGCTCTCGCGCTTATCAACACCATCCTGGCCCCGGCGGCAGCCGGCCTCGCCTGGATGACCGTGGAAGCCATGAGCAAGGGCAAGGCCTCGCTGCTGGGCATCGCCTCGGGCGCGGTCGCCGGCCTCGTGGCGATCACGCCGGCCGCCGGTCTCTCCGGCCCGATGGGCTCCATCGTGCTCGGCCTCGTGGCCGGCGCGGTGTGCTACTTCGCCGTGACCGGCGTGAAGAACGCGCTCGGCTATGACGATGCTCTCGACGTCTTCGGCATCCACGGTGTCGGCGGCATCATCGGCGCCATCGGCACGGGCATCGTGGCGGCTCCGTCGCTCGGCGGCTACGGCGTCGGCGAGTACAGCATCGGCGGCCAGGTGGTGACCCAGATCATCGCCGTGGCGATCACCCTGGTCTGGACCGGCATCGGCTCCGTGGTGCTCTACAAGATCACCGACCTGATCGTCGGGCTGCGCGTCACGCAGGACCAGGAGCGCGAAGGCCTCGACCTCGCGGACCACGGCGAGCGCGCCTACAACTACTGAGCTGAACTCTGCAGCGCCCGAGGGAGCGTCGAGACCCTTGCCTCGGGCGCTGCAGCAACGAAGCCTTCCAGAGGCTCACACAGAAAAGCCCCGGACAAAAAGGCCGGGGCTTTTCTTGTTCTTCCAGTGTCATTCCCGGCCGGGGCGAAGCGGAGGGGAAGGGGATCCATAACGCTAGAGCCCGTGAGCGGATCCCCTTCCCGGTCCTATGAACCACCGAGGATGACGCTCTTCCGTCATGGCCGGGCTTGTCCCGGCCATCCCGCTCAGAGAGGCGCGGCGCCCAAGCAATCGGGATCACCGGCACAAGGCCGGTGATGACGTAGAGAGGGACACCTCACCCGTTCTTCACGAGCTGCCGCAGCTTGGAGCGCCGGGTCTCCTCCGGCTCCTGGAAGTTGGACGTGCCGTAGAACTCGCCCTTGCTGTCCATCAGGAACAGGGTGGCGGAATGGTCCATGGTGTAGTCCTGGCCCTCCGTCGGGACCTTGCGGTAATAGATCTTGTAGGCGCGCGCAGCGGCGGCAATCTCGTCCTCCGTTCCCGACAGACCGAAGATGCGCGGATCGAAGGAGGAGAGATAGGTCTTCATCAGCTCCGGCGTGTCGCGCGCCGGGTCGACCGTGATGAAGGCCGCCTGCAGCCTGTCGGCATCCCGGCCCAGAGCCGCCATGTCCTGCGTGAGGTCATAGAGGGTGGTCGGGCAGACCTCCGGGCAGTGGGTGAAGCCGAAGAAAACCACGAAGGGCTTGCCCTTCAGGTTCTCCTCCGTGAACGGCTTGCCCTCGTGACTCGTGAGCCGGAACGGGCCGCCGACCGGCACTTTGCCGGCGCTCTGCTGCTGCCCGGACGGGAACAGGAGCAGGCCTGCCGTCACCACCAGCACCAGGAGGCCGGCGGTGAAGACGAGGAGCGGCACGAGGAGGCGTCTGAAATTCATGGTCGATCTCCCGCGCTGGAGCATCTTTCGGTGAAATGGATCCGGTTCGCCGCCAGAAAATGCGGCAAACCGAAGATGAGAGCTGATTCCATGGCCATGGAACGAACTCTAGTGCTTGTGCTCGGCCGGCGCGCCGCCGCCCATCCCGCGCACCGCGTATTCCACCTCGACGGAACCCGCCTTTTCGAAGACGAGCGTTCCTTTGACCGTCTGGCCTTCCTTGAGTGATTCCTTCAGGTCCATGAACATGAGATGGAACCCGCCCGGCTTCAATTCGACCGTGGCGCCCGGCTTGATCTCGAGCCCGCCCTCGACCGGCTTCATGCGCATGACGTCTCCGTCGAGACGCATCTCATGCAGCTCGACCTTGGAGGCAAGCGGAAACGAGCCGCCGATCAGGCGGTCGGGCGTCGTGCCCGTGTTGGCGATGCTCACGTAACCGCCCCCGACCTTGGCGCCGCCCGGTGTCGCCCGCGACCAGGGCTGCTCGAGGGTGAGCGCTCCGACTTTCACGGTCGACGTCGTGGCGGCGGCGCCGGCGATCCGCACGCCGGGGGCGGGCGATTTCAGGCTGTGGGGGTCCTCGCCCGCGGCCGGGACCTGGGTCCATTCCTCGGTCGCGCCGTCGCATTCCTGCACCACGGGGAAATAGACCGTCGCGCCCGGCTGATAAGCATCGGTGAAGCGGGCCTGGAACACGAACTCGTCGTAATGGGCGTCGTCGAGGGAGCCCGTCCAGACGATGTCCGTCACGCCCTCGGAGACCGCCTCGCCATTGACCTGGTAGGCCTTCACATAGGAGCCCTTGGTGATCTCCAGCTTCCAGCCGGCCTTCGGCATGGGTTTGACGGCAACGATGCCCTCCGGGATGCGGACCCGCACCTTGAGGGTCGCCTTGCCGTCGCAGCCATGAGGGATGCGCAATGCGGCCTTGTAGGTGGAATTCGGCGCCGCCTGCCCGTTCTCGAAGGAGACATGGGCAAGTGCGGGAGACGATAGAGCAACGAAGGCGGCAGCGAGCGCGCCGAAGCGTAACGAGGTCATGGGAAGTGTCCTTGCAGAATCGGGGAATCGGCGAGTGTCGATCAGCCGAGGCGCGGTGGCGCGCGTGATCCCAGAGGCAGGACGTCGGAGGTGAGGCGCAGATGCGGCGGTTCAACGATCCGATCGCCCGATCCTGCGATGGGCGCAATCCAATCCGGAACGGCCGCGATCGGAGCAGGGCCCGCCGCGCCCGAGCCGTGACAGCTCAGGGTGCAGCAGAGGTTCTCGTGGGCCTTCTTCGGCCCGTGGTCCGGCGCGGAGGAACCGTCCTGGAGACAGATGATCCCCTGCGCGTCGGCCGCCGCCGCGGCATGGAACGCGCCGCCGACGGAGAGAAGCAGGGCCTGCAGGACGAACGCATAGGCCATCACCGCCACGATGGCGGCGCGCGTCCAACCGGTCCGGGGCCCTTTGCGTGTCATGGGCGGGACACTGGTCTTTCGCAGGCGCAACGTCAACAACGCAAAAAGGCCGTTACGGTTAAAGGACCCTTAACCCGGCTTCGCTAGCATCTTAGCAACATTGTCCCGTCCTATTGATTTTTTAGAGTGGTTTGATGCGTACGGCCCGCCGTTCTTCTTCCGCCTATGATGGCCTCTTCAGCACCTTCCGAGCCTTCCTGGCCCGCCGGGCGCAGGAGTTGACGGGCCTGTGCCTGATCGCCGTTTCCGGCGCGGTGGCGGTGGCGCTCGCCACTTGGTCGGTCGACGATCCGAGCCTCAACAACGCCACCGACCTTCCCGTCCGCAACCTTCTCGGCTGGCCCGGGGCCATCGTGGCCGACCTGCTGATGCAGCTTCTGGGGCTCGGCGCGATCGCCGCCGTGCTGCCGCTGGCGCTCTGGGGCTGGCGGCTCATGAAATCGGGCGATCTCGGCCGCCTGCAGCTGCGCTTTGCCCTCTGGGTCATCGGCGCGGGCGCCGCCACGGCGCTTGCCAGCGCCCTGCCCCCGACGCAGAGCTGGCCGCTGCCGACGGGCCTCGGCGGCGTGGTCGGCGATGCGATCCTCGCCGGGGCGAAGGCCGTGACGGGTCTCTCCAGCGGCTCGGCCAGCGCAGTCCTCGGCTTCCTGTTCGCGGGCGTTGCGATCTTCAGCCTCACGGCCGCCTGCGGTCTCGGCCCGGAGGAGGAGCGGCACCACGAGGAACTGGACGAGATCGAGGAACACCAGCCCATCAGGCGGCGCAGGATCCAGGATTGGGACGAGGCGGAAGAGATCAGCCATGACGAACCCGGCTGGGGCATCGTCTCGCTGGGCGCCCTCGCCCACGGCGTCATGAGCCTGCGCGCCACAGCCCGGCGCTGGAAGGAAGGCCGCCGCTCCGCCCTCGACGAAGATTACTATGAGGATGCGCCCGCCCAGGCGAAGCGCCCTGCCCGCCAGCCCGGCCTGCGACGCGAGCCCGTTCTCGACGGCGCCCCCCTCCGCCCGCGGCCCGCGCCGGCTTCCGTGCCGATGCACGACGAGGACGAGGCCGGCTGGGACGAGGACGACGTTGCCCCGTCCGCACCCCGTGCGGCCGCCCGGCCCGAGCCGTTGCCGGCACGCGTCGGACCGGCGCATGCTGCGCCGAAGCCCGGCAAGCGCATGGGCCGCGAGGCCCAGCCTTCGCTGCTGGACGAAGAGAATTACCAGCTGCCGCAGCTCAACCTCCTGGCCGAGCCGAAGCGGCCGTCCGTCCCCACGATCTCGGCCGAGGCGCTGGAGCAGAACGCCGCCCTGCTCGAAGGGACGCTCGAGGATTTCGGCGTCCGGGGCTCCATCACCAAGGTCAATCCCGGTCCGGTTGTGACGCTGTATGAGCTTGAGCCTGCGCCTGGGACGAAGTCGTCGCGGGTGATCTCGCTGGCCGACGACATCGCGCGCTCGATGAGCGCGGTCTCGGCCCGCGTGGCGGTGGTG